>WHTG01000003.1 GCA_009377835.1 Nitriliruptorales bacterium
CGAACTCTCGAGGGTGTTGCCACCCTACGGCCATTCCAAGACCGCGCCATAGGCCTGACTAGGCGACGGCTCCACGTCACGGGGTGACAGGCGGCAGTATAGGACGCACAGCCGATATGACCGACGCCGAACCCCGACAGCAGCCCGCCCGCGCCCAGCCTGCCGGCAGCTTTCCCAACGCCTGGACGCTCTGTCGCGTGCAGGGCATTCCGGTGCGCATCGACTGGTCCTGGCTGCTGATGGCGGGCTACGTCGGCTTCTTCCTGTACACCACGTTCGCCGGCAGGCCGGGACCTGCCGATCCTCTGCTGACGCTGGCGCTCGCGGTGGCGGGGACGGCGCTGTTCACGGCCAGCATCCTGGCGCACGAGCTGGGCCACGCGCTGACCAGCCTCGACCGCAACATTCCGGTGCTCAGCATCACGATGTTCGCGCTGGGCGGGGTCACGGAGTCGACCAGAGAGGCCGACCGCGCCCGTGACGAGTTCGTCATCGTCGGGATCGGCCCGTTCATCAGCCTTGTGCTCGCGGCCGCCTTCGGACTCGTCGCGGCGGGAACCATCGGTCTCCCCTACGTCGCGGGGCTCGCTGGCGTTCTCGCCGTCGCGAACTTGATTCTGGCGATCTTCAACATCGTCCCCGGATATCCGCTCGACGGCGGGCGGCTGCTGCGTTCCGTGCTGTGGGGAATCACCGGCGACCCGCACAAGTCGACGCGGTGGGCGGCCCGCGTGGGGCAAGCCTTCGCGGCGACGCTCGTGCTCGTGGGGCTGGTCGGATTCACCGGCGGTGACTTCCGGTGGGCGCCGGGCTTCTTGCGGGTTCCGCTGGAGTGGATCAGTGGTGGGCTGTGGACGTTGCTCATCGGCATCTTCCTGTTTCAGGGCGCCACATCCAGCTACAAGCGCGCCCGGTTGCGTGAACAGCTCAACCGCACGTCCGTCCGCGACGTGATGGGCAGCGTGCCACCGCCGCTGCCGGCGCAGTGGAACCTGGCGCGGGCGCTGGACGTCGTGCAGGAGCGCCCATCGCTGCTGTGGCCGGTGGGCGATCCCGTCGTGGGGACGCTCGTGCTGGGCCAGATCGACGCGGTGCCGTCGGACCTGTGGGACACGACGACCGTGGAGGACATCGCGTTGGCAGCGGACGTGACGGCGGTGCCGGTCGACACACCTCTGGACAAGGCGGTGGAGCGGATGGCAAACGCTCCACACAACATGATCGTCGTCACAGACGCCGGTCGTGCGGTCGGGCTGCTCACGCCGAGCCTCGTGTCCGCCACCCACCACTGATGCGATGGCTGCGGGTCGGCTTCCTGCCGGTGTCGATGATGATTCTGGTCGCCGCGGCGTTCCTCGTGCCGCTCCCCGCGTACGTCGAACAGCCGGGACGTGTTGTCCCTCTCGCCGCGTGCACCGCCGTCGATGATCCGCGCAGCACGCCAGTGAACGGCGACTACCTCCTGACGACGATCAACGTGTTGCAGGCCACGGTGGCCGACGCCGTGACGGCGGCCTTCGACGGCGACGCGTCCCTGACACCGAGACGGGACGTGATCCCGCCGGGCCTGGACGCCGGCGTCTATTTCCACGAGCAGCGGCAGCTGTTCCAGTCGACCGCGCAGATCGCCGCCGCTGTCGGCCTGGACGCGGCGGGGAAGCCCGCCTCCGTTTCCGGCGACGGTGCGCTGCTGTTGCATGTCGCTCCCGGCAGCCCGGCTGCTGAGAGTCTTGCGCAGGGAGATGTCATCGTGCGCGTCGACGGGAGGCCGATCGGCACCGAAGTCGAGTTGCGTCACGTCATCCAGTCCACCCCCGCAGGCGAGCCGCTGACCATCGAGGTGCAGCGGGAAGGTCGCACAGTCACAGTGGAGGTTGCGGCGACGGAGGTCGAGGGTACGCCCCAGATCGGCGTCGTTCCCCAGACCCTGAATCAGCGTGTCACGTTGCCGCTGGAAGTCGACGTCCTCTCGGGCCCGATCGGTGGTCCCAGCGCGGGGCTCATGGTCGCCCTGGCCGTCTACGACAAGGTTCTTCCCGATGTCGATCTGGCCGCCGGACGTGTGGTCGCCGGGACGGGGACCATCGACGCGACGGGACGCGTCGGCACCATCAGCGGCGTCGGTCACAAGGTGATCGCAGCGCATCGCCGTGGCGCGGAGGTGTTCTTCGCACCGGTCGCCACGGTCGAGGCGGCGCGCGCCGCGCTACCGGACGGGTCGCAGCTGCAGATCGTCCCGGTGGAATCGTTCAACGACGCACGTCGTGCGCTGCTCGACGTCGCACCGGCACCGGCTGCGGAATCGCCGCAACCGCAACGTGAATGCCCCTACGCATCGCAGTCCTGACGGGAAGCGGCCGCCCGTGCGCTGGTACACTCTTCGTTCCGTCCGCGGTCAGCACCGGGCGGGTGGCTTGCGAGGTCCCGTGCGACGTCGCCCCGTGAACCTGGTCAGGGCCGGAAGGCAGCAGCCATAAGCGGCACGCGGCGGGCGCCACGGATCAGCCGCGCATCGCCGCCCGTCCGGTGGTGACCGCGGAACGCCGTCGGATGCCGGCGTCTTCCCCACGCACGGACGACAAGTTGGGTGACGCGTTGGCCTACGTCTCGCTGTATCGCAAGTACCGTCCGCAGACCTTCGCGGATGTCGTGGGCCAGGACCACGTGACGACCACGCTCTCGCATGCCGTCAGTGAAGATCATCTCCACCACGCATATCTGTTCACCGGCCCCCGCGGCACCGGCAAGACGTCGACGGCGAGGATCCTCGCCAAGGCCATCAACTGCGAGAAGGGCCCGCGGCCGGATCCGTGCGGCATGTGTGTGCAGTGCGAGTCGATCACCGACGGCGCGTCGGTCGACGTCATCGAGATCGACGCCGCGAGTCACGGCGGTGTGGACGACGTCCGCGAGCTCCGCGATCGCGTGGCGTTCACGCCGGCCGCCGCACGCAAGAAGCTGTACATCGTCGACGAGTGCCACATGCTCTCCACGGCAGGATGGAACGCGTTCCTGAAGACGGTAGAGGAGCCTCCCGGCCACGTCATCTTCGTCTTTGCCACGACCGAGCCGCACAAGGTGCTCGAAACCATCCTTTCCCGCACCCAGCGGTTCGACTTCAAGCGTGTTGCCGCGGCAGTGCTCACCGAGCACGTGCAGCGCATCGGTGGCATGGAAGACACCACCTTCGAGCCGGGGGCCGTCGACCTCATCGTGCGCGCCGGTGACGGCAGTGTTCGCGACACCCTGTCGGTCCTCGAGCAGGTCATCGCCTTCACCGGTCGCGAGGTCACGCTGCGGGGCGTGATCGACGTGCTGGGCGCCGTCCCGCAGGAGCTGCTCGTCCAGACCGCGGACCTGATCGCGGGCGGCGACGTTCCCGGGCTGTGCGCGCTGGTCGGTCGTCTGGGGGACGCCGGCGTGGATCTGCGGCAGTTCGCTCGCGACGCCGTCGCTCACCTGCGCGAGCTGTTCCTGATCCAGGTCGCTCCCGAAGCCGGCCTGGTCGAGACGACGAACGAGCACCTGGCGACCCTCCAGGCGCAGGCAGGACGGCTCGGCCGCGTCGAGCTGCTTCGTGCCGTCGATCTGCTCGCCGAGTGCCAGGCGCAGATGCGGCGCGGCAACACCCGGCTCCCGTTGGAGCTCGCGCTGATCAAGGCGGCGATGCCCGAGGCGTCGGGCGACGCGGCGGCGATGGGAGCACGGTTGGACCGCCTGGAACGGCTCGCGGGAATGGATGCCTCCCGCGCACCCACCGCGGCGGGGGATCCGCCGGTGCCGGAGCCGGCGCCGGCCACGGAGCAGGCGGCGATGGCGGTCGCTCCACCCGCACCGACCGCCGCCAGCGAGGCGGCGCAAGCTCAGCCGCCAGAGGTCGGCGGCGAGGGTGACACGGCCATCGATCTGGAACTCGTCCAGCGCAGCTGGGATCCGATCCTCGACGAGGTGAAGGGTCGGAAGCGGTCCCTGCAGGCATGGCTGTTGATGGCGCGACCGGTGTGGCTGAAGGGTTCCACACTGGGACTGGAGTTCCGCAGCGGCTACGGCTTTCACGCCGACAACTGCGCGCGGGAGGACAGTCAGGTGCTGCTGGGTGAGGTCTTCGAGCAGATCCTCGGGGAGCGTCTGCGGGTCGAATGCAGGGTGGCGGACGGCGACGAGCGCGCGGGCCCCGTCGCAGACGACAACCCGTCGCTGGAGGAGCAGGCAGCGGCGGTTCTGGAATCGGAGGCGGCCGCGGCCGCCGGTGACGTCCCGGACGCCGCTGCCGCACATGAACAGGCGCTCGAGACCCTCACACGCGACCTCGGCGCAACCGTCGTCGAAGACGAGGCCGACGCGGGTTCCTAGGCGGGACGAAGATCTCCCAGGGGTACTCTGGCCGCTCCCCCGACCCCACCTCTGCGAGGCCGCCGTGAGCAACATGAACCAGATGATGAAGCAGGCGCAGGCGCTGCAGCGGAAGCTGGCGAAGGCCCAAGAGGAGCTGGCTGAGCAGGAGGTCACGGGGTCGGCCGGCGGGGGCATGATCAGGGCCGTGGTCAACGGCAGCGGTACGGAGTTGCAGTCCGTCGCAATCAACCCCGAGGTCGTCGACCCCCAGGACGTGGACATGCTTCAGGACATGGTCGTCGCCGCCGTCAATGAGGCGCTGCGCGCCGCCAAGGAGCTGGAGTCGCAGACCATGGGCGGGCTGACGGGCGGGATGGGTCTCCCGCCGGGACTGCTCTGACGGATGTACGAAGGTCCGGTTCAAGACCTCATCGAGGAGCTGGGGCGGCTGCCGGGTATCGGCCCGAAGAGCGCACAGCGTCTCGCGTTCCACCTGCTCACGATCGAATTTGCCGATGCGGAGCGCCTGGCGAACACAATCGTCGCGGTCAAGCAGAAGGTGCGTTTCTGCGCGCGGTGCTTCAACGTGTCCGAGCGCGAGGAGTGCCGCATCTGCCGCGACCCGCGGCGTGATCCGTCGGTGATCTGCGTCGTTGAGGAGCCGCGCGACCTCATGGCGATGGAGCGGACCGGTGAGTTCCGTGGCCGCTATCACGTGCTCGGCGGCGCGATCTCGCCGATCGACGGCGTGGGTCCGGACGACCTGCGCATCAAGGAGCTGATGACGCGCATCGGCGACGAGAACATCACCGAAGTCGTCATCGCCACCAATCCGAACATCGAGGGCGAAGCCACCGCCAGCTATCTCGCCCGCATCCTCAAGGCGATGGAATTGCGCGTGAGCCGAATCGCCTCGGGGCTCCCCGTCGGCGGTGACCTGGAGTACGCCGACGAGGTGACGCTGGGCCGCGCGTTCGCCGGCCGTCGCGAGCTTTAGCCTCTGCCTTCCGCCGGAAAATATTCGAATCCGTTCCCGTAGGGGACCAAACCCGAAGATCTTTGGGTTCGGGGCCCATGGGTTGGGCGCTCCAACGGGAGTCGGGGTTGACGCCAGGGGCCGGCGGAGTGGCCGGTAGCATCAGCGGCGTGATTGTCGTCCAGAAATACGGCGGGTCCTCCGTCGCCGACACCGACCGCATCAAGCACGTGGCGGAGCGTATCGCTGCCGCGAAGCGGGAGGGCCACGACGTGGTGGTGGTCGTGTCGGCCATGGGAAAGACGACCGATCAGCTGTTGCGCCAGGCGCAGGAGATCTCCGACATTCCACCCGGGCGCGAGCTGGACATGCTGCTCACGTCAGGGGAGCGCATCTCGATGGCGCTGCTGGCGATGGCCATGCACGAGCTCGGCTACACGGCCCGTAGCCTCACCGGCAGCCAGGCGGGAATCATCACCGACGCCTCTCACGGCAAGGCGCGAATCATCGACATCACGCCGGGCCGGATCCAGGAGGGACTCGCCGGCGGCCATGTCGTCATCGTCGCCGGATTCCAGGGCGTGAGTCGGGACTCGAAGGACATCACGACACTGGGGCGCGGTGGCAGCGACACAACCGCCGTGGCGCTGGCCGCCGCGCTGGGCGCGCAGATCTGCGAGATCTACACCGACGTGGACGGCGTCTACACCGCCGACCCCCGGATCGCACCGAACGCCCGGCGGCTGACGCGGTTGTCCCACGAGGAGATGTTGGAGATGGCAGCGTCCGGAGCCAAGGTGCTGCAGGTCCGCAGCGTCGAGTACGCGCGGAACCGGGGCGTGACCATTCACGTCCGCAGCTCCTTCAGCTACAGCGAGGGCACCGTCGTCGACGAGGGAACCGACATGGAACAGGCAATGATCTCCGGCGTGGCGCACGACACCGGCGAGGGGAAGTTGGTCATCCGCCGGGTGCCCGACAAGCCCGGCGTCGCCGCCCGCGTGTTCACCGCGCTCGCCGACGAGCACGTCAACATCGACATGATCGTGCAGAATGTCTCCGAGGACGGCACGACGGACATCTCCTGCACACTGCCGCTCGCCGACGGCCCCCGAGCGACCCAGCTGCTCGAGTCGATGCTGCCAGAGATCGGGGCAGAGGAAATCGTGTTCGACACCGACGTGGCCAAAGTGTCGCTGATCGGCGCCGGCATGAAGACCCACCCGGGTGTCGCCGCCGCGATGTTCACGGCACTGTCGGATGCCGGCGTCAACATCGAGATGATCTCGACGTCGACTATCCGGGTGTCGGTCGTGATCCGTGAGGCCGATGTCGTACCCGCGGTGCGCGCGGTGCACGAGCAGTTCGGGCTGAACCAGGAGATGCCGACGTGAGCCGGTCAGCGAGCGCAGCGAGCGCAGGTACGGCGGTCTGGTCGTGAGCCGGTCAGTCGCGGTGGTCGGCGCCACGGGTGCTGTCGGCCAGGATCTGCGCCGACTGTTGGAGGAACGCGAGTTCCCGTGCGACGAAGTCGTGTTCGTCGCGACGCAACGTTCCGCCGGGCGACGGCTGCCGTTTCGCGGGGGCGAGGTGACCGTCCGAGCGATCGATGATGCGGACGTGTTCGAGGGTGTCGACATCGCGCTGTTCTCCGCCGGCGGCACCACGTCGATCGAACACGCGCCGCGGGCGGTCGCTGCCGGCGCGATCGTGGTCGACAACTCCTCGGCATGGCGGATGGATCCCGACGTCCCGCTGGTCGTCACCGAGGTGAATGCGGGCACCGTGGCGCAGCGACCGCCGAAGGGGATCATCGCCAATCCCAACTGCACCACGATGGTCGCGATGTTGCCGCTCAAGGCGTTGCACGACGCGTTCGGCCTGACAGAGGTGGTGGCCACGAGCTACCAGGCCGCCGGGGGAGCCGGGCAGAAGGGCATCGACGAGCTGGAGGCGCAGGTGGAGCCGCTGTTCGCCGAGCGGGACCTGCTGCGCCGTGACGGGGCCGCGGCCGCCAAGCTCGTCGAGTCGCAGGTGCACGCGAACACGCTGGCGTTCAACGTCGTCCCGCTGCTGGGAGCGCTGCAGGACAACGGCTACACCGACGAGGAGATGAAGCTGCAGAACGAGTCGCGCAAGATCCTCGGCCTCCCAGATCTGCGCGTCTCCCCGACGTGCGTCCGGGTGCCGGTTATGGTCGGCCACGCGATTGCTGTGCGGGCGCGGTTCGAGCGTGAGGTGACCGCAGACGCCGCCCTTGACGCGATGAACGGCTTCCCGGGGATGGTCGTTGACGAAGCGCCCACACCGCTGGAATGGGCCGGCCGCGACGAGGTCGCTGTGGGACGTGTCCGCCGGGATCTGCAGGACCCGAGGGCGCTGAACTTCTGGGTGACGGGCGACAACCTCCTCAAGGGCGCGGCGCTGAACACCGTCCAGATCGCCGAGGTGCTCGTCGCCAACGGCCTCGTTTGACGTGATGGGCGCGCACGACACCGCGATCCGGGCGCGCGGCCTGGTCAAGCGTTACGGCGACTACGCCGCCGTCGACGGCATCGATCTGGACATTCCTCCCGCCGGGTGTTTCGGGATCCTCGGCCCCAACGGCGCCGGCAAGACGACCCTGATGAAGATGATCACGTGTGTGTCGCCTCCCACCGCCGGATCGCTGGAGGTTCTGGGGGTGGATGTCCACGGCGACAGGCGCGCACTCAAGCACCGGCTCGGCGTCGTGCCTCAGGGTGAGACGCTGGACTCCGATCTCACCGTCCGGGAGAATCTGACCAGCTTCGGGGTGTACCACGACGTGGGGCGGCGTGTGGTGGGGGAACGCGCCGACCAGCTGCTGGCATTCGCGCATCTGGCGGATCGCGCCGACGCACGCATCGAGGAGCTCTCCGGTGGAATGAAGCGCCGGCTCCTTGTGGCGCGGGCACTGGTGAACGACCCGGAACTCGTGGTACTCGACGAACCGACGACCGGCCTGGACCCGCAGGCCCGGCAGTTGGTGTGGGAGCGACTGCGCCGTCTCCGCCGGGAGGGCAAGACCCTGCTCATCACGACCCACTACATGGAGGAGGCGCAGCGGCTGTGTGACCGGCTCGCCGTGCTGCACCACGGCCGTGTGATCGCGGAGGGGACGCCCGCCGAACTGCTCGCCGCGCACACCGCGCCACGCGTCGTCGAAGTGCACGGCGAGCAGGCGAACGTCGAGGAGGTGTACCGGGTGGTCGGCGGCATGGCGCGAGATGTCGAATCGGTCGGCGACCGGATCCTGATCTACACCGACGACGGCGAGGAGATCGCGGCCCGGATCACGCAGGCCGGCCTGGCGACCCAGGGCCTGCTGCTGCGGGAAGCGTCACTGGAGGACGTCTTTCTGAGGCTGACCGGGCACGCGCTGGTGGACTGAGGGGGACAATAGATGACGACGACGCCGGCTCCACCCGGATCACGTCTGCTGGCGGCTTGGCGCTGGCCGGATGTCTCATGGCCGCAAGCGCTGCGCATGTGGCGGCGCAACGCTGTGCTGTTCCGCCGCGGGTGGCGGCTGTTCGTGATCCCCAACTTCTTCGAACCCGTGCTGTACCTGTTGTCAATCGGGCTGGGCCTGGGCCTGTACATCGGCCAGCGGATCATGGGTGTCGAGTACGTGGTGTTCATCGCACCTGGCCTTGCGGCGGCATCCGCGATGAACGGTGCGGTGTTCGAAGTGACCTACAACGTGTACGTCAAGCTGCAGTACTTGCGGCTGTACGACGCGGTGATCACCACGCCCTTGGAGCCGGAGGATGCGGCGGCCGGCGAGATCGCCTGGGCGGTCACGCGGTCCCTGATGTACGGCGTGGCGTTTGTCATCGTGATGGCCCTGCTCGGATATGTACGGTCGCCGTGGGCGGTGCTCGCTCCTGTCGGACTCGCGCTCATCGGGCTGGGGTTCGCGTCGCTCGGGATGGTCGTCACCGCGACGATCCCGCGAATGGAGTTGTACACGTACTTCTTCACGCTGTTCATCACGCCGATGTTCCTGTTCAGCGGGATCTTCTTTCCCATCGACCGGCTGCCCGAGGCTGCGCAACCGGTGGCGTGGTTCACCCCGCTGCACCACGGCGTCGAACTGCTTCGTGCGCTGTGCCTCACCGGCGACATCGCCGTCGCCGGGGTACACACCTTGTGGCTGGTGGTGTTCGCGGCGCTGGTCTTCCCGCCGGCGGTCAACCTGTTCCGGCGCCGCCTGATCGTCTGACTTCCCGGGTCGCGGGGGCTGGTTGATATCCGGCGGGACTATCGCGCCGCTTGTCAACCACCTTAAGCGAACGTCCGGGGTAGTCCCCGTTCCCGGTCCCGTTCGCCGTACAGGGTGCGCATCTGCGTCTGAAACTGCCCGATGTCCATCACGTCACCCCACAACGATGAACGCCCGCCGCTCGGCGGGCGTTCATCCTTCCCATGCGTGAGTCGGGATGCCGGGATTCGAACCCGGGACCTCCACGTCCCGAACGTGGCGCGCTAACCAAGCTGCGCTACATCCCGATGCGACGGGTGCAAGGGTAGCCGCCGCTCCACGCCGATGCCTAATGGATCAAGCTCCTGCGGACGCCTCGGGAGCGGCGACAAAGTCGAGGATCGTCGCCTCGGGGCGGCAGGAGAACCGGACAGGGGCGAAGCGTGAGTGCCCCAATCCGGCCGACACATGCAACCACGCGCCGCCGTAGCGTGACAATCCGCGGGACTGTCGCAGTGGCAGGTCGGTGTTGTTCACCAGGGCGCCGGCGAACGGCACTCGCAGCTGGCCGCCATGGGTGTGGCCGGTCATCACCAGCTGCGCACCGTGCCCTGTGAGTGCGTCCAGCGCCCGGCGGTAGGGAGCGTGGACCAGCCCCAGCCGCAGAGCGACCTCCTGCGACGGCGGGTCGGGCGGCAGTTCCCCCGGCCGGTCGAGATCGACGTGCGGATCGCCCAGACCCAAGACGTCGATCAGCCCCGCAGGTGTCTTGACCGTCTGCCGAGCGTTGTCCATGACCTCATACCCGGCGGCAGCCAACCCGTCGACCAGTCGCCGGGTATCGAGGCGCCGGCCGTAGCGTCGACGCTCCGGCGCGAACAGGTACTCCGCGGGGTTCCTCGCCGTCGCGCCCCAGTAGTCGTGTGCACCCAGAACGGCCAGTGCGACACGATCCCGGGCCACCTCAGCCAGCGCCTCGACCACTTCCGGAATGCCCTCGTCGCTCTCGATCAGGTCGCCGGTGACGATGACGACATCGGGTCCGGAATCCACACACGACCTGACGAACGCCAACCGATGGCCGTGTCCCGGCAACTGGTGGAGATCGGACAGGTGCAACACTCGCAGTGGCTGCGTAGCCGCCGCGGAGAGGACAGGAACTGTCGCGTGGCGCAGGACGTACCAACGGCGCTCGACGATCGTGCCCCAAAGGAGCGCGGCGGCGCCTGCCACCACGGCGCCCGCCAACAGGCGATTTGCAGACTGCGTCACGGTTTCTTGCCCTTCGACTTGTCCTTCGTCCCGGAACCGGGCTTGTCTGCGGGTTGCGGTTCCGGCTCGGGTTCCTCCGGCGCCTTCGGGCGCGGCGCCCCAAAGCCGACCACGATGTCGCCGACCTGGTCGAGGGGTGTACCCGGCCTCGGGGTCTGCGAGACAACACGTCCGTAGTTGTCCGGGCGCTTCACGCCCACTTCGATCGAACGCCCAACAAGACCCAACGCACCGAGGGCGTTGCTCGCCTGCTGCTCCGTCATCCCGATCAGGTCCGGCATTGGCGGCGGGCCTTGCCCGTCCGACACTCTCAGGACCACAGCCGATCCCACTTCGATGATCGACCCCGCCCGGGGGCGTTGCCGCAGAACGGTGCCCGCCGGCCGGTGCGAACGCACTTCGCGCGCCTGCACCTGGAACTCCGCCCGCCGCAGGCTCCTCGTTGCGACACTGAGGGTGCGTCCGAGCACGTCGGGCACTTCCGCCTTGGGCAGCGGCGGGGGCGTGGGGAACCCGCGCGGGGGAAGGTCCAGCTTCTCGACGGCCGCACGCATGAACCTGGACCAGATCATGGTGGGCAGGCAGCCGCCGGTGACCCGTCCGCCTGGGCAACGCCCGTCGTACAGGGTCTTCGTCCGCGCGGGATGCCCGACCCACGACGACACCGACAGCTGCGGCACGAAGCCGACGAACCACGCGTTGCCGTAGTTGTCCGTGGTCCCCGTCTTGCCGGCCGCGGGACGCCCGATCTGCCCGTTGGTCGTCGCCGTGCCCGCCTCGATCGGGCCCCGTAGCAGGTGTGTCGCAGTGTCGGCGACTCCGCGTGCCACAGCCTGGGTGCAGGTGGGGGAATTGCGCAGCAACGCGCGCCCGTGGCGGTCGATCACCTCAGTGATCGCGTACGGCTCGCAGTGACTCCCACGGTTCGCCAACGTCCCGTAGGCCGACGCCATGTCCAGACCGTAGACCTCGGATGTGCCCAGAACGGTGGAGCAGAAGGGCGCCAGGTCCGACGTGATGCCCATGCGGTGCGCCGTCTCGACGAGACGGCGCGGCCCGGTCTTGTCCTCCAGGTGCGCGAAGTAGGTGTTGGAGGACTTCGACAAGGCCTGCTGCATGTCGAGAACGCCCAAGCTTGCGTCCGCGTAGTTGCCGGGTGTGTAGTCGGGCGGGTTGCACTCGGTCTGCCGGAACTTGTACTCCGATTTCGCGTTGAACGTGTAGGCAGTCGTGATGCCGTTCTCCAGCGCGGTGACCAGCTGGAACACCTTGAAGGCGGAACCGGGCTGCCGGCCGGACGGGGACCCCAGCCCACGAACCGCCGGGGTCACCTGCGACTCGTTCTTGTCCTTCCCGAACCTCTTCGGCCCGACGCCCATGGCCAGGATCTCGCCGGTGCGGGGGTCGACCGCGGTGAGAGCCGCCTGTGGGCCGTCGACATCCGGGAGGACAGACGCGATCGCCTTGCGTGCCTGGCGTTCCAGAGGGGGATGCACGGTGGTGCGGATCGTCAGGCCCCCCCGCAGCAACGCCTCCGCGCGCGCCTGCCTCGTCGGCCCCAGGGCGGGGTGTTGCTTGAGCAGTTCTGTGACGTACGTTACGAAGAACGACTCGCCCTTGGGCGCCGCCTTCGCAAGCCTCAACCGCAGGCCGGCGCGCTGCAGCTTCTCGGCCCGCACGGGAGTCAGGTACCCGTGCTCCGCCATCTGCGACAACACGATGTTGCGACGGCCCCTCGCGTCCTCCGGGCGGTCGATCGGATCATTGATCTCGGGGGCCCGGATCATCCCCGCGAGCAGCGCGGCCTGCACCACGGTCAGGTCGCCGACGGGCTTGTCGAAGTAGTACTCCGCCGCCGTCCCGATGCCGTAGACACCATGACCGAAGTACGCGAGGTTCAGATACTCCTGCAGGATCTCGGCCTTCGTCAGCCGCCGTTCCAGCTCGGTGGCGAAGTGCGCTTCCCGCAGCTTGCGCTGGTACGTGAGGGACGTGTCCTTGGTGACCACGTGCTTGACCAGCTGCTGGGTGATCGTCGACGCTCCGGACGTGATCTCGCCGGCCTGGTAATTGCCGACGTAGGCCCGTGCGATCGCGCGCCAGTTCACCCCCCGGTGGTCCCAGAAGTCTGCGTCCTCGGTCGCGATCACAGCGTCCTGGACACGCTTCGGCACCTCGTCGAGCGGTACGAGTTTGCGGTTCTCGACGTCATGCAGCACCGCGAGCACCCTGCCGTTTCGGGCCAGCACGACGCTGCGTTCCGGCCGCTCGCCGATGCTGTCGGGCAGCGGCTCAAATCTCAGAAGGTCGCGCCCCACGGTGTTCACGGCCGCCGACGCGACGCCGATGGCCGGTGCCGCGCTGGCCGCGATGAGCAGGCCGCCTCCGGCGATGGCGACGACGAAGCCGACGATGTGCACGACGACGCTGCCCCACAGCTGGGGGCGCCCAAGGCGGTCCGCCACGGCGTCGAGGCGGGTGGTTGTCGACATGGTCCTCCTGGCCGCACCCCAGGGTAGTCCGCCAGCCCACTGCGGCATCGTCCGGGCGACGTCAAGCGCCGAGCAGCACCTCACAGATCGCAGTCAGATCGTCGAGGTCGTGCACGTCCGAATCCATCAACGGCACCTCGACCAGCGCCCTGGGGTCGATGCCGTGCAGGGCTGCGGCGATGTTCTTCCGTTCCCGCTTCGTGACCCCGAGGCGGTCGGCGTGGAGGTCCAGCAGTGCTGCCACGGCGTTCTCGTCCGCTGAGCCACCCAGCAGCGCACCGGCCGCCTGCCGCGCCTGCTTCGCGGGAAGTCCGTCGAGTCCGTCGGGTGGGGGCGGCGTGACACGGTTGACCACCAGCCCGGCGGTCGGCATACCGTCCTGGGCCAGCCGCTGCAGGAAGTAGCGCGCCTCACGCAGCGCGGGCACCTCGGGCGTGGCGACCACGACGAAGGCGGAGGTGGGGCTCTGCAGCAGCCGGTACACCTGCTGGGCGCGCTGCTTGAACTCGTCGTACATGCCCTCGAACGACTGGAAGAACTCGGCGAGGTCGCTGAGCACGGCCTGGCCGGTCAGGCGCGACGCGGTCTTCATGAACAGCCCCGCCCCGAAGCCCGCGGCGCGGGTCGCGATCCTGCCTGCGGCGAGGCCCGGCGCCAGGAACATCCGCAGGAAACGCCCTTCGAGGAAGTCCGTCAGCCTCTTCGGCGCATCCAGTAAGTCCAGCGCGTTTCGCGTCGGCGGTGTGTCGATGACGATGCAGTCGTAGCGCCCGGTGTTGTGCAGGTCGTACAGCTTTTCGGTCGCCATGTACTCCTGAGTTCCCGCCAGAGAGCTTGAAAGCTGCTGGTAGAACCGGTTCGCCTTGATCCGCGCCGCCCGCCGCGGATCGCTCGCATGGCGATCGATCACCTCGTCGAAGGTGCCCTTCATGTCGAGCATCATGGCATCGAGGTTCTCGACTCCTTTCACCGCGCGGGGAGTGTTGTCCAGGGACGTCAGTCCCAGCGACTGCGCCAGCCGCTTCGCAGGATCGATCGTCAGGACGATCGTGCGGCGCCCCGCACGGGCGGCGCCGAGGGCGATCGCCGCGGCACTGGTCGTCTTCCCGACTCCGCCCGATCCCGTGCACACGATGACATGACGCTGCTCGACAACGTCCGCGAGCCGGCGTTGGCGCGCGCCGGCCAGCCCGTCGCGCGGCGTCACAGCGATTCCTCGACGACCTCGGCCAGATGCGCCAGCTCGTCAGCACCGAAGTGCTCGTCCCACAGGTACGGCAGCTCCAGCAGCGGCAGTCGCAGGCGGCGCGACAGGATCCCGCGCATCCGTTCCTGCAGTTCGAGGCGGTGCAGGTGCAGGGTGCCGATGCGCAGCAGGGCTTCTGCTCCCTGGTCCGTCAGCTCCACGTCAGCCTTCGCGACGACCCGCTGCGTCGCGGCGACGTCCAGCCCCTCGAAGGCCTTCCGGGTCGTGTCGTCGAAGCGCGGACTGAGCACACGGTTCACGACCACGGGGCCCAGCGTGACGCCCACTTCGTCGAGCGCACGCGCACTGTCGATCGTCTCTTGCACCGGCATCTCCTCCAGCAGGGTCACCAGGTGCACATTGGTGCGCTGCGGGTCGAGGAGCATGTCGATCACGCTCTGCGCCTGGTCGCGAATCGGGCCGATGTTCACCAATTCCGTCGTCGCATCCGGCGCGCGCAGGAAGTTGACGATGCGCCCAGTCGGTGGTGCGTCGAGCACGATCAGGTCGTAGTGGAACCGTCCATCCGGGTCTCGTCGGCGTTCGACCTCCTTCACCTTGCCGATGAGCAGCACGTCCTTGATGCCGGGGGCGGCCGTGGTCGCGAACTCCACGGCGGAGGAATTGGTCACGATGCGCGAAAGCCGGCGGGCGCCGTAGAACATCTCCAGATACTCCCGCAGCGATGCGTCCGCATCGACCGACAGACCCCACAGACCGGGCCGGAATTCCCGCTCGCTGAAGTCCCAGGTCTGCGTCGAGAACAACCGGGAGAAGGTCTGGCGGCCTTCTACTTCCACCAGGCAGGTGCGCCTGCCTGTGCCCGCGGCCGCCAGGGCGAGTGACGCGGCGACGGTGGACTTCCCGACCCCGCCTTTGCCCGTGACGATGATCAGGCGCGGATCGAGCAGGTTCTCAAGCTCCAATGCGGCGGCTCCAATGCGGCTTCTTCCGGCTGTCGTGGTGAGGGCTGTACCCAGAAGGCGTGCCGGATGCCCACGCTAGATTGAACGCCATGATCCCCGCTTCCAGTTCGCGGCGTCATCGGGTGGTGCGCCGCCTTGGCGCCGTCCTGCTCGTGTGCGGGTTGTTCGTCGCCCTGGCCGCAGTCGCAGCCCCCGCGCAACCGGCCGGTGAGCTTGTCGACGTGGTCGAGGTCGAGGGCATCATCGACCAGACCATCTCGGACTACCTGGTCGAACGTATCGAGCACGCGGAGGCCGACGGCGCAGAAGCGGTCGTCGTAAGTCTGGACACGCCGGGCGGGCTCGGCGTCTCGATGGACCGCATCGTCGACGCGATCACCACCAGTAGTGTGCCGGTGGCGGTATGGGTCGGCCCGTCGGGTGCCCGGGCCGCCAGCGCGGGCATGTACATCGCGTATGCCTCGCACGTCCTGGCTATGGCTCCCGCAACGACGATGGGGGCCGCCGCACCCGTCGATCTGGGCGGCGGGGACCTTGACGCCGAGGTGCGAAACACGGCGGAAGGGCAGCTGCTCGCGCTCGCCGAGATGCACGGCCGGGACGTCGACTTCGCGCGCCGCGCCGTGCGCGACGGCGCCGTTGTCGCCATCGGCGAGGTGGACAGCCTGCCTGCGGACGCCCGGCTGCCGGCGGGAATCGAACCGGGGGACGTAACGATCGTCTCCAGCGGGGATCTTGGGTCAATGCCGGTCGCAGACCTCGTCGCCGAGAGTCTCCCGGACCTGTTGACCGCGCTCGACGGCCGTGACGTCCGGCTCATGGCTGCCGACGGCACGCCCACCACGGCGACCATCGCCATCGACCAGGCGAGCGCGAACGTGCGCTTCAACAACCTGGGATTGGTACGGCGCGTGCTACATACGGTGGCCAGCCCGACGCTGGCCTATCTGCTGCTGATCGCGGGCGCCCTGGCGCTGCTGTTCGAGATCTTCCAGCCCGGGTTCGGCGTGTCGGGAGTCACCGGGATCGTGCTGATCGGGCTCGCCCTGTACGGCGTCTCGGTGCTGCCGGTGAACTGGTTGGCGCTCGGGCTGATCGTCCTCGGGTTGGTGCTCCTTGCGGCGGATCTGGCGATCGCGGGGCTGGGGCCGCTGACCGGCGGCGGAACGATCGCGCTGACCGTCGGCTCGTTCCTGCTGTTCAGCGGGTCGCACGCGTTACGCCTGCCGCCATGGCTCATCGGCGCGGTCGTGCTGTTCAACCTGTTCTTCTTCGTTGTCATCATGACAACGGTTCTGCGCGCGCAGGGCACGCAGCCGATGTTGGGGGCGGAGGGATTGGAGGGCACCGTCGGTGTCGTCCGGTCGGTCCTGAACCCCGAGGGGCGCATTTTCGTCAACGGCGCGCTATGGCGTGGGCGCGTCCCCGAAGACGCCGGCAGGGTGAAGGCTGGCACGAGGGTCCGGGTTCTCGGCGTGGACGAGCACATGACGCTTCAGGTCGAGATCGTCGGCACCGACGAGGACGCGGACGACCAGGCGCCGGTCGGCTAGGCTCGCCGCAGGTCGGGTGCCTCAAGGAGGCTGCAGTGGAACTGTTCTTCCTGGTGTTGCTTGCACTGTTGCTGGTGCTGCTCGTCTCAGCGGTACGCATCGTGCAGGAGTACGAACGCGGCGTCATTTTCCGCCTCGGGCGTGTCATCGCAGGGGCGAAGGGTCCCGGGTTGTTCTTCATCATCCCGTTCATCGACCGGATGGTGAAGGTCAATCTGCAAACCGTGACGATGAACGTGCCGGCGCAGGACGTCATCACGCGTGACAACGTGACGGTCCGCGTCGACGCCGTCGTCTATTTCAATGTCTACGAACCGGTCAAGGCGACCGTGGCCATTCAGAACTATCTGTTCGGCACATCGCAGGTGGCGCAGACGACGTTGCGCAGTGTCTGCGGGACAGCGGAGCTGGACGAGTTGCTCAGCGAGCGCGAGCGCCTCAATTCCCAGATGCAGTCCATCGTCGACGAGTTGACCGAGCCGTGGGGTGTCAAGGTCACGCTGGTCGAAATCAAAGACGTCGCGCTGCCGACGGAGATTCAGCGCGCCATGGGGCGGCAGGCAGAGGCAGAACGCGATCGGCGGGCCAAGATCATCAATGCCGAGGGCGAGTTCCAGGCCGCCGAGAAGCTGGCGGAGGCGGCCGCCGTCATCGCACGGCACCCGATCGCCTACCAGTTGCGGATGCTGCAGACGGTGACCGAAGTGGCGGCAGAGAAGAATTCCACCCTTGTGCTTCCGATCCCAATCGAACTGCTCGGCCCCTTCCGCAGCGCGTTCGGGGATGCGGCCGAGCAGCCGTAGGGCGCCGTGCCGGTGCGGGCGAAAAGGGGCTATACACCGGCGGCGAACGGTCGTACCCTCGCGCGTGCACCGATTCAGCATTCCATGTGGGGCACGAATGGCAGCCGTTGCACATCTGGAACTGACAGCAACCACGGAATGGCAGCAACGAGGACTTTGCCGGGCGAACGACTCGGAGATTTTCTTCCCGCCGACGCACTTCGAGCACAAACCGGAGCGCGAAGCCCGAGAAGCGAAGGCCAAGGCGATCTGCGCCGCCTGCCCTGTGCGGGTGGAGTGCCTCACCTGGGCCCTGGCGGTGCGGGAGCCGTACGGCGTCTGGGGGGGTGCCTCGGAGGGCGAACGCAAGCAGATGCTCATGGGGAAGCGAGCCGTTTCCTAGGCCCTAGGTCTGGTGTCGCCCACGAGCTGGGCCGAGGCCGGCGTCCGTCTCGGTCGGGCCGGCGCGCCGCCGCCCCGAACGGCGTTCCGCCGCAACCCGTGAAGAGACCCGGCTAGGGTTCGGGTGAGACCACCCCGTCACCCCAGGAGACCCAGCATGCAGAAGTGGGAATACGCAACAGCGCCGCTGATCGACCACGCCCTTCAGGAGATTCTGAACAACTGGGGAGACGAGGGTTTCGAACTAGTGACGGTGGTCGACATGGTGGCGTACTTCAAGCGCCCGAAGGCCTGATGACCACTCCTGAGCAGCACCTGGCCGAACTCGGAATCGAGTTGCCCAGCCCCCCGGCGCCGGCGGCGGCCTACGTTCCGGTCCGGCGCACGGGCAACCTGGTCTTCACCGCGGGCCAGGTAGCCGCGGGACCGGACGGGCCGGTCGCGGAGGGGATCGTAGGCCGGGAGGTCGATCTCGACACGGCGGTGCAATGCGCCCGCCAGTGCGCCGTCAACGTCCTGGCGCAACTCAAGGTCGCTCTCGGTGAGCTCGCGCATGTCGAACAGGTCGTCAAGCTCACCGTGTTCGTCGCGAGTACGCCAGATTTCACCCAGCAGCATGTGGTGGCAAACGGGGCATCGGAGTTGATCGGTGAGGTCTTCGGCGACGCCGGGCGCCACGCACGCTCCGCCGTGGGAACGCCGTCCCTGCCAACGAACTCACCCGTCGAGGTCGAGGCGATCGTGCAGGTGCGCTGAACTACGGCAGGGTGCGGGCGACGTTGATGCGGCCGTACCCGTACTTCGCATCCCGCCCGGCGCTCCCGAGGTCATTCGCGCCTCGGCGGATGAGCCTGCGGGTCCGCGGCGCGCCATACCCCTTCGCCCGCAGGAGGGCGGCCAGGCCCGCGACGTGAGGAGCGGCCATCGAAGTCCCCGACAACTCGCCGTACACCGCAGCGCCGGGCAGTGTGGACAGGATGCCCTTGCCGGGTGCCACGACCTCGACCTGCGGGCCGTACGTCGAGAAGGCCGCGCGCTTGTGGCGGCGATTCGTGGCGCCGACTGCGATGACTTGCGAGAGTCCAGCGGGGTACTGAACCCCGCGGGCGCCGCTGTTCCCGGTGGCGCCGACCTGCACCACTCCTCGTGATGCGGCGTAGGCGACGGCATCACGCTCCGCGCGGCTGCTCTCGGGACTGCTGAACGAGTAGCTCGCGACCTTCGCCCTGTTCTTTGCGGCGTACACCATGGCGGCGGCGACGTCCGCCGTGAAGCCGTAGCCGGAGGAGTTGATCGCCTGCAGCACCATGATCGGCGCGTCGAACGCAACGCCGGCGATGCCGGTTCTGTTGTTGGCGATGCCGGCAGCAATCCCGGCGACGTGGGTGCCGTGGAATTGTGAGTCCTGACATCCGGGGGCGGCGAGTCCCGTGCCCGTCATGAAGCTGCGGCAGTCAAAGAGCTTGCCGCCCAGCTCCGGGTGGAACACGTCGATTCCCGAGTCGATGATCGCGATGGCGGCACCGCCCTGCCGGCGCCACAGGCGTCCGTATTCGGACCATCCGCGCCTTGCGCGAATCCTCGACAGGGCGTACTGATCGCCCACATAGGTGTCATTCGGAGTGGCTGAGACTTGCACCCGCCGGTTTGGCTCCACGTAGGCGACGTCACGCAGCGACCGGTACACCGCGATGGTGTCTGTCCCCTGCTGGATCCGCCGCCTCCTCGATCGCGACGACGCCTGCGGAGACCTCCGGCAGACGCTGCGCAGTGGCGGACGCTGGGAGGGCCAGCGGAGCCGATACAAGCGCGGCAACCATCACTGCCAGGGCGCGGGACATGACCTACTCAACGGTTTGGCGAGGTAAAAATTACTGCCCGATGTCCCGCTTGTCCCCTGTTCGGCGGGTAGCTCCATGCCGGTCGAGCCACTCCAGGAGCGGAACGGCGTACTTGCGTGTCGTCTGCCACGCGACTTTCGCCTGGGCAGCCGTGAACGGCCCCTGTTCGGCATGCAGCACTCGCACTGCGGCGATGGCCTTATCCACGGCAGCGGCCGTCAAGGCGATGTCAGGCGCGACGCGGACCAGGTCCCCAGCAGTCTCCAGTTCCTTGATCAGGGCGCTGTCCGCCCCGGCGGCCTGCGCGGCCTCTGACAGCGCCGGCGGGTTCAGCGGTGTCCTTGCCAGCAACGCGAGCAGATCGTCGCGGGCACGCTGCTGGGCAGGATTCAGCCTGACGCCGTGGTCTGGGTGCCGTACTCCTGCGCCTTCGGCGACGACGCGCCCGATGCGAATCAGTACCGACAGCAGATCGGGCGCCAGATCCGGCGGGCACCCCGCCGCCACGGCGGCGCGGATCGCGATATCCCGTGGCGCGGCGCGCTCGACGGGGTGCGCGGTGTGGAAGGCCGCCAGGGCAACCGTGACCGCCTCCGCCCATCGCCTTCCGGCGGCGGGATCTGCCCACGCCGCCCCGATGGTCAGCAGCCCGGCCGCTCTCGCGGCATCCCGCGCCGTCGCAGCGGGCAGGCCGACGGCGGCAGCCGCTTCGTCGGTCACAACGGACTCGCGATCCGCCACGTGCAGTGACAGCAGCAGCGCCCGGTCATCGCGCATCACGGCGTCCCGGCGCCGGCCGAGATGCGCGCTTCGCACGCGCCGTGCCTCGCTCCCGTGCAGTGGGCGGGGATCCGTGTCGAGAACGATCCCGCCGGCGAGCGTCACTCGCCGTCCGGCGTCGCGCAGCACCAGCCGGTCGCCGATCATCACGGGCGCGGGGCGCTGGAGCGCGATCCTGGCGTAGCCGTCGTGTTCGATGCCGCCGCCGTCCAGTGGCCGGACGGTCGCAAGCCACTCACCCGAGCCGGTGTGGACATGCCAGGCGCCGCGACGCGTCAGCCGCTGCCCCGGAAGCACGTGGACCCACGAGTCGATCACGGTCGCCGGTGCGGGCGCGCCCTGGGTCGTGACGGCGTCGCCGCGTTCGATGTCGGTGCGTTCCAGGCCGACCAGATTCAGGGCCACGCGGTCACCGGGCCTGGCCCTGTCGACGGCCGTCTTCAGTGACTGCATGCCGCGCACCCTGGCACGGCGCCCGTGCGGGGAGACGACCACCTCCGCGCCCGTGTGCATCCCGCCCCCTGTCAGGGTGCCCGTGACGACCGTGCCGGCCCCCTTCACCGTGAACGACCTGTCCACCCACAACCTCGGACGGCCCTCGTCCCGTGGACCCGCGGCGCCGTCCAGCACGGCGTGCAGCGCGTCGCGCAGGTCGTCCATGCCCTCGCCGGTTGCGGCCGATACCGCGACGGTCGGAGCGCCCGACAGTGAGCTGCCGGCGAGTCGTTCGCGGATGTCTGCCTCGGTGACTGCCAATGCCTCGCCGTCCACGACGTCGGTCTTGGTGATTGCGACGACACCGGTCTGGACCGTGAGGAGGTTCAGGATGTCGAGGTGCTCCTGGCTCTGGGGCTTCCACCCTTCGTCTGCCGCGACGACGAAGAGCGCAGCGCGGAGCGGTCCGGCGCCCGCCAGCATGTTCGCGATGAAGCGTTCGTGGCCGGGAAGGTCGACGAAGGCCACCGTCCTGACGCGGCCGTCGACCTGGATCCGAGTCCATGCGAAGCCCAGGTCGATCGTGAGGCCGCGTCGCTTCTCCTCCGCGAAGCGGTCCGGCTCCATGCCGGTCAACGCGCGCACGAGCGTGGACTTGCCGTGGTCGACGTGTCCGGCGGTGCAGACGACGTCCATCAGGTGGGTGGCGCCTCGAGGACGGCGACGAGACGTTCTACGACCACCTCGTCGGCGGCCTCGGGAACCGTCCGCACGTCCACGACCAGCGCATCGTCGACGACCCGCACGATCAGCGGCGGAGTCCCGCCGCGTAGCGCGGCGGCGGCGGCGTTCGGGTCACGGCACTCGATGCGCACGATCCACGACGGGAGGGGCAGCTCCGCTGCCGCACCGCCACCGATGAGCGAGGAACCTGCAACCACCTCCCCGCCCGTGGCGACCGCCACCGTCTTGGCCCGTTCCGCAAGCCGTTCGCCGTCGGCGAGCAGCGCGCGCCAGACGGGAAGGTCCTCATGCCGTTGCCTGACATGCGACTCGAGGGTTGCGACCAGGGCGGCCAGACGGAGCTTGTCCAGGCGCAGGGCCCGAGCCAGCGGATGCCTCGCGCACCGCGCGACCAGGTCCTCGCGTCCCACGAGCAGCCCCGCCTGTGGCCCGCCCAGCAGCTTGTCGCCGCTGCATACGACCAGGTCCGCGCCCGCCGAGATGGAGTCGCCGATCGCCGGTTCGCCGGCGAACCAGGGCTCGTCCCGCGAGCGCAGCAATCCCGAGCCGGCGTCGTGCAGCAGGGGCACCCCTCGTCGGGCGGCCACCGCTGCGAGCTGCGCGACTGATGCCTCCTCGGTGAAGCCGCCGATGCGGTAGTTCGACGGGTGGACCTTGAGGATCAGGGCGACGTCGTCGCCGGCTTCGTAATCGCTCGCGCGGGTGCGGTTGGTGGTGCCGACCTCGACCAGTTCCACACCCGCCGCTCGCATGATTTCGGGCAGCCGGAACGAGCCGCCGATTTCCACGAGCTCGCCGCGGCTGACGAGCACCTGACGCGCTGTGGCCAGCGCCGCGAGCGTCAGCACCAGCGCTGCGGCGGCATTGTTCACGGCGATACCCGCCTCGGCGCCGGTCGCCGCCTTCAGCAGCGGCTGCAGATGTGCAGCTCGAGATCCCCGCCTGCCGGTGGCCAGATCGTATTCGACGTCGCAGTAGCCCGCCGCCTCCAGCAGTGCGGCGCCGGCCGCGTCGGACAGCGGTGCTCGCCCGAGGTTGGTGTGGACGATGACGCCGGTGGCGTTGAGCACGGCCTTCGGGGGGCCGGGGAACGAAACCCCCAACTCGTCGCCCGCCGTCGACACCAGCGCCTCGACGGACGCGGCTTCACCACCCGCCTTGACCACCTCGCGACTTCGCTCCACAGCATGACGCAGCGCCGCCGCTGTGGTCGCGCGCCCGTAGCGGTCCACCAGGCCAGGGGCGGCCGCGAGTAGCGCGTCAATGCGTGGCAGGTTCCTCAACGCGTCCGGCTGTGACTCCACCGTGGCATCGTAGGCATGTCAGGCGGTGGTGTCGCCGCCCAGCAGCCGCTGCGCACCGTTACGATCCCATTTGACGGTCAGTGGCTCGACCACGTGCGGGTCCATCGCCAGGTCGAGGCTCAGCGGCAGAGAGACAAGCGCCTCCGCGAGCGGTCTCAACGCCTCCGTCACCGAAGTCACCTGCTCGCCGATTGCGTCCCCGGTCGCGCCGCGCTGCAGCGTCTGCAGAACCGTGAGGAAGGCCAACTCGGCCAGCGTCGCCCGCGTTGCGGTGTCACCAAGTTGCACCGACAGCTCACCAGGTGGGCGGGTCAGCCTCAGCGTTGCGTCGCCACCATCGACGGCACAGGTTTCGACGTGGGGCTCCACCGCGGCGGCGATCACGTCGTCCGCCGGGGTCACCTCCCACTGCGATGCCAGGTGCAACGCCGCGGCCATGACGGCGTCGCGGAGCGTTGTGAGCACCAGGGCGGCAAGACTCGCCGGCACCGCCTGCCGGTCGGCAGCGGCCCCGTGGACGATCACCTCCAACGACACTGTTTCGTTGCGGCGGATCTGTTCGGCGATGTGGCGCTCGCGTTCCCGCAGCGTCTCGTGCATCAGCCTCAGACCGGGGATCTCCTCGACGATCGGGTCTTCGAAGGCGCGCAGCGACTCCCGCATGGTGTCCAGCTGCGCGCGCAGTTGCTGGTTGCCGGTCATGCGTCGTCCACCTCGACGAAGCCGCACTGGTTGCCGTCGCGGTCGTGGCCGAAGTAGTCCTCCCACCGTTGGACAGCGATCCGGAACTGGCTGTGCCCGGGACGGTCCTCCGGGTAGGCCAGCACCGGGTATGCGTCGCACTTCCAGAAGTCTTCCGTGTAGTGGCCGGCGATCAGGGACTTGACGATCAGCTGGCGGTGGCGGGGCAGCTGGTCGTAGCCGGGACCGTCGAGGACGGTGACGACATCGGCGTCCGCGGGATCGGTCTTGTCGGAGGCGAAGCTGCCCGCGAGCCACTGGCAATGGACGTCGACGAGCTCCTCGAGCGCCAACCGGTGGTCGTGCCAGTACCGGAAGATCGCGGCGCGGGTCGTGGAGGTGGGGAACCGGCCCACGAGCGCGTCGCGCACCTCGTCGACCGACGCACCGTGGCGGCCGGGTGGCAGGTTGCCGTTTTCGTCGAAAGGCGGGATGGGCACCGGCGGACAATAACCGCGCACCGCCATCGCTAACCCAGGTCCAACGGATCTTGAGGATCAGCCGGTCTCGATGATGCAACCGCTGCGGCATGCGTCTCTCGGTAAACGCTGCTTACAGCCCCATCGCCCGTGCGATGACCAGCTTCTGCACCTCGCTCGCACCCTCGACGACCCGCAGCATCCGCAGATGCCGGAGCACCGCCTCGATCGGACCTTCCTTCAGCAACCCCTGACCTCCGAAGACCTGCAGGCAGCGGTCGGCGATCTGGTACGCACGGTCCGTGTTGAAGTACTTCACGATCGAGCTGTCGAGCATCGGCACCTCACCCTGGTCCACCTGCCAGGCCAGGTGATACGTCAGCCAGCGCATCGCCTCGATCTCGACCTTGGACTCCGCCAGCGGAAAGCTCACGCCCTGGTTGCGCGCCAGCGGCTTGCCGAACGCGGTACGCACGGTCGCGTGCTCGACGGCCTGGTCGACACACCACTGCGCCATGCCCAGGCACTGTGCGCCGATGTACGCGCGCCCCCCGTTGAGGAACTTCATGGCGGCGTAAAAGCCGAAGCCCACTTCGCCGATGACGTGGTCGGCCGGGATACGGCTGTCCTCGAACAGCAGCTCGACGGGATGGGTATCGGCCATGGTGTACTGCGTCTTGGTCACGATGTACGCGTCGCGAGGGACGACGAAGGCGGTGATACCCCCGTGGGCGCGCTTTTGGGCGTCGGTCACCGCGAAGACAACTGCGAAGTCCGCGCGGTCACCGTTGGTGATGTAGTGCTTCGTACCGTTGAGCACCCATGAGTCGCCGTCGAGTGTCGCCTTCGTTCTGATGGACTGCGCGTCCGATCCCGCCTCCGGTTCTGTCAGCGCGAAGCACATCGTCTTGTCGCCGGTCATCAACGGCTTGAGGTAGATGTCCTGCAGGTGCAAGGGCAGCTCGAGCAGCAGTGGGGTCGGTGCCTCCGGGTTCGGCGGCCCTAGCGCGGACATAGCCATGCCCATCCCGCTGCGCGCCGCGTCCTCGACCAGCAGGGTCATTCCGAGGTTGGACAGACCCCACCCGCCGACATCCTCAGGCAGATACGCCGCATAGAATCCCTCTGCGCACGACCGCCGTTTGATGGCTCGCGCATCGCTGCGCATCTCGTCGGTGAACACGCCGCGGCGGACGGACTCCGCGTGTCGCTGGTGAATGGGCCGGACCTCGCGTTCGAGGAATGCGGCGAACGATTCGCGCAGGGTCGTGAGTTCTGCAGGGATCGAGAAGTCCATGACGCATGCTAGTCACGCGGGAAGGATGGGCCTCACCCATAAGATGCGGTATGGCCGAGGTCGCCACACCGCGCGACGCCGCGACCGTCATCGTCATGCGCGACGCGGCGGATGGTCTCGAGGTCTTCATGCTGCGCCGGCACAGCCGCAGCGGCTTCGCGGCGAATATGTGGGTCTTCCCGGGCGGTGTCGTCGACCCGGGGGACGGGTCGCTCCCGACCCGGCGCTGGACCGGACTGAACCCAGCACGGCTGGCGGAGCGGTTCGGTGTCGACGAACATGCCGTCCTGGCGTTCCATGTCGCGGCGGCGCGCGAGACGTTCGAGGAGGCGGGTCTGCTCCTTGCGCGGCATGGCAACGCCGAGCCGCCGGACCTAACGGATCCCGCGCTGTTGCGGCTGCGGCAGCACCTCGCGGACCGCACGAAGACGGTGAACTTCGCGGCCTGGCTGGAGGGGCAGGACCTCG
Organism: Nitriliruptorales bacterium; assembly: GCA_009377835.1. Lineage (GTDB taxonomy): Bacteria > Actinomycetota > Nitriliruptoria > Euzebyales > Egibacteraceae > WHTG01. The sequence continues at coordinate 26,239 of WHTG01000003.1, forward strand.
TCCTGGACTTGTCCGGCCTGACCTACTACAGCCACTGGGTCACCCCCTCGGTGGAACCACGGCGCTATGACACCCGGTTCTTCATCGCGCGCGTCCCGCCGGGTCAGGTCGCGGGCCACGACCGGCTGGAGACGACTGACCAGCAGTGGGTCGCGCCTCGCCTGGCCCTGGAGGCGATGGAGCGCGGCGAGATGCAGCTGATCTATCCGACGATCAAGACGCTGGCGGCGCTGGCGCAGTTCGACACGATCGACGCTGCTGTGCAGGCTGCGAACGCGCAGCCGACGATCCGCCGAATCCAGCCCCACGCCGAACTCGACGACCAGGGGCGGTTCGTTCGTATTTTGCATCCGGACGATCCCGAATTCCCCTCGCACCTGTATGAGGATTCCGCGTGACCACCTCACACCTCGACGACCTGACCACGCTGGTCCTCGCGCCCAATCCCTCGCCCATGACGCTCGACGGGACGAATACGTACCTGCTTGGCAGTCCCGGCAGCGGCGGCGTCGTGGTTGTCGATCCCGGCCCCGACGTCGCCGAGCACCGGGCTGCGATCGAGGCTGCTGCTGCCGCGGAAGATGCCGCCGTCGCGGCCGTCGTCTTCACGCACCACCACATCGATCACGCACAAGCCGCGCGGTGGGCACGCGAATGGGGGGTGCAGGCGTTCGCGTTCTCGCCCGAGATGATCAGGGCGGCGGTGTCGCCACTGGCGGACGGTGCGATGGTCGCGGTCGGCGGAGTGACGGTCGAGGCGGTTCACACACCCGGGCACGCGAGCGATCATCTGTGCCTGCGCGTCGCACAGACCGGTGCCGTCCTCACCGGCGATCACGTGCTGGGACGTGGAACGACCGTCGTCGCGTGGCCTGACGGCGACATGGCCGCCTACATGGATTCGCTGCACCGCCTCGCACGGCTGGACGCAACGGTGCTGTACCCGGGTCATGGGCCACCTCTGCCGGATCCTGCGGCTGTCGTGCGCCAGTACATCGCCCACCGCGAGGAGCGCGAGGAACAGGTCGTGGCCGCGCTCACCGCGGGCGACGACACCCCGCGTGCGGTCGTCAAGCGTGTGTACGCCGACGTCGACGAGGCGCTGCACCCGGCGGCGGAACGCAGCGTCCGCGCGCATCTGGACAAGCTGATCCGGGAGGAGCGTGTGGGCCGCGTCCTCGACCCGTCGAGCGAACGGGAGTCGTACCGTGTCCGCTGAACCGGCTCGACACGGCCCAGACCGCCGGCTGCTGATCGCCCTCGCCGTCGCGGTGACGATCCTGCTGGCGCTCAGTTTGCTGTCGATCCTCGGCGGCGACGAGGAACCGGTCGAGCAGGCGGACCCGTCGCCCACGGGATCGCGCGAGACGCCGACCGACGTGGCCGCCGAGCAGCCGACGGAATCATCCGCACCGACGCCGGCGCCGACAGAGGAGGAGTCGCCGACCGAGCCGACGCCGGTCGCTCAGCCAGGTGAGGACTCGGTGGCCGCGTTCGCCGAGACCCACGGCCCCGCAGATCACACGGTCACCGGTGATGTGACGGGGGACGGCGTCGACGAGGTCGTTCTCGCGCGGGTACGCGACGACACCACGCAGATCATCGTCGGTCGCTGGGACGGAGCCGTCTACCGGCGGATTCTCCGCGACCAGGGGGGATCGGCCGAGGCCGTGGAACGCTGCGAGATCCGTGACTACAACGGGGTCCCCGGTGGAGAGATCGTGACCGAACAGACCGTCGGCGGCCAGGGGCGCAGCATCTCGGTGTGGGGCCGGGCCGCAGGTCAAGTCGAGCGGCAGACCGCGCAGGGTGGCTGCTGGGACGGGTTCCACACCTACGGCGTCAACGGCGTGTCGATCGACCGGGGCCGCATCTCGGCCACGTGCGACGCCTCCGCGTTCCCGGGCGACGTTCAGACGCGCGATGTCTACCGGTGGAGCAGCGGACGGTGGAGATACGCCAGGACCGTGAGCAATGGAGTCTGAGATGGACGCCCCGTACAGGACGGTGCTGGTCGGCACGGACGGATCGCCGACCGCCACGCGCGCGGTGCTGCGGGCATCAGCGGTCGCCCGGGTAAGCGAAGCGAAGTTCCTCGTCGCCTTCGTCGGGGACCCCCGTGAGGGCGAGGCTGTGCTCGACAGGATCGTGGCGACGCTCGCCGGGACGCTGCCTGTCCCCGAGACGCGCCTGCTGACGGGGGATCCCGCGGATGCGTTGCTCGGCCTGGCCGGAGCGGAGCGGGTGGACCTGATCGTCGTCGGCAACAAGGGCATGTCCGGTGCGCAGCGTTTCCTGCTGGGATCCGTGCCGAACAAGATCAGCCATCGCGCGGGCTGCGACGTCCTGGTGGCGTACACGAGGCACGCCACCCCTTGAACTGCAGTATCGATTCCTTGGCGGCGTCCTTGCACAGGTAGGATCACAGACGGGCAGTCGCTGACGTACGGGGCTACCGGGGCCCGGCGGCGGCTGCAGTCCTTGCGAGGAGGATCCGCGTGGCCAGCCAACTCCCACCCGCGAAGTCAGTCGCGGTCAATCCCACCCAAGAGGAACTCCGGGAGTGGGTCGAACGGATGCCGAACTCGCAGCGCACCGAGTTCGACAACTGGAACGTGACGGCCGAGGTCACCGCCAGGTCTGCCGGTTCCACCTTTGTCGTCACCGACGATCCCGGTCCAATCTCCAAGCAGACGATGCCGCGCTCCGAGTACTCCGATGTCGTGCGGCGCCAGGAGGAGTACATCCGCGACAAGGACATGATCCTCGTCGAGGGATACATCGGCCCGGAGAACTCGCCGCTCAAGCGGGCGACGCGCGTCTTCATCGAGCGGTCCAACGCGAACATCCCGGCGATGCAGCAGCAGCTGTACTACCCCAAGGACGCCGATTGGCGTGAAGACGACGCGCTGACGGTCATCTACACACCCAACTGCCCCGCAGAGGGCTACCCCGACGGGCGGCTCGTCACGATCGACCTGGACAACTGGGTCACGCGCGTGTTCTCCATCGACTACTTCGGCGAGTCGAAGATGGGCGGCCTGCGCATGTGGATGGAGTGGTGCTTCCAGCAGGGGGCGCTGGCGATGCACTCCGGCGCGAAGCTGATCCCGACCGACTCCGGCGACAAGGTCTGCCTCATCATCGGTCTTTCCGGGACGGGAAAGACAACGACGACCTTCACCCGCCAGAACGGGTCACTGCCGGTCCAGGACGACATCGTCGCGCTCGTCGAGGGCGGCGAAGTGTTCTCCACCGAGAACGGCTGCTTTGCGAAGACCTTCGGACTGGACCCGAAGTACGAGCCGACGATCTACGGCGCCCTGGCATCGCCCGCCGGCTGGCTCGAGAACGTCGCGGTCGACGAGAACGGCGGCGTCGATTTCTACGACGACTCGTACACCGCCAACGGCCGCGGCACATTCTCGCTGGCGGCCATCGAGCACTACGACCCCCGCAAGCTGGGCAAAGCCGACTTTCTGTTGATCCTCAACCGCAACGAGAACATCGCACCGGCGGTGGCGAAGATGTCGTCGGTCGAGCAGGCCGTGGCGTACTTCATGCTGGGCGAGACGAAGGGCACCAGCGCCGGCGGCAAGGCTGAGGCCGGGAAGAACCTGCGTGTCCCCGGCACGAACCCGTTCTTCCTGGGTCACGAGTATCTGCAGGGCAACCGGTTGGCCGACCTCATCAATTCGATGGATTACGACTTCGGTGTTTACGTCCTCAACACGGGCCGCGTCGGCGGCACCGAGGACGTCGAGGGTTCGAAAAAGGTCGAGATCCCCCATTCCTCGGCCATCGTGAAGGCGATCGCGGAGGGGCGCATCGAATGGGAGGCGGATTCCGAATTCGGTTACCTCGTCGCGACCAACGTGCCCGACTTCGACGACCCTGAGTTGCTGCAGCCACGCCGGCTGTACGAGTCGCAGGGCCGCCTGGAGGAGTACGAACGACTGGTCACCGCCTTGAAGGAAGACCGCCGCGAGTACATGCGCAATCACGCAGGGCTGCGACCGGAGATCCTGGAAGCTCTCCAGTAGCTGCGCACCCCCGCTGGACACACAAGGCGCGCGATCAGCACCGCCCAGCCGTACGGGTGGCCGTCAACGGTCGATGAAGCGCTGGACGATGTAGGTGTAGTTGCCGCCTTTGGCCACACCGATGCCCATGTGCGTCATCCGTCTCGACAGGATGTTGGAGCGGTGCGACGACGAGTTCATGAACATCGTCATCGCGCTGCGAGCTGCGTTGCTGGCGGTGGTGCGGGCGACGTTCTCCGCCCACGCTTGGCACCCCCGAGGGATCTCGTTGCGCAGGTTCGGATCGTGGAACACCGCCCGCCTTCGTTTCATGCGAAGCGCGTGATCCCGCGCCCAGTACTGGGTCTTGCTGTTCACGCGCAGGCGCCGCAGCCCGCGGCGCGCCCGCGCACGGTTGATGAGGTACTCCATGTGGCTGCGGATCTCGCCGGCGCGGCGGGAGTCTGCGGCGGCGGCGGGCTGCGAGAACATCGGGACGGAGAGAGTCAGGACCAGGACAATGGCGAGGTGCCGGCGAACCACAGATCGAACCGCCGTCATGGGAGTGATCTCCTGACGTGTAGCGATGATTTCCACTGCCGCATCGCGCGCGACGTCGGCGGGACACTCGGGCACGGGGACGGCGCTTGAGGGCGAGACTAGTCAGAACGTATTACGTGGCGCAAGGAACGTGACCGGAGGATCGCGGTGGTCCGACCGCGCGACGGCGCCCGAAGGCGGTGCGATGCGCGGTCAGCCCGAGGATCGCCACGAGCCCCGGGTTGATGCCGACGAACAACAACGAAGGCACGCCGGGCGGTGTCGCTGACGTTCTCGGTGATCGCCGGGCTAGTCCGACGTTGTCAGCGTGCCTTCTTGTACAGCGTGGCAGCGCGTCCGGGGCCGCGGTGGTCAGGATCCGGCCCCTGGTCCTTGAGTCGGCCAGCGGCGAGTTCGTCGGCCACGACCCTCCGTACGACCGCCGGTGACGCACCGCTTTTGTCCTGCAGGGTCTTGATGGTGAAGGTGCCACGCGGAATCGCGCCACGCACCTGATCGACAGTCACCCGGCGCCGGGTCCCGCCGCGGCCGCTGCGCCCACGACGAGCTGCCAGGCCGGCCTTGCGCAGCACGCCTGCAGGAACCCCCTCCGCTTCAAAGGCGCTCGGGGTGATTCCTTCCTGATCCGCCCACGCCTTCGCGTGGGTGATGAAGTCTTCCTCGTAGCGGCCGATCGAGGGTGATTCGAGGTCCAACAACTGTTGTCGCAGGCGCAGTCGTTCCAGGTGATCCGACGCGCTTTCCAACTGTGACTGCAACGCGGCGACGTTCTCCTCGTCGCGCAAGGACGACGGGTCGCGAAGCGCTGTGAGATACGTGCGGACGGCTGTTTCTGCGCTTGTGCGGGGCATTGTTCCTCTTTCAAACGGACTGGATGCAGCGCACAAGCTATCACCTAATCATTGCCTGCGTCTTGCATGCTGTGGAGGACTATCCTGTACGACCCGCCGGCGCAGCGATGTTTTCTTAATGTTTGGTATCAGACCACGTCCGGCGGACGGCGGCCGCCTGGGGTGTTTGGCGCACGTGGCCTGCTGCAGGCAAGGTGGTGCCGCCAGCGGCGACCAGGAGGCAGTGTGCAGCAGGGTTTCGTGCTTTGGTTTACCGGGTTCTCCGGTGCAGGAAAGTCCACGATCGCAGACCTCGTTTCGGAGATGCTGCGCAAGCGGGACGTCGCCGTCGAACTGCTCGACGGCGACGAGGTGCGCACGCACCTGTCGAAGGGACTGACTTTCAGCAAGGAGGACCGCGACACCAATGTGCGGCGGATCGCGTGGGTCGCCGGTCTGCTCAGCCGTCACGGGGTGGCCGCAATAACCGCGGCCATCTCGCCCTATGTCGCAATCCGGACCGAAGCCCGCGAGATGGCCGAAGAATTCGTCGAGGTCTTTGTCGACGCGCCACTGGAAAAGTGCCGTGAGCGTGACGTTAAGGGCCTGTACGCGCGCGCCGAACGTGGGGAGATACCCAATTTCACAGGGGTGAGCGACCCATATGAACCACCGCCGTCTCCTGAAGTTCATCTGCACACGGACGTGGAGGCACCGGAGGAGTCTGCGCAAAAGGTCATCGACTATCTCGAACAGCGCGGACTGATTTCTTGACGAGCGGGGCAGCGACGTGAACCTCGAAGCGTGGTTGACCCTCGTGGTCGTCGTCGTCACCGTGACGGCCATGGCGAGGGAGATGGTCCCACCTGCGCTCGCCGTGCTGGGCGCCGTCGTCGTGTTGCTGCTTGCAGGTGTCCTGGACGGCGAGCAGGCGCTGTCTGGATTCTCGAGCGAGGCGCCGTACGTCGTCGGGTCACTGCTCATCCTGGCGCGGGCCGTTGACGTGTCGGGTGTGCTCGAACCGGTGGTCGGCGGGCTGTTCGCTCAGTCCAGCGGCAGGATGTTGCTGGCGCGCCTGCTGTACCCCGTCACCCTGTTTTCGGGCTTCCTGAACAACACCACGCTCGTGGCCATGGCGGTGCCCCCCGTCATCGAACTCAGCACCCGGCGCAGACTGCCGGTGTCGCGGTTCCTGATCCCGATCAGCTACGCCGCTGTGCTGGGCGGCGTGATCACCGCAATCGGAACGTCGACCAACCTGACGGTCATCGGGCTCATGCGTCAGGCCGGAATCGAGCCGATCAGCCTGTTCGAGCTGGCTCCTCTGGGGCTGCCGATCGCCCTCGCGGGGACGACCGCCATCGTGTTGCTGGCGGACCGGTTGCTACCCGATCGGGGGTCGCGAGTGGACCCGGTGGGCGACGAGGTCCGTGAGTTCAGTGTCACGATGACGGTCGCCGGGCGTGGACCCCTCGACGGGGCATCGGTCGAAGCCGGCGGGCTCCGTCACCTGTCCGGGGTGTACCTGGCGCAGGTCGAGCGTGGCGATGACGTCATCGCACCGGTCGCGCCAGAGGAGGTGCTGCGGGGCGGAGACGTGCTGCTCTTCGTGGGTCGCGTGAGCGACATCGTCGACCTGCAGCGTCAGCGCGGACTGGTCTCCAGCGAGCACCGGCAGCTGACGCGACTTGACGGCGCGCGCCACGGGTTCTTCGAAGTGGTCATCGGGTCGGAGTCCGCCCTGATGGGGCGCACGATCAAGGAGATCGGCTTCCGCGGCAGGTACCGGGCGGCTGTTCTCGCCGTTCATCGTTCGGGCGCGCGCGTCGACCAGAAGATCGGCGACATACGCATGCGCCTGGGCGACACGTTGCTCATCCTCGCGGAGGAGGACTTCCGCGAGCGCTGGCGGGACTCGCGGGACTTCTTGGTGGTGGCGCCACTGCAGGGGATACCTCCGACCCAGCCGCGGAAGGCGGCACTGGTCCTGTCGATCACCGCGTTGTTCGTGGCGCTCACGGCCCTGGAGATCGTGCCGCTGCTCAACGCGGCGCTGGGAACCGCCCTGGCGTTGGTAGCGACCCGGGTGCTGACGCTGCGCCAGGCACGCAACGCCCTGGATCTGGACATCCTGGTCCTCATCGCGTCGGCGTTCGGCCTTGGGGCCGCCGTCACGGCGAGCGGTCTGGGCGAATTCATCGCAGGTGGGCTCGTGGACATCATGCGGCCTCTGGGGACGATCGGCGCTCTGGCCGCTGTGCTCGTTGCGACCATGGCCTTGACGGAGATGATCAGCAACAACGCCGCCGCAGCGTTGATGTTCCCGATCTCCCTCTCGACGGCTGCAGCGCTGGGTGTTGATCCAAGGCCGTTCATCATCTCTGTGATCATGGGCGCGAGCCTGTCGTTCCTCACGCCCATCGGCTATCAGACGAATCTGCTGGTCTACAACCTCGGCAACTACCGGTTCACCGACTACACCCGTCTCGGGATCCCGCTGGACATCATCGTCATCACGATGTCACTGCTGCTCATCCCGCGGATCTGGCCGTTCTGAGCATCACCCGGCGTCCAGCCCCACTGCGCACAACTGGATGAGCCCGGACTACGTCACCGGGCGTTGAAGTACTTGGCCTCCGGGTGATGGACGATCAGCGCGTCGGTGGACTGCTCAGGATGGATCTGGAATTCCTCGGACAACGTCAGTCCAATGCGGCTCGGGTCGAGCAATTCGAACAGCGTTGCGCGATCCGCCAGGTTGGGGCAGGCCGCGTAGCCGAAGGAATACCGGGATCCTCGGTAGCCCTGACGGAACAACTCCCCGGGAGTTTCCGCATCCTCGTCGCCGATGCCGAGTTCGAGGCGAATCTGCTGGTGCCAGTACTCGGCCATCGCCTCGGCCATTTCGACGCCGAGACCGTGGAGGTACAGGTACTCGGTGTACCGATCCCCGCTGAACAGTTCAGCCGCGCGATCGGCGACACGGGAGCCCATCGTCACACAGTGGAACGCGATGACGTCACGTTCTCCCGATTCGACCGGACGGAAGAAGTCGGCGATGCACAGGTGGCGGCCGGACGTCTGCCTCGGGAAGTTGAAGCTCGCGACGACGGTGTCGGACTCCGGCGCCTCGTACACCAGCACGTCGTTGCCGTCGCTGTTGCACGCGAAGTAGCCGTACACCGCGGCGGGGGAGAGGAGACGCTCCGCGCGGACCTGCGCCATCGTCTGGCGCAGCGCGCCCTCGGCGGCGTCGACGTCGTCGCGTCCGAAACCCCATTGGGTGCGGAACAATGCAGTGCGATTGAGCAGCCCCGCGACGTTGTCCAGCGGGACGCCGCGGACCACGCGGGTTCCCCAAAACGGCGGGATCGGCACCTTGACGTCGGTGGCGACGTCCGACTTCGGTAGGTCCGCCACGTCGATCGCCGTGTCACCGCGGCGCGTCGCCGCGACCCGCCGCTGTGCGATCTCCCGACCCCAGTCGCTGGGGTACGTGCCGGCCGCCTTGTGTTCCTTCAGTTCATCCATCACGCGCAGGCCGGCGAAAGCGTCGCGGCAGTAGAACAGCGGCCCCTCGTACCGCTGGCGCAGATCGACCTCGACGTACGCGCGCGTGAGCGCGGCGCCGCCGAGCAGCACCGGATACTCCGACAGTCCCCGCCGTTTCAACTCGTCGAGGTCGTCGCGCATCACGACCGTCGACTTGACCAGCAACCCGGAGAGTCCGATCGCGTCCGCGTCGAACTCCTGCGCGGCGGAGAGGATCGCGTCGATCGGCTGCTTGATGCCGAGGTTGCGGACGGCGTAGCCGTTGTTGGTCAGGATGATGTCGACGAGGTTCTTGCCGATGTCGTGCACGTCACCCTTGACGGTCGCGAGCACGATGCGCGCCTTGCCGTCTTCCTCGCCTTCTGCCTTTTGCATGTGCGGCTCGAGGTGCGCCACCGCGGCCTTCATGCACTCGGCGGACTGCAGCACGAACGGCAACTGCATCTGTCCTGAACCGAAAAGTTCTCCGACGACCTTCATCCCGGCGAGGAGGTGCGTGTTGATGATGTCCAGCGGCGCCAATCCGGAGCCCATGGCCTCGTCGAGGTCGGCCCCGAGCCCGTCACGGTCGCCGTCGATGATCCGGCGCTCGAGGCGCTCGGTCAGCGGCAGTTCCGCCAGCCGTTCGTGCGAGTCGGCCCCGATGGAGGCTCCTTCGAACAACTCCATGAGCGCCGAGAGCGGGTCGTAATCGTCCGTGCGGTTGTCCAGGATCAGATCGGTGCAGATCCGCCGCGCGTCCTCGTCGATGCGGTTGAGGGGCTGGATCTTGCCCGCGTGGACGATCGCGCAGTCAAGGCCGCGCTCCACAGCCAGGTGCAAGAACACCGAGTTCAGCGCCTGCCGGGCCGCGGGTGAGAGCCCAAAGCTGATGTTGGACACGCCGAGGATCGTGTGGCAGCCCGGCACTTCGTCCTTGATGCGTTCGATGGCCTCCAGGGTCTGGATGCCGTCGCGTCGCAGATCCTCCTGCCCCGACCCCAGCGGGAACGTCAGCATGTCGAAGATGAGGTCGCCGGGTTCCATGCCGAACTCGTCGACCGCGATCGAGGCGATGCGTTTGCAGACTTCCACTTTCCAGTCAGCGGTTCGGGCTTGCCCCTCCTCGTCGATCGCGAGAGCCACGAGGGCAGCACCGAACTGCTTGGCGATCGGCAGCAACAGGTCGATCTTGCGGCGGCCGTCCTCGAGGTTGATCGAGTTGATGACCGCGCGTCCGCCGATGCGGCGCAACGCCGCGCTGATGACATCGATCTCGGTGGAGTCGATCACCAGTGGGAGGGTCGACTGCGTGGCGAGCCGGTCGACGACCGGCACGATGTCGTCGACACCGGGGCGTCCGACGTAGTCGACACAGACGTCCAACGTGTGGGCGCCCTCCCGCGTCTGCGTCCGCGCCATCTGGGTGATGGCTTCCCAATCCTCGGCGAGGAGAAGTTCGCGGAACTGCTTCGACCCGTTGGCATTCAGCCGTTCTCCGACGATGAGAACGCTCGTCTCCTGCCGCAGCGGAACGGGGGCGTACAGCGAGGTGACTGCCGGCTCGAAGGTCGGAGTGCGGTCGGCAGGACTGAGCTCACGGACCTTCTCGATCACCTGGCGCAGGTGCTCGGGCTTCGTTCCGCAGCAGCCGCCGACGATGCGGACGCCGAAGTCGGTGATGAACTCCGCGTGCGCACTGGCCAGCTGCCCGGGCTCCAACGGGTAGCAGGCTGCGCCGTCCTTCATGGAGGGAATGCCGGCGTTTGGGATCACCGAGATGGGCCGGCGGGAGTGGTGCGACAGGTAGCGCACGTGCTCGCGCATGTCCTCGGGACCGGTCGCGCAGTTGATGCCGATCACGTCGGCACCCAAGGGGTCAAGCGCGACCACCGCTGCGCCGATCTCGCTGCCCAGCAGCATGGTGTCGATGTTCGCCTCGATTGTCACCGAGACCAGTAGCGGGACCCGGCGCCCCTCGGCGTCCATCGCCTCGTGGCACGCCCACAGCGCTGCCTTCGCCTGCAACAGGTCGAAGACCGTCTCGACGATCAGCGCGTCGGCGCCACCCGCCACCAAACCCCGCGCCTGGCGTGCGTATCCGTCGACCATGCGGTCGTAGTCGATGAAGTCCTTGGCAACGGAAGGGTCCTTGCCCAGCGACAGCGTCGGGCTGCGGGTTCCGGGACCGATTGAGCCAAGCACCCATCGGTCGCCCTCGGCCGTATCGCAGACCTCGCGCGCGAGTAGGGCCGCGCGCGCGTTGAGGTCCTCCGTCTCCGCCCCGAGCCCATACTCGTCCAGGACCCACGGCGCGCCGCCGAAGGTGTCGGTTTCGACGGCGTCGCAACCGACCGCCAGAAACTCCTCGTGGATGGACCGGATGACATCCGGCCGTGTTCGCACGAGCACCTCGTTGCAGCCATCCAGCCCGTCGAAGTCCTCTGGCGAGAGCTCGCGATCCTGGATGGACGTGCCCATGGCGCCGTCGACGACGACGACACGGTTGGATACCGCCTCGAGGAACCCGGTCATTGCACCATGCTACGGGCGCATGACAACCCGGCTGACAGATGGCGGTGAAGGTGCGAACATGCACGCAGTCGAGCCAGGAGAACCCCTATGAGCGTCACGCCTGAGGAGGGATTGCGACTCGTCGACTCGACCGACGTCGAGTTGGACGACAACCGGCCGCCGGACCCGCTCTCAGACGCCGATGCGGATCTGGAGACCCTGCGTGACGAGTTCGTCGATGCCTTCAACGCCCGCGACCTCGACGCGTTGCTGGCCCTGGCTTCTGAGGATGTCGAGTGCCCGGACATCCATGGTGACGGCGTCGCGGCCCTGGCGGACGAGGTGGGAGCGATCTGGGAGCGGTCGCCGGCCGCCATCCTCACGCGAGGTTTCCTCGAGGGCGAGCCGTGCGCGGTCGGATGGCTTCCCGACGAGGAAGGCTGCTGGTCACGGGCGGCGCTTGTGACGTTCGCCGGGGAGCAGGGCCTGCTGTCGGTGGTCTCGGTCCCCGACGACGTGGATGCCCTTGAACGCGCCGACGCGGAGGACCCCTCCGGCGAGGAGCAGGACGAGGGCACCGACTGGAGCGAATGGGACAGCGGCGAGGCCCGGGCGCCGCGCGATCGGGTTCGAAACCGTCCCTGAGCGGGGATCGGATCGCTCCCCGCCCCGCGCCACCCGCTCCCGCACGCACCCCTGACGGCAGGTGGTTGATATCCAGCGGCCTATACGAGCGCGTTGTCAACCACCCCGCTCGGGGAGCGAGTTATCAACCACCTCTGGGGCGGTCAGCGGCGCGGAGGGCGCTGCTGGCGGGCGAGTTTGACGCGCGCGTCCACCGCGGCGACACCCCGCCGGCGCACGAAGACGGGGTTGAGGTCCAGTTCGCTGATCTCGGGCACCGCCTCGACCATCGCGGAGAGCCGGAACAACAACGCCTTGAAGGCCTCGACGTCGACGGGATCCGAGCCGCGGTAGCCGGTCAGCAGCGGGTAGCCACGCAGGCTGGTCAGCATGTCATCGACGTCGACGTCGGTCAGCGGGTGGATCCTCACTGCGACATCCTTGAGAAGCTCGACCAGCGTGCCGCCCATCCCTGCCACGAGGATCGGGCCGAAGATCGGGTCGTGGGTGACCCCGACCACCATCTCGATACCGTCGCCCACCATCTCCTGGACCAGGAACCCGGCGGCGACGAGGTCGCCGCGGCCCGCCTGGCGCAGCTCGTCCGCGATGCCGCGCACGGCCTCCGCCACCTGTGAGGGCCTGCCCAGACCCAGCCTGACCCCTCCCAGCTCCGTCTTGTGGATGGGCGCCGCGGACTTCACGGCGACCGCTGCACCGATCTCCTCCTGTGCGGCCGCTGCCTCCTCGGGTGTGGAGACGACGCGCGACGGGGCGGTGGTGATCCCGAAGGCGCGGAGCAGGCGGTCCGTCTGCCTCGCGTCGAGCCATCCTTCCCGGACCGAATCGGCGAGTACCTCGTCGACGATCGCTCGCGCCGCCGCCTCGTCGGCGTCGCGGACCTCCACGACGTTGCCGAGATCGCTGTTGCGCCACTCGCCGTAGCGGGCGACCTTCCCCAGCGCCTCGGCGGCTCCCTCGGGGAACCGGAAGCTCGGGATGCGCGCCTGCGTCAGCTCCGCGGGAACCCCCTGTTCGGACATGAACACGGACAACACCGGGGTGTCGGCCCCGATGTCGCCGCGAGCTGCCGCCATCTCCAGCGCGACATCCTCGGCCCGCGTCACGATCGGCGGGATGAAGATGACCAGGAGGGCGTGCACGTCGGGGTCCGCGGCGAGGACCCGCATGGCCCTGCCGTAGGACTCTGCGCTTGCCGACGCGATCATGTCCACCGGGTTGCGGATGCCGGCCTCGGCGGGCAGGAACTCTGCCAGGGCGTCGATCGTCTCCGGCTGCAGCTCCGGGACCGTCAGACCATTCGACTCGCACGCGTCGGCAGCCAGGATGCCCGGGCCACCGCCGTTTGTGAGGATCGCGACTCCCTTCCCCGCCGGTACCGGCTGGTTCGCCAGCACGGTCGCGACGTTGAACAGCTCCTCGAGCGTGTCCGTGCGGATCACCCCGGCCTGACGGAACAACGCCGCGACCGCCACGTCACCCGCCGCCAACGCGCCCGTGTGCGAGGAGGCGGCGCGCTCACCCGCGGTCGTGCGGCCGGACTTCACCGCCACGATGGGCTTGGACCGTCCGATGCGACGCGCGAGACGGCCGAACTTGCGTGGGTTGCCGAACGACTCGAGGTACAGCAGGATCACGTCGGTGTCCTCGTCGTCCTCCCAGTACTGGAGGAGGTCGTTACCCGAGATGTCGGCCTTGTTGCCGATGCTGGCGAACGTCGACAGGCCCAGGCCCAGACGCTGTGCGGCGGCGAGGATTGCCAGGCCGAGCGCCCCCGACTGGCTGGAGAAGGCAACCCGCCCCGGTGGCGGGAAGACCTGCGAGAAGGTGCCGTTCATCCGGACACGTGGCGACGCGTTGAGCACCCCCATGCAGTTGGGACCGACGATTCGGATTCCGTGAGCGCGCACCATCTCCATGAGTTGCTGCTCGCGCGCCGCACCCCTGCGGCCAGCTTCGTTGAACCCCGCGGAGATGATCACCGCCGCCTTGGTCCCCAGCCGGGCGGCCTGCTCCACGACACCGGTCACATGACCCGCAGGGACGCACACGAGGACCATCTCGGGAACCGTCGGACAGTCGGCGACGGTGTTGTACGCCGCGACCGACTGGACATACGACGCCGACGGGTTGACGGGAAAGACCGGCCCTTGGAACCCACCGGTCAGGAGGTTGTCGAACACCAACCCGCCGATGGTCTTCGGGTCACGTGAGGCGCCGACGACGGCGATGGACTTCGGCTTGAAAAGGGCGGTGAGAGCGGCTACGGCGGCCAGCCGGCCCTGTTCGTCGCCCGTGGCGAGGAACTGTTCGGTGGGCGTGGAAGCGAACGACGTGTGCAGCACGCTGCCGAAGTCGCGGAATGCCGGTGCGAAGCCCGCGTCTCGCATCATCCTCAGCATCCGGGAGTTCTCGCGGAGAACATCGCCCTCGAACCCGGTGATCCCGAGATCGGCAGCGGGTTCCACCAGTCCGCGCAGCAGCGCTGTGCCGATGCCGCGGCCCTGTTCCGCGTCCTCCACCACCACTGCGAACTCTGCGGCATCGAGCTTGTCGCCCAGGCGGTCGAATCGGCTGACGCCGACGATGCGCCCACCGGTCTCCGCCACCAGCGCGAAACGGTCCCGGTAGTCCACATTGCTGAAGAACCGCATCTGCTCGGCGTCCATCGTGCGCGGTGCGAAGAACCGCATGCGGATGGTCTCCGGCGAGAAGCGTTTCCACATCTCGAGCATCCGGTCGTTGTCCTCGGGGCGGACGGGCCGGATGTGGACGGTCAGGCCGTCCTTCAGCACAACGTCGGTCGCGTAGCGGTCCAGGTCTGCCGTCGTCATCACGTCACTCCGTTGCGCGGCGCAAGTTCGCCCACGTCGGCCGGTCGAGTCGGAAGGGGTCGTCTACAGCGGAATACCAGGACCCTCCCAGCCGTCCTACCGCTGCAAGCCTCGCCATGTCCACCCGGCCGTCCCGGAACACCGACTCGTCCACGTGAACTGCCACCACGTCGCCGAACACCATGTTCCCGTTGCCCATCTCCAGGATGGTGCGGACGCGGCATTCGAACGCGGCTCTCACCGCCGCGACACGGGGCGGCGAGACGCGTGTCGACGCGGCTGCCTCCAGGCCCGCCCAGGCGAACTCGTCCTCGTCGTGTGGAAAGTCCGCGGCGGTGAGGTTCATGGCCTCCGCAAGTTCCACGCTGACGAAGTTGATGACGAACTCGCCGGTCGTCTCGACGTTGGTCAACGTGTCCTTCCGCCCGGTCTGTGTGAAGTGAACGATCGGCGGGTCGCTGGACACGATGTTGAAGTAGCTGTGCGGCGCGAGGTTTCGCACACCATTCTCGCTCAGGCTGGACACCCACGCGATCGGTCGCGGCACGACCAGGCCGGTCAGCAGGAAGTAGTTCTCGCGCGACGTCTGGGCGGCAGGATCGATCTCGAGGTACGCCATGGGCGCCCGAGCCTAGTCGCTAGCCTCCTGGCGATGATCCGCCGCAAGGTGATGCCCGCCGCACTCGCGCCGCGGTGGGAGGTGTTCGTCACGCAAGCCGACCGGGTGCAGGCCGCTCGCCGCGTCCTGCTGTCGTGCCTGCCGGTCGGCCGGGTCGCCCCGGCGCCTGTGTCCGTGGGGCTTGACGTGCTGCACGACGAGCTGGCGGCGGTCCGCGACGAGTTGCCGGCGTGGCGAGGCGATGAGGTCGAGCACCACTGGAGCGCGTGCGCCGCGGCGGTCGCCGAGGCCCTGGAGGCGATCCCGGTCGCGAAGCGGGTGGCCGAGACGTCAACGGAGCTCGAGGAGTTGCTCGGAGCGGTGAGCGACGTCGTCGGGCCGCTGGGCGATGCGTTCCACGCCGCAGAGCGGCACTGGCTGTCCCTGCGGCGGCGACCATGAACTCAGGGTGCGGGCTGCGACCCTGCGGGACAAAACGACCCCGGGAAGCTGGCTCCTGGGGTCGTTTTGTGACTGGCCTGGTCGTTGACGGCTACTTCGCCGTCACAGCGCCGTGCGCTGCCTACTCGGGCAAGAGGCAGAACGGCTTGTAGCCGGCCGCGATGTCAAGGCGTGGAAGGGACACGGCTGCCTCTGAAGCGGTCATCCAGGTGCCTTCGTCGCGCGACTTCCTGGGCTTCTTGCCGCCCTTGTTTCCGGCGTCGAATTTGAAGATGTCCAGGCCGCGGGAAATATCGTTTCCATAGAGGTAGAAGTCGCCGTTGCCCTGGATATGCGGCGTCTTGGCGGCCCAGGTGTCGGAGTCGCCGAACTTGTAGAAGGCGATCTCACGCATCCCGGCCTCGGACGCGATCGGCGTGCTGCCCAGTGAGTAGCCGGCGAGCCCAGAGATGTCCACGACGCGGACACCGCCGTTGTAGAAGGCGATCGTCATGATGGCCTCCTTCTCGTGGACGTCGAACACGTGTGCCGTGCAGCGACCCGTGGGTTCCGGTGTGAGGCCGGCGTCGCCGATGTTCCAGTACCCGACCTTTCGAGGATTCTGCTCCAGGTCGCCCGTGATCTCGTAGATGTGGACGCCGCCGCTGGGGCAGTGCGGTCCGCCGGCGGCGCCGGCGTACTCGTCCTCGACGATGAGGAAGTCACGCTCGTTGCCGCCGGCATCGGTCAGCGTGAAGGGGTCCGACTGGTGCTCCACGTTGATGGCGGGATCGACGAAGCTGGACACGATCGACGGCTTCGCCGGGTCGGTCGTGTCGATGATCACGGTCTGAGACAGCGCCGCGGAGTACGCGCGGTCGCCGACCGTGTTGAACGTGATGTCGTGCGACTCGGTGCCAAGCCCCGGCCGCAGTGGCAGCGCCAGTGACGTCGCCAGTTGCGGCGCAGTGAAGTCGGAGATGTCGTAGACCTCGATGGCCTGCGATCCAGCCGTCGTGATCAGGTCAGAGTTGGAGTTGTAGAGGAACAGGCCACTGGGGTGAACGGTCTGGTTGTGCGAGCCTTTCGCCACCTCCACGAACGACACCGTCACAGGATTGAGCGGGTCGGTGATGTCGGCGATGAACGTGCCGTTCTTGCCCGACCCGTTGTCCTTCTTGACGTCGAAGCCAAGCGCCTCCGCCTCGCGGTAGCACGTCGACGTTCCGTCGCCGAAGGTGTCCGACGTGAACGTGATGAACGTGCGGCCGGGATGGTCGGAGCGGTTGAAGACCTGGACGTCGCCCTGGGTGACCCCGCAGTCGTAGATCGCGGCGATATGCGCCTGCTCGGGTTCGGTGATGTCGACGATCTGCAGGCCGTTGCGGTACGAGCCGGCGAGTGCGTAGTCGCGACCGCCGAGTGCGGCGAACTCGATGTCGGTTCCGAAGTTGGGGGTCCCGCCGTTGCGAGCTTCGTACCCGAGGTTCTTTACGTGCGTCAGGTTCTCGCTGTGGGTGCCCTCTTCGGCACCCGCCGCGACCGGCAGAAGGCCGATGGGCAACGTCACGGCAAGGACGGCGATGAAGGTCGTGCGGCGCATCCAGGGGTCTCCTGTTGGTCGGCTGCCGGCGAACTGGCCCGGGTGTGCGGACGGACTTCGACGCGCGACGAACGTGTTCCTGCACGCGCACAAGACCAACCGCACCGGCGTCACGCACCGGGAGACATCCGCTCAGTCCGGCAGCGGGTCCTTTCGCAGCGCCTTCGTCTGTGACCGCTGCCGCTTGGCCTCCAGGCGCCGCCGGCGTGCCGCCCGCGTCGGCTTGGTGGGCCGGCGCGATGCCTGCACGCGCAGCGCATCGCCCACGAGTGTCGCGAACCGCCCGGTCATCGCCTCACGGTTGCGGGTCTGCGAGCGGTACTCCGACGACTGCAGGACGAGGAACCCCTCGGCGTTGATCCGGTTGCCCAGCCGGTGCCGGATCAGGTCACGCTGGGCAGTGTCCAGCGCCGGCGACGCGTCGACGTTCCAGCGCAGCTCGACCTTCGTGCTGCTGGTGTTCGCGTGCTGCCCGCCGGGGCCGCCGGAGCGGGCGAAGGAGAACTCCAGCTCGGTCTCGTCGACGCTGACTTCGTGGTTGACGCGGATGGCGGGCATGCGGTTCAGCCTCCCGGTTCAGCCTCCCCTGGGGCCCCTACGGTATGCGCATGCGACCGCGCTGGAGCCCGAGGCGCAGCCGCTGGTCCCGCAGCGTTGACCGGGAGATCCTGCGGCTCGCTCTGCCGGCGACGGCCGCCCTGGCAGCCGATCCGCTGCTGTCGCTGGTCGACACCGCGCTTGTCGGGCGGCTGGGTCCGGTGCCGCTGGCGGCGCTGGGCATCGACACGGCCGTTTTCACCACGGTGTTCTTCGGTTTCAACTTCCTGACCTACGGCACCACCGCTTCAGTCGCCCACCGCCGTGGTGCCGGCGATCCCGAGGGTGCCGCCACGTACGCCGTGCAGGCCCTGTGGTTGGCGGTCGGCCTTGGCGTCGCCGTGACGGCGGTGCTGCTGGTCGCCGCACCGTGGATCGTCCGTGCGATGGGTGCCGCGCCGGACGTCGTGGCGCCCGCGATGCTCTATCTGCGCATCAGGGCGACCGCCGCCACGGCGGTTCTCGTGGTCCAGGTCGGTCACGGGGCGTTCCGCGGACTGAAGGACACGCGGACACCGCTGGTGGTGACGGTTGCCGCGAACATCGTCAACGGCGTCATTTCCTGGGTGATGATCTACGGAGTCGGCATGGGGATCGCCGGCGCCGCCCTGGGAACGGTCGTGGCCGAGGTTGGCGGCGCCGCGGCCTTTCTGTGGCTTGGCGCCAGGCGGTTTCGGCTGCTCTCGATGCGTGTGGATCGTGAGGCCATGACGGCGATCATCCGCGTTTCGCGGGATCTGTTCCTGCGCACGGCTTCACTGCTGAGCGGATTGCTGGTCACGACAGCGGTCGCCGCGCGCATGGGGACAGTCGTGGTGGCCGGACACCAGGTGGCGCGCGAACTGTGGACCATGCTCGCGCTGGTGCTGGACGGGTTCGCGATCGCCGGCCAGGCGATGATCGCCACTGCGCTGGGCGCGGGCGACTCGGTGCTGGCACGCGCGCAGAGCAACCGGCTCGTCGGCTGGGCCCTCGCGGGCGGGGCCCTGCTGGGAGTCATCTACCTGCCGCTGGGGTCGGTGCTGCCGGGGATCTTCACCACCGACGTAGCCGTCCTTGGGGCCGTGAGCAGCGTCTGGGTAATCGTGGCACTGCTGCAGCCGGTCGGAGGCGTCGTGTTCGTTCTCGACGGGGTGCTGATGGGCGCCGGCGACTTCACGTTCCTGTTCGGCTCCACCGCGCTCGCGTCGCTGGCCATCCTCGTGCCGATCGGACTGGCGGCCCTCGCGCTCGGCTGGGGCCTGGAAGGGGTCTGGCTGGGCATGGCCGCGATGATGCTCGTCCGCTTGATGGCGACTGTGTGGCGGTGGCGGTCCGGCCGATGGGCGGCGGCTTAACGCGCCAGGCGTGCCATCAGCGCCAGCAGCTCGTGCGGGGCGCGGTCCGGCCGCGACCACGTCGTCTCCAGCGGCGTGCGCACGATCTCACCGCGCCGCTGGCCGAGCATCACCCGGTCCGCTCCCTCCAGCAGCGCGGCGACCGCAGCGTCGCCCAGCACACTCGCGACGACCCGATCACGCATCGTCGGCGGCCCGCCCCGCTGGACGTGGCCGAGCGCCGTCACCCGGTAGTCGATCCCGGTGCCCTCCGCAACGCGCTCGGCGACGGCGTACGCGCCGCCTGCGTCGTCGCCCTCCGCGACGATGACCAGGCAGAAGCGCTTGCCCGCCGCGAACGTCTGCTGCACCCTGGCCCGTACGCGCTCAACGTCTGTCGGCTGCTCGGGCACGAGCACCTCCGACGCCCCACCGGCGAGGCCGGCGTACAGCGCCAGCCATCCGCTGGCGCGTCCCATGACCTCCACGAAGAACAAACGGCCGTGGCTGGTCGCTGTGTCGCGGATCCTGTCGATGCTCTCCAGCGCGGTGTTGACCGCCGTGTCGAAGCCCAGCGTGAAGTCTGTGCCGGACAGGTCGTTGTCGATGGTTCCGGGGACGCCAACGACGCGGACATGGCCTTCGCGGGACAGCGCGTCGATGCCCCGGAACGTCCCGTCACCGCCGATGGCGACCAGACCCTCGATCTCGGCGAGGTCGAGGTGCGTCAGCGCCTCCCGGCGCCCTTCGCTGGTGCGAAACCGCGACGAGCGGGCCGTTCCCAGGAAGGTGCCGCCAAGGTGGAGAAGACCGGAGACGGAGCGGCTGTCCAGCGGCTCCAGGCGGCCCTCGATCAGACCGGCGAACCCGTCGCGCACCCCGTATGTTTGGACGCCGGCGGCGTCGGCCGCCCGCACCCCCGCTCGTACCGCGGCGTTCATGCCGGGCGCGTCGCCGCCGCTGGTGAGCACTGCGATCCGCATGTGCACGAGACTAGTGGGTGGGGGATCGGCTGCGGCGACTGGAGGAGTGCAATCGCGTCGTGAGCGACGAGGTCGAACCCATCGCTTGGCTGCCGGGCTATCCGGCAGAACTGACCGAGCAGGCGTTTCTCGACGACGGCACTCCGGTCGTCTTCCGCGCGATCCACCCGGATGACGCGGCGCGAGTCGAGCGGCTGTTCCACCGCCTTTCCCCGCAGGCGCGCTACATGCGGTTCTTCACCTCCATCGCCCGGCCCAGCGCGTCAATGATCCGGTACCTGGTCACCCTGGACTACGTTGACCGGTTGGCGATCGTGGCGGAGATCCGCGGCGAAATCGTCGGCGTCGCGCGCTACGACCGGCTCGCTGCGGTGGCTCCGCCCGCGGTGCCGATGGACCCGGCAGAGGCCGAGGCCGCGGTCGTCGTGGAGGATGCATGGCAGGGCCGTGGCATCGCGACCCGGCTGTTGTGGCGCCTGAGTTCTGCTGCCGTCAACCGTGGCGTACATACCTTCACCGCCACGATCCTGGCGCAGAACCGAGCGATGATGCGGTTGCTCACGGTCCTCGGCGAGAACATGTCCACCGAGCTGTCGGGCGGCGAGTACACCGTCAAGCTGCGCTTGGCGGGCGCGCCGCCGCCGCGCGCTGAGCAAGACGCGCCAGGCGACTCTGCGCACCCTTGACCACCGGCGGCCCGTGACCCGGGGCCAGAACGTCGAACTCCAGACGGCTCAGGCGCTCCAGGGTCCGAGCCTCATGCGTCAGAGCACAGCGGGTGAAGCCGAATCCGCGCGTGAATGTCCCGACGCTTGACACCACATCGCCGGCGAGTAGTACGCCGTCGTCGGGCAGGTGGAGACTGATGTGCCCCAGCGTGTGGCCCGGGCTGTCGACGACGACGGCGCGGGGGGCCCGCGGCAGCACGTCACCGTCATCCAGTGGCTGCGGCGACGCGACCGCCGGCCCCGGCGTGATCACGGCGGCGAGGCGCCGCCCGAGCCATGTCACGTCAGCTGCCGCTGCAGCGTCGTATGGCCGCGGCTGGGTGCCGTTCACCGCTGGCAGATCGCGACGGCCGACCAGCACCTCCGGCGTGGCGCTGGACATGGTGAATCGGGCGGCCGACCCCATGTGGTCGGTGTGCCAGTGCGTGAGCGCCACGTCGGTGATTCGGCGTGGATCCAAGCCCAGCAGCCGGACGCTGCGCACCAGTCGCGGTCCCGAACGGCGCACGCCGGTGTCGACCAGCGTGAGGCCGTCGCGGTCGGAGTGCCCGTCGGCAGCGATGAGGTAGGCGTTCGTGAACGGACCGACTTCTATCCGCCAGACGCCGTCTGCAAGGCGGGACGTGTAGTTGTCCATCGGCGTGATCGCCGCCTGAGCGCGGGCTATGCCCTGACCTGCACCAGATCTTCCACACAGGTCACGAGGTCCGCCAGCGACTCGACCACCGCGCCACCGCTGGACGCGGCGGCGTCAGGGTCCACGCCCTGCCCGCCGAACACAACAACGGTGTCGCCCCCGTCATGTCCCAGACGCGTGATCTCGGCGTACACGGCGGCCTCTGCGCCGGTGTTCGTAAAGGAGGCGCACATGACGTTGCACGGGACGATTTGCAGGAACTGCCGCAGGTCGGCCAGCGGGACGTTCACTCCCAGGTGGTGCACGTCGAAGCCGCCGGCGCGCATGAAGTCGGCAGCCATTGCGGAGGCAATGGCGTGCTGTTCTCCCGGTGGCGTAAAGGTGACCGCAGTCCCGCGCGCGGGCCCGCGTCGGCGGAAGCTGTCACTCAACCGTGCAACGATGACGTTGCAGATCTCCGATGCCCGGTGTTCGGCAGCGACGGACAGGATGCCCGCTTCCCAGCCGTCGCCGATGCGGTGCAGCGTTGGCGTGAGCAGGTCCAGGTACACCTGTCCCGCAGGTGCTCCGTCGGCGATCACCTTGCGCACCAGTTGCGCCGCCTCGACGGCTCGTCCGTCGGTGAGCAGGTCGTACAGCCGGTCGACATGGGTGGGCCATTCGGTACGGCCGTGCTGCGGCAGCACCACGTCGACCCGCCGCTGCGTGAGGAATCGCTCGACGTCGGACGGCCGTAGGCGCAGGCGGCCGCCGGCCTTGAAGGCTGGGAGGTCGCCCTGACGGACCCAGCGGTACGCCGTCATGTAATGAACTTTGAGCTGCTCTGCTGCCTCCTGCAGGGTGAGCAGGTCGCCGGATCCGTCTGGCACGTTTCGGCTCCTTCTGCTCCGCTGGGGTACCCCTGGGGTTGAAGGTTACAAACGCAAACTAAACTGCGCTAATGTTGGCCGCCGGCAGCTGTGTCTATCCGCACACCAACCTCGGCGGCCGCGGGCGAGCATTCTTCCGCCTGGGCCGCGGCCGGGGGACACGACGGCAGTCCTGCAGCTCCTCGGCCATCACGAGCACAGCCTTGTCGGTCAGCGACCGCAGCGCCGCGGTCGAGCGCAGGTGGTTTCCGACGACTGCGAAATGAACGGTTCGTCGCCGTGTGCCGACCACCGTGCCGACCAGCGCGCTGACGTCTCGCAGAGATCCCGTCTTGCCGTAGACCCGCTGCTGCGCGACGGTCCCGCGCAGCCGCGACTTCAGGGTCCCCCGCACGCCGCTCACGGCGAGCAGCCGGGCCCACCTGCTGTTCAGGTTCGAACGCCATAGACGCGCTTGCAGCTGCGCCAGGAAACGCGGCGAGACCACGTTCGCGCGCGACAATCCCGAACCGTCGACCAGGACCACGTCGCTCCAGTCGAGCTTCAGCGGCGCCAG
>WHTG01000222.1 GCA_009377835.1 Nitriliruptorales bacterium
CATCCCCCTCGCCGGAGAGGGAGAAGGCCGACGACGACACCGTCCACGTCGACGACCTCCGGCTTCCGCTGGGCGTGATGGACGAAGACGGGCTCCACCCGAACGAGCTGGCGGATGTGCCCGCGATCGACGGGCCGGTGACCGTCGCGTTCCCGGATGGGGACGGCGGCGTGGTCTACCAGCTTGACGGCGAGCCCACCACGATCCACTGGCGTCGCGGCGGCGGCCGTGATGACCGCTACGACGTCGAGCCGGGTCCAACTACCCTGTTCGGCGTCGTCCGTCGGAACGGCAGTGCCCATGTCGTGTGGGGCGGCGCGGTCGCCGGAGCGGAAACGCCGACCCAGACGGTGAGGATGTACCGCGGCGCCGGTGCGGAGTTCCAGACCGTCAGCACCGATTTGACCGTGAAGATCGTCGAGGGGGTCGGCCTCACCATCGACGGGCGCGTGGTGATCTCCAGCTGCCATGTGCTGTGCCAGCTGCACACCATCGAGCTCGACCATCCGGAGATCGCGAGCGGCGACGTCCCCGCCGAGGGGCCGTTCGGCGAGCCGCGGCTGACCTGGGGCCTCGACAGCGCCGTCGACGGCCGGCTGTTCACCCTGGCGGCCGCGTCCCCGGAGCCGGTTACCGACCTGACGCTGGACGAGATCACCCCGCGGGGACGTGTCCTGACGTCGCTACCACTCGACAGTGCCGACACCAGCGTCCAGCCGCGGCTGCAGGTGACCGCCGACGGCTCCGCCGCAGTGATCGAGTTGCGTGACGATCGCGGTGCCGCACGATGGCTACTCATCGAGGATCCCACCGGCCCCTCGCCCCATGTCCGCACCGTTGCCGGAGTGAATGGGCGGCTGATCCTCCTTGACGACCCCTCCTGACTCGCGCCACCGTCACGGTGCCCGCGAGCGCGGCATGGGTCGTGAGGCAGAAGGTTGTTGCCCGCCGCCGTGGCGCAACGGCACGTCCCCCATCCACCCGTGCCACCGTCGCGTAGCACCGAGAGAATGCCCCACCCGGTTGGGGCCTTGTCTCGGTGCTACCTCAGTGACATCGGCAGCCCGCGTGAGGGAGCACCGGAGTTGCACGGCAAAGTGCAGCCGCCTTCCACAGCCGCGTTTCCGCGGGAGCGCTCCAAGTCAGTCCTCTCACGCCCGGCGATGCGATTCGGGACCGGAGACCTCTGCGGCCCGGCGCCTCGGTTCGTCAGCGTGACGCGCTTCTACGCAGTGGCGGGTCGATGGTCGTCCCAGCCGAGGCTCAGCCGGCTGGGCCGGACGCCAGTGCAGATTGATGCTCCTGCGCGAGGCGCCGCAATGCCGCCAAGGCCGCGCCGTAGACGACGGTGCCGACAACGGTCGCCTCGAGCGCGGCCTCGTCAGAAGCGCCCGCACTCACACTGGCGACCTCGAACGCGGCCAGCGGCTCCACTGCCCGTGCGTAGGGCAGAAACGTCCGCGCGTCCACGTCGCGTCCCAGGGCACGCAGGCTGGCCAGCGCACGGGCGAGCTCGCCGCGGTCCGGCGCCGTCGTCGAGATGACCCACTCCAGGTCGCGCAGCAGCGCGTCGACCTCCGCGACCTCACGCTCCGGGGCATGACCCGCCGGAGAGGAGACAGCGCGATGAGCCACGCCGAGCAGCTCATGCCGAGACAGGCGTGGGTTGTCGAGCGCGCCAGCCACCTCTCGAATCGCGTCGATCCCCAGGCCGCCCACCTCGCGCAGCACGCGGATCAGCCGCAAGCGGTGCACGTGCCTCTGGGAATAGACCGCTTGGTTGCGTGCGGTGGTGCCACCGGGCGGAAGGAGGTCCTCCCGCAGGTAGTACTTGATCGTCGCGACCGACGCGCCGCTCGTGCGGCTCAGCTCCGAGATGCGGATGGCGACCTCCCTTGACAACACAAATAGAGAGTAGCACTATCCATAAGCGGATAGTGTCGCTATCCATAAGCGCATGTCTGGAGACGCCGAATGTCGGAGCTGTCCCACGCCACCCAGGTCACGGCCGCGATTCTGCTGCTGGGGCTGGTCACGGTCGAGACCGGTGGCCTCTACCTCTTGCGCGTCGTCCGCGGGCGGGCGGACACGACGCCGTTCCAGCTGGCATTCGCCCGCGCGGGCCACGCGCACGCCGGCGTGTTGCTGATCCTGTCGCTGCTGGCACTGCTGTACGCCGACGCGGCCCGTCTCAGCGGCCCGCTGGAAGTCATCGGCCGGTCCGGCATCCCGGCGGCGGCCTTGCTGATGCCGGGCGGCTTCTTCTTCGCCAGCATCGGCAAAGCGCGTACCCGGCCCAACGGATTCATTGTCATGGTCTTCGTCGGAGGTGCGTGCCTCGCTGCCGGTCTCATCGCCCTGGCGGTGGGGATGCTGCAGTCGGCATAACCGCCGCGTTGGCCGTGATGGTGAGCAGGGCGATGATGATGCAGCGCCAGCCCGTGGCCATGTTGTCCCCCGAGGTGTGTTGATCGACCGTGGGAACGGTCGGTATGCCTGGCATCGCGACACCATGGTCCCTTTGTGCCATTCGCCCCGAGTGTGACCCTGGCCTGTTTCACAAGGCCGACACACGCAGCCCGTTCCACGACGCTGCGAGGCTGGTGCTCTTGACCGCCCGCACCTGCGGTGGATCTCGGAGGCTCTGAGGCACCGCCGTTGCCCAATCCGTTGTCAGCAGGCGCCCGCACCGGTGCCCCAGACCAGTGGACGACCCGGCTCGATCGGCCAAAAACGGCCACACTCCAAAGGAAGCGCTTCGGTTCTGGCCTGTGCGCTCCTACCTCATCATCTACCGACCCGAAGCCGAGCCCATCCAGGTCGTGCGCGTCCTCAGTGGCTACCGCGACATCGTCGGAACTGCTGGCCTGAGGTTTGAGATCGTCCCCGAGAACCTCGATCCGTTCGTGGCGCGCACTCCTGGATCACTCCAAGCCTGGGGGAAAGTCGCGTCTGAGTCGAGAATTCCAGGAGGTGGAGGTTCGTCGGGGCGCGCGGGGTTGGCCGGCCGCGGGGCCGGTTGAAGATGGGGTGGGCTTGTCAGGCGGCGGTGTCGATGTTCGAGGGTGACGTGGTGGCCGAGCCGTTCGAGTTGTCTGATGAGTCGGCGGACGTGGGCCTGGTTGTTGTAGCGCTGCACGAACCAGTCGCCGCCGAGGTCGTGGTAGGGCTGGTGGCGGTTGAGGATGTGGTAGGCGGCCACGAGGATGGAGTGGCCGACGGCGACGGCGGCGCGTTTCTTGCCGCGGCGGCCGGTGAGCCGCCAGAACTGCGCGGCCAGGTAGGTGTCTTTGGTCTGCGAGGCGGCGTGGGCGGACTCGGTCAGTGCGCCGCGCAGCCATTTCGATCCCTTGCGGGTGGTCCCGGCACGGTGCTTGCCGGCTGACTCGTTGTTGCCCGGGCACATCCCCGCCCACGACGCAAGGTGCTCGGCGGAGGGAAACCGTGCCATGTCCCCGCCGGTTTCCGCGATGAGGACCTCAGCGGTGCGCAGGTGGACGCCAGGGATCGTGATCAACAACTCGATCAGGTCCCGAAACGGTTCCATGCGCCGGTCGATCTCCTCGCACAGCCGCTCGACGATCTCATCGCAGTGGTCGATCCTGGTCAGCATCTGGGACACGAGCAGGGCGTGATGGTCCCGGAAGCGGCCCTCGAGCGCCTCCTGTAGTTGCGGAATCTTGGATCGCAACCGGCGTTTGGCGAGGTCGGCCAGCACCTGAGGGTCACGTTCGCCGGCGACCAGCGCCGCCAGCATCGCCCGACCCGACACCCCCAGGATGTCCGAGGCGACCGACGACAGCTTGATGCCGGCATCCTCCAGGATCTTCTCCAACCGTTGCACCTCACGGCTGCGTTCCTGGATCACGGTCTTGCGGTAGCGGGTCAGATCTCGCAGCTCACGGATCGGACGGGGCGGCACGAACGACGGCCGCACCAACCCGTGCTCGACCAGCTCGGCGATCCACTCCGCGTCCTTGACGTCGGTCTTGCGCCCAGGGACGTTCTTGAGATGGCGCGCATTGAGCAGCCAGCACTCGAACTCGTCTTCCAACAGGCAATACACCGGCTTCCAGTACGAACCGGTCGACTCCATCCCCACCACCGTGACTCCCACCTCAGCGAGCCAGTCGCGTAGCTGCAACAGCCCGCGGGTGGTGGTCGTAAACGTGCGCGTCTCGCGACGACGACGCTTGCCGTTGCCCGGCACCCTGATGCACGCAGCGATCGTCTTCTTGTGCACGTCCAACCCGGCGCACCGCTCCATCACCCGGTCCACGGCGATCCTCCCTTCCTGTCACACCACACCAGCGCCGCCCGGAGGAACCTCTACGCTCAAGACTCTGAGTCGCGTGCTCATGGCAACAGTTCGGGGCGCCTGAGGCTCCCGCGTCCGACTGACCTGCGGGCTATGGGCACCACAGAGGCACGACGTCGCCGGACGACCCGACCATTCTCATCGTTCGAGGGTGGCCCGCCAGGGCCAATGAGTGACTGACCTGCGGTTTTAAAACGTGCTCCCGACGGGATTCGAACCCGCGACCCCCACCTTGGCAAGGTTGCGCCCCCACCCCGCTGACCAGCACAAACCCCGCAGACTCGCAGAATCTCCCGATTTCGATGCAGCCGGTTGCAGCCGGTTGCAGCCGTGTTGCACACCGAGTGGAACCAAAACGGAACCACCTTTGGGTCGTCGAAGAGCGGCAGGGCGTGGGTCAAATAGTCCGGATCGATCTCGGAATCGGCATCCTGAATCAGGATCGCATCGAACCGGTCGCAG
>WHTG01000059.1 GCA_009377835.1 Nitriliruptorales bacterium
AGACCTCGTCGGCGAGCACCTCCTGCAGGAACTTGCTGTCGAGTGTCTCAGCGATCCGCTCCAGTCGATCGCGCCGGAGTCGTGGTGATCCGAGGACCTGCCGGAAACCGCCCCGGGGATCGCCCGCACCGTCACCAACGATCGCAGCCACAGTTGCCGGCGTTAGTCCACGGTTCTCTAGGTACGCAACCACCGGTTCCCATGCGTTGGTCGGGAGATACACCTGCTGAGAACCTCGGTGCTTTCTCAGCGCCGGATCCGCCAGGCACTCCGCCAGCTTCTGTCCGCGGGGGCCCCAGGTAGGAATTGCTTCTGCAAAGCGCCGAGCGTTGTCAATGCCGCTGATCCGGGTCTGCCAGCACGGGAGCTTCCCGACGACGGGGCGACCGGCGATCACACTGCGTCGCTCACCCGGCTGATGGACGGACACGTGGCTGCTGATCCCCCAGCGCAGAAGCAGCCAGTGGATCTGACGAGCAAGCTGCTCTGACGTTGTCGCAAATCCGCAGCGAATCGCACCCGCCCGCTCCCGAGAAATCCATCCGTCGCTCTCGAAGATGCCGAAGAGCAGGTTGGCAACGAGATCCTCGGCGACGTCCTGCGTCATGAGGGACGGCGGGATGCGCTTCTCCGGCGCGAGATGCCCGTAGATCTCCGCCCAGCGGCACAGCTCGAGTAGTCCGTTCTTCTCGCCGGGGCGGTGTGAGAAGGCGACGTGCAAACCGTTGTGGCGTGATGTCGCCTTGCAGCCGAGCGCGGTGGCAATGGTCTTCGCATCCTCACGCAGGCTCTCTTGCGCGTTGATGAACGCGATCGGCGTCTTTCCACCGACATATCCATCGCCGATGAGATAGCCGAGCATCCGGGCGTGCTCAGCAGGGATCGGTCGATTTTCGCCGAACCCGCCGACACGACGCGGCCGCGCCACACGGTCTCCGACCGACAGCTCACCAGCTCTACACCACCCGTCTTCGCTGAGGATCAGGTGGTCTGGAGTTACCCGGAGGGTGCCTCCGCCGCGAATACCGAGCGTCAACACCTGCTGCTCGCCCTGGTTGAGACGCGCCACGATCGGACGGATGTGGAACTGCCCGGCCTTGTCAGCGGCCCACACTGCAGCCCCCGCTTCGCGATCGATGATGTCCTCGATGGCGTGTGTGAGCCCCGTCGTGGGATCGAAGACGTTGGTGCCCGCCGCCAGACACTTGTTCTTGACTACCTTGACGCGGACGCGGTTGCCCACGACGTCCGTGCCGTCCTTGAGTGACTCGATGCGGCGGACGTCCAAGCGGACCGACGAATAGAATTTCAATGCACGGCCACCGGGGGTTGTTTCAGGTGAGCCGAACATGACGCCTATCTTTTCGCGTAGTTGATTAATAAATATCGCGCTGGTCCGCGACCTGTTCAATGTGCCGGCGAGCTTGCGCAACGCCTGCGACATGAGCCGCGCCTGCAACCCGACATGGGTGTCTCCCATCTCGCCTTCGATCTCGGCCCGCGGCGTCAACGCCGCCACCGAGTCGATCACGACGATGTCGACGGCGCCGGAACGGACCAGCATGTCCGTGATCTCCAGCGCCTGTTCACCGGTGTCGGGCTGTGACACCAGCAGCGCGTCCATGTCCACGCCAAGGGCCGTTGCGTAGGTGGGGTCGAGCGCATGCTCGGCGTCGATGAATGCGGCGATTCCACCGGCCTTCTGAGCCTCGGCGATGGCGTGCAGCGCCACAGTCGTCTTGCCGCTCGACTCAGGTCCGAATATCTCCACAACCCGACCCCGCGGCAGACCACCGATGCCGAGCGCGAGATCGAGGCTCAGCGCCCCTGTCGGGATCGACGCGACCTTGATCTTGGCGTCCTCCCCCATGCGCATGACGGCGCCTTTGCCGAACTGCTTCTCGATCTGGCCGAGCGCCATGTCCAGGGCCTTGTCGCGCTCCACGGGCTTCCCTTTCGGCTGTTTGCTGGTCATGGTCGCCACAGTAAGGGCGGGGTATGACAGGTTCGCTCACTGGTCGCCGTCGGCTGTGGAACCTCGGCGCCGCACACTGTACCGAACACGCGTTCGCCGGTCACGCATCTGTCGCGGCGGCGAGGTCCACCGCCCGCACCACCTCGTAGCCGGCGGCGGAACGCAGCAGCACGATGCGCTCCACGGGCCACGCGACCGCCGGCGCCGTAACGTCACGCAGCGTCCCCGCCCGCACCTTCTGACGACCCGCACGAGCGACCGTCAGGTGCGCTCTGAACACCCGCTGCCCGTTGGGCAACGGCACGACCTCGCCCAGACGTTGGGCAACACGAACCGCCAGCGACGCCAGCTCTGCACTGGTGCGCACACCGACCCAGATGACCCGCCGCCCGAACGACCCGATCCGCCCGTCGAGTTGCAGCGGGAACGCGGGCACCCCACGGCAGCCCTGATCCACCGCCTCCTCCACGGCCGGCACCGCCGCCTCGTCGACCGACCCGATGAAGACCAAGGTCAGGTGGTACCGCTCGGGCGCGACCCACCGCAGACCCGGCATCGCCGCCCGCAGCGGCGCCACCGCCTCGCCCACCGCCGAGCGCACGGCCTGAGGCACCTCGACGGCGACGAACAGCCGGGGCATGTCAACCCAGCCGCCCCAGGACCCGGCGCAGGAAGTCCAGCGCCATCGATGCCGCGAACTCCTGCACGTCGGTACGACCCCGGGCCGGCAACCGCCGGGCAGCCGTCGTCACGGATCCGTCGGGCAGCGCCGCGCCCACACAGGTGAATCCCACCGGCCGTCGGCTCTGCGTCGTCGGGCCCGCCACGCCGACAACCGCCAGTCCCACGTCGGCGCCGAGCCGCTCGCGGGCACCCCGGGCCAACGCCGCCGCCGTCTCCTCCGACACCGGACCTGCCTCGTCCAGCAGCGCCGGGTCGACGCCCGCCAGCGACGACTTCACGTCCGTAGAGTACGTCACCAGCGAACCCCGCAGCCACGAGCTGGCCCCCGGCACCGAGACCAACCGGGCCGACACGCCACCTCCGGTCACCGATTCCGCCACACCCAGGAGCAGCCCGAGGTCGGTCAGCTGCCGTGCGATCGCCCACTCGACGCCCTCGTCGTCGACACCGGCGACGTTGACGCCAAGGAGGCCCACGACCTCCGCCACCAGTGGCTCGAGCAGGGCCAGCGCCTCCTGCCGCGTGGCTGCCTTCGCGGTCAGGCGCACCCTGGTTTCCCCACGCGAGGCGAGGAATGCCAGGGTGGGATTGCCCGCCGCGGCGAGACGTTCCACGAGCGGTGCGCAGACCTCCCCCACCGCGGATTCCGCCATTCCCGCGGTGCGGACCATCCGGCTGACCGTGGTCGCCGTACCGGCCGCGGTCCGCAGCGCCGGCAGCACGTCGCGCTCGAACATCGCCTCCATCTCGCGCGGCACGCCTGGCACACACCACACCGTCGACGCTCCCACCGCGACTGTGAAGCCCGCCGCCGTGCCCACGGGGTGCAGCACCTGTGCCCCACGCGGCAGGTCCGCCTGCACCAGGTTGCTTTCGGGCATCTCCCGACCCGCCGACGCGAAGTATTCGTGGAGGTACTCGGCGAGGTCGTGGCGGCGTTCCAGCTCGACCCCCGCCACCTGCGCCACCGCGACACGGGTGAGATCGTCGGCGGTCGGCCCCAGCCCACCTGTCACGATCACCGCGTCCGCCCGTGCGCACGCGCCACCGATGACGTCGGCCATTCGTTCCACGTTGTCGCCGACAGTCGTGTGGCGGTGGACGTCCACGCCGATTTCGGCCAGCCGCGCGGAGATCCGTGCGGAGTTGGTGTCCACCGCGTCGCCGAGCAGCAGCTCACTGCCGACGGCAACCACCTCAGCGCGCATGAGCTGTCCTCGCCCCTCGCAGCGCGTAGTCCACGCCGCTGGCGACGGTCAGCAGCACGGCTGTAGCCAGGGCGGCGTCGGGCAGCCCGCCCCGCACGACCGGCATCAGGTAGAGGGTGACCGCCGCCACCTGCGACACCGTCTTGGCCTTCCCGAAGCGGCTGGCCGGCATCACCACGCCGCGCCGCACGAGCACCGTGCGTTGCGCGGTCACACCGAATTCGCGGATCACGATGATGGCGACGGCCACCCACGGCAGTTCCCCGTTGATCGCCAGCACCGTCAGGCTCCCGATGATCAATGCCTTGTCCGCCACGGGATCGGCCAGCGCACCCCAGCGGGTAACGCCGATCAGCCGCCGCGCCACCCATCCGTCGATCGAGTCGGTCAGGGCGGCGAACACGAAAATCGCAAAGGCCCACCACCGCGCGGTGGCGCCGTCGGTGAACACGAAGATCGCGATCACGGGCACCAGGACGACGCGCAGCATCGTGAAGGCATTCGCCCAGTTCAGCAGGGGGGGCTCGCGTCGTACCGCCGTGTCGGCACGCTCCCTCCTGCCCTGGTCGGTCAAGCCGATGCGCCGAGCATCAGTGCCGCCCCAGGCTCAGCAGTGTCCGCCACCGTCCGTCCCTCCAGGTCGAGGCCGACGGCGGCGGTGATCTGCACCGGCACCATCCGCCCGGTCGGGACGTCGCAGCCCGGCAGCCTGACCTCGCCGTCGACCTCCGGCGCTTCGCGGTAGGACCGGCCCACGGCGGCGCCGTCAACGTGGCCGTCGACGAGAACCTGCAGCCTGCGACCGACGAACCGCCGCGTCGCTTCCTCGGCGACGGACTCGGCAACCTCGACCAGGCGGTCGCGCCGCTGTTGCGCCTCGGCCGGTGCGACCTGATCGGGCATCACGGCCGACGGCGTCCCGTCCTCCACGGAGAACGTGAAGAAACCTGTCCAGTCCAGGGCCGCCTCGCCCAGGAACTGCTCGAGCACGTCGACGTCCGCCTCCGTCTCGCCGGGGAATCCGGTGATGAACGAGGAGCGGAAGACGGCATCGGGGTCACGCTCGCGGATGCCGCCGATCAGCGACAGGAACCGCTCGGCGTCGCCCGACCGGGCCATCCGCCGCAGGATCGGGCCGCTGGCGTGCTGCAGGGAGAGGTCGTAATAGCCCGCGACCACCGGGCTGCCCGCCATCGCGTCGAGCAGCTCCGGGATGATCTCCGCCGGCTGCAGGTACAGCAGCCGCACCCGCTCCAGGCCGGCGATCTCCTCGAAGCCACGGACCAGGTCGACCTGCGAGTGCCGTCCCCCCGGCAGGTCCTTGCCCCAACTGGTCGTGTTCTCGCTGACGCACACCAGCTCCCGGACGCCGCCGGCCACCAGCCACCGGGCCTCGGCCAGAAGTTCCTCCAGCGGGCGCGACCTGTACCTGCCCCGAAACGACGGGATCGTGCAGAACGTGCAGACCCGGTCGCACCCTCCCGCGATCTTCAGGTAGGCCCACGGGCCGCGCGGCACCGTCCGCACCGGGAACCCGGCCGTCGGCGGCGCGTCCGGCGCCGCTCCAGTGGACGCCGGCCCCTGCATCACCAGTGGCAACGACCGCCGTCCGGGTGCCGGCTCGACGGCGACGTCCTCGGCCCTCCCTCCCGCCAACACACGGTGCACGATCGCCGGCAACCGGGGGTAGTCCGAGAAGCCGAGCACGGCTGCGGCCTCCGGCAGCGCGTCGGCCAGCTCCTGGCCGTAACGCTGGGCCATGCAGCCGATCACCAACACGGGCTTCTCCAGGTCGCACGCCGCCAGCACCGTCTCGATCGAATCCTGCCGTGCCGGTGCGATGAACGTGCAGGTGTTCACCAGCACCACGTCCGCGTCGGTCGGCTCGTCAACGATGGCCAGTCCGGCTGCGGCGAGCGCCCCGGCCACCTGATCGGTGTCAACGTCGTTGCGCCCGCACCCCAAGGTGACCACCGCGACGGCGTTCGGTTGGCTCACGCGCCCTCGTCCACCGTGAATGTCTTTGTGACCGGTATGCCGGGATCACCGACGGATCCGACCCGCTGCCCGTTGACCCGCAGGCTGACCACTCCCGGGTCGCCGACGCGGATGACGATCGACTCGTCGGCGCGGTACCTCAGCCGCGTCCCGTCGGGCTGCTCGCCCTCCAGTTCGGTCGCGCCGTCCACGACGATGCGCACCCACGAGGTGCCGCCGTTGACGTTGAGCACCATGCGCACTGCGTCCCCTGCGAGCACTTCGGTCGGATCGTCGCTCAGATCGGGCTCCGTCGCTTTCTCGGCGGTCGTTGTCGGTCGCTGGGTCGGCAGCGGCTGCGTCGCTGTCTCGACGGGTGCGGGCGCCACCTCCGTATCCTGCGGTTCGTCGCGATCGTTGAGCAGTCCGATGGCGGCCAGGACCATGACCGCGATGACTGCCACGCCGATCCCGACGACCAGTGCGGGGCTGCGCTCCGTCGGCAGCGGCGCCACGGGATGCTGCGCCAAACCGGTGAAGTCGTCGGGACGCTCGTATTGCGTTCGGTATTCCGCGATCAGCGGCTCGGGATCCAGGCGCAGGAACCGGGCATAGCTGCGGAGAAAGCCCTTGACGTACACGTCGCCACCCAGCGCCGCGAAGTCCTCTTCCTCCAGCGCCGCCAGGTAGGACTCACGGACCCGCGTTTCCGCGGCCGCGTCCGACAATGCGACGCCCTGCTGACGACGGGCGGCCACGAGTGTCTCGCCGATGCCGGTGGCCATGAAAGGGTGTCTTGTCCTTGAGATCAACAGCCGCTTACGCGGCGGACCTCAAAGTATAGAGACGGTGTTTACGGCGAGGTCGTGACCGTGCGGTCATCGTCCAGACCCGGGCTGGGCAGACTCCGGATGGGGCGGCGGATCGCGTCCAGCAGCAACTTTCCCAACGCCTCGTCCCCGTCGATCATCACGCAGTTGCCCCATCCGACGCGGTCCCAGCGGCCGTTGGTGAGCAGCGCGAGCGTCGCCGCATCCATGCGGACCGTGGCGTCCGGCGACACCACCACCCGCGGACCGTAGTGGCGCCGTGCGAAGTCCGCTGCCCACACCCGTCGCGCCCCGACGACGCCGTCGTCGTTCGACGCGCCGGAGTCGATGTCGATGATCAGTCTGACGACGCCGCCGTCGGCATCGGCCCGCGGCAGCACCTGCTCGGGCATCATCGCCAGGATCACGTCGACGATCGCCTCCGCGACCGCAGGCTGCGGTGACGGCACGCGGCGCGGCGGTCCTCCTGCAATCGCGTCGACGACGTCCCGCTCGTGCAGCCACTCGTGCAGCACCCGCTGCGTCACCAGCTGGACGAGCGGCTGGCGGCCGAACGGACCGGTCACCGGCAACCGCCCCATCGCGGGCGGCGTTGCGGACACCATGCGCACGACACGGTCACCGCTGCGGGCGAGCACCCCCAACAGGTCGGAGGGCGACAAGTCCAGGAACGGCATGACCCGCCGGCGGTCCCAGCCGCTGGGCATCTCCAGGCGCCACAGGGCGTCCCACGGCCGGACAGGGTTCGCGCCCAGCGACAGCCCGTCGACAACGCAGACGTGGGCGACGAGGTCACGGACGGTGCGTACGGGCTCATCGAGCCGCACGACGCCCTGCGCGGCTGCCGGATTCGGGCACACCACGTCCCACGCGTCGTCTGGCAGTGTCGCGACCGCGCGGAGCAGCGACTGCCGCTGCTCCGCCACGGCCGTCGACAGCAACGCCTTGCGCACGGACAGTGACTTTCTGGTTGATCCCCGGACGCACTGTACCCACCGTGGCCTGTTTCACTAGTCAATCCGGGCGATTCGCCAGATATGCCCTGTAGTTATCCAGCCGGACTACCGATCACAGTCGGGAAGGCACCGGACGGTCCGGTGCTCGCTGGGCTCGTTTGAGGGGGCAACGCCATGGCTACACCGCTGCGTTTGCGAGACACGCTGCGACATGGAGTTGCCATTTCGCTCGTCGTGGCGCTGATCGCACTGGCCGCCCCCGCGATGGCGAACAGCTTGCGCTGGGTGGTACCAGCCGGATCGACACTGCCCCACGGCGCCGTCGTCGTCGGAGCGTTCCCACTGGTCGACGCCCTCGTCGTCGAGTCACCGACCACGCCGCCCGACGGCGTCGCGTACGACACGAATGTCACCCCCCACTCGTTGCCGGCCGAGGCCGATCCCGAAACGGGACTGCGGATCGACAGCGGCGTCGCGTCCACCGGTGCCCCCCAGACATGGCCCACCGCTGGACTCGGCGAACGTGCCGTGGTTGCGCTCATCGACACCGGAGTAGCCCCGGTCGAGGCGCTGGAAAACTCGGTCGTCGGCGAAATCGACTTCAGTGGCACCGGAGGCGGGGACCGCTACGGTCACGGCACCTTCCTGGCGTCTCTGATAGCCGCTAACAGCAGCGACGCCCCGGGCGCGGCTCCCCGCGCGGGCATCCTGTCACTGAAGGTGGCAGGCGACGACGGCACGACAACGCTGGGGTCCGTCCTCTCCGCGATGAACTGGCTGCACAGCACCGGCCGGTTCGCCGGCATCCGCATCACCACCCTGGCGTTGGGTGTCGAGGCCGACACCGACGCGGCATCGCTGCTCGACCAGGCCGGCGACGCGCTCGCCAAGTCCGGGATGCTCGTCGTGACAGCGGCCGGCAACGACGGCGCGGGGACACTGACGTCGCCCGCCACCGCAACCAAGACATTCTCCGTCGGCGCGAATGACGACCAGGGCACCGCGGACACCAGCGACGACGTCGTCGCGGCGTTCAGCGGCTCGGGCCCCGACCGCGCCGGCGTCCAGCAGCCCGACATCGTCACGTCCGGCACCAAGGTCGTCGCCTGGATGTCGCACAATGCCACGATCGCGACGCAGAACCCGCAGGCACGCATCGGCGCCGACCTGTTCCGCGGCAGCGGTACCTCGATGGCCACGGCGTTGACCGCCGGCGTCGCGGCTCTGGCCTCGTCGGCACGACCCGACCTCGACGGCGACGCACTGGCTGCCGCCCTGCGGGCGTCCGGCCCCGTCCTCAGCGCTCCCGCGGTGGTCGCCGCGGCCGAGGCCGCACCGCCTGGCGACATCCGCGACTTCAAGCCGGCGTGGGAAACCCGTGGTGTGCCTGGCGCCAAGGGCCGCCACAAGGGCCACGACATTCACGCCGATCCGAATGGCATCCGCCGGGGCGGCATCCGCTGGGGCGGCATCCGCTGGGGCGGCATCCGCTGGGGCGGCATCCGCTGGGCCGACGGAGAATGGGCCGGCATCCGCTGGGCCGGCATCCGCTGGGCCGGCGCACACTGGGGTGACGAGAACTGGGCGCCGGGCACGTGGGGCTCCATCCGGTGGAGCGAGCGCGGCTGGGTCGGCGACGAGACCGAGATGAGCGCACAGGGGATCCGCTGGGCCGGCATCCGCTGGGCCGACGGCGAATGGGCCGGCATCCGCTGGGCGGGCATCCGCTGGGCCGGCATCCGCTGGGCGGGCATCCGCTGGGCGATGCTGGAGGCACCGCGCGAATGACGACCGCTGCCGCAGCCGCTCCAGCGTCCGCGAGGCGCTTGCTGATCGGTGTCGCTGCTCTCGGGTTGACCCTGCTCTCCGTGCTGCTCTACGTCGACAGCAACGGTGTGGCGCTGCTCCCCGCTGCGATCCTGGCCGCTGCGGTGGCGGGCGGAGAGGCGATCCGTGTCGACCTCTCGTACCGCCGCGGCGGCATCGCGGTATTCACGCTTGGACACGCCAGTCTCGCCGCCGGGCTCCTGGTCCTGCCGGGCGGCACGGTCGTTCTGGCCGCCACGACGGCGATAGCCATATGGCAGCTGGCCGAGCGCATCCCCCGCTTGAAGCTGACGTTCAACGTCCTGCAGTACCTGGCGGGTACGGCGGCCGCGGCACTCGTCGTCGAGTTCATCTCTCCCCGTCCGGGACCGCTCGACGGCCGTACCCTCGCCGCGGCCGCGGCCGCGCTGTCGCTGTGCTGCGCCGTCAACACCGTCGCGGTCTCCGGGATGATCTCCGCGTTCGGAGGCCGCAGTTGGGCCGCCACGATGCGCCAGATGGCGCAGAGCACCATGTTGCTCGCGGGCGGGAGCGTCGCCGTGGGCCTGCTCGCGGTGCTGTTGGCCACAGACCACCTGTGGGCACTGCCGACGCTCATCGTCCCCCTTGGCCTGCTGCACGCCGCATCCCGCCGGGAGGTTCAGGCACAGACCGACGGCGAGCGCGCCGTCGCCTACGTCGACGTCGAGCAGCGGCTGGCGGAGGCGACCGACCCTGAGCACGTGCACGCCCGCCTCGTCGAGGGGGTTCGTTCCATGCTCGGCTGCAGCGCGGCCGTGTGGGCGAATAACGAATGGGCGACGCCGGTGCCGTCCGGCAGCACGCCGTGCACCGTGAACCCCCACGTGAGCATGCCTATCAGTGCCACGGGTCCCGCACTCGGGCCGAACATCCAGGGGCCCTGCGTCGCGGTCGGTATCGGCAACGGCGTGCTGATCGTGTGGTCCGGCGAGCTGCCGCTGCGTGAAGCCGCGCACGAGTGGCTGGAGCGCCTCGGCTCCTCCGGCCGCGTCCACGGTGCGCGCTCCGCGGCCGACGCCGCGCTGCGGCGTGAACGCGCCACTCTGCGCGCGATCGTCCACGGCACCGCCGACGGCATCTTCGTGATGGACCCTCACGGCGGGGTGGTGCTGTGCAACCCGGCGATGGCGGAACTCGCGCAGGTCGACGACACAGCCGTCGCCGGGGCACGCGCCGAAGACGTCTTCGGCGAGGGTCCGTGGAGCGAGGAGGGCGTCCGCGACGTCATCCGTCCCGACGACCGTGTGTGGCGCATCGCCGTCTCAGCGGTCCGTGACCGGGCTCACGGCGACCTGCGTGTGGCGGTGGTCCACGACGTGTCGGCCGAACGGCGCGTCGCACGCATGAAGGACGACATGCTGTCGATCGTCAGCCACGAGCTGCGCACACCCCTGACTCCCATCAAGGGCAGCGCCCAGCTGCTGCGCCGTCGCTGGGACCGGATGAACGCCGGCCAGCGCGAGGACATGTTGCGCACCATCGAGCAGCGCGCTGACCATCTCACGCGGCTGGTCGAGGACCTGTTGCTGGTCGGGCAGATGTCAACCGCAACGGACACGCCTCACAGGCTTCAACCGATCAAGGTCGACATGGTCGAGCTGCTCCGGGAGACAACTCTCCAGCTGGACGCGGGACATCCGATGCACACCGTGCTGCTGACCGCCCCTGACGAGCTGACGCTGCACACCGACCCGCTGCGTGTCCGCCAGATCATCGACAACCTGGTCAACAACGCATGCAAGTTCTCGCCGTCCGACAGCATCATTCAGGTCAGCCTGATTCCGGACGCCGAATGGGCGATCGTACGCGTGACCGACCAGGGTCGTGGCATTCCTCCTGAGGACGTCGACAGAGTGTTCGAACGCTTCGAGCGCGTCGAGGACCCGCTGCACATGACCACCAGCGGCGCCGGGTTGGGGCTGTACATCGTGCGCTCGCTGACGGAGCGTCTCGGCGGTGACGTCGCGATGGCGTCGGTGCTGGGCACCGGGACCACCGTCACGGTGCGCCTCCCGCTGAATCCTGCCGTAACGGCCCCCGAGGAGCGCATCAGCGCCGTCGCGTGACCGAGCCTTCCCTGCGGGTCACTCCTTCTCGTTGCGGCGCGTGTGCTCGCGCAGCGGGAAGGCGGTGTTGTCGTACACGTCATGGAGCCGAACAACGCGCCGTCTGGAACAGCACACCGAACTTCTTGCGCACCTCGAGCAACTCGCGGTTGCGCAAGGTCGGGACGTTCTCGTCGCCAACCCACAATTCGCCGCTGTCTGGCCGTAACAGGCCGATCAGGTGACGCAGGAAACCACCGGGCGCGCTGGCGCCCACCCGCGATGGCGACGCGCCCCAAGCCGCCCCGGACGCGACATGGGTAGATGAGCACCGTGTACGAGGCCATCGTGGTCGGCACCGACGGTTCACCCACGTCGTGCAGGGCGGTGCAACGTGCGGCGCTGTACGGCGAGGTGATGTCCGTGCCTGCCGGCGATCGCAGTGATTCCGCCGAGCTCTGCCAGCGCCGACCGTAATTTCCCCATGGGGCCCTCGCACAGTTGCCTGATCCCACCCTTGGGGTGTCGGGCATTGCCTGTCTGCCTTCTCAACAGCGAACGAACGGCGGCGGCCGTGGTGACGGTTAGGCTTCGCCAGCCGTACAGGAACCTGCCCGAGATGGAACGGGATACAAACATGACCGCGAGTCAGCCGGGCGCGCGCGGCCCACTGGCGGGTGTCCGGGTTCTCGAGATCGCCGGCATCGGACCCGGTCCGTTCGCCGCCATGCTGCTGTCAGACCTGGGTGCCGATGTCGTGCGCGTCGACCGCGTCGGTCATGTGCCGGCGAGGGGTGCAAACCTGCAACCAGAAAAGGACGTGCTGTCGCGCGGTCGCCGCTCGATCGGCGTGGACCTGAAGAGCCCCGCCGGCGTGGAGGTCGTGCTGCGCCTGGTCGAGCGCGCGGACGTGCTCGTCGAAGGGTTCCGGCCCGGTGTCGCCGAGCGTCTGGGCCTCGGCCCCCACGTCTGCCTGGACCGCAACACCCGACTCGTCTACGGCCGGATGACGGGCTGGGGGCAGACGGGACCGCTGGCGGCACGTGCCGGTCATGACCTGAACTACGTCGCGGTCGCGGGCGCGCTCCACCCGATCGGTCCTGGCGATCGGCCACCGGCGGTACCGCTGAACTACATCGGCGACTTCGGTGGTGGCGGCATGCTCCTTGCGTTCGGCGTCGCGTGCGCGCTCTTCGAGCGTTCTACGTCGGGTCGCGGCCAGGTCGTGGACGCAGCGATGATCGACGGCGCCGCCATCCAGACAGCCATGTTCCACGGCATGCTGGCCATGGGGACATGGACGACCGAGCGAGAGGCGAACCTGCTCGATGGTGGTGCACCGTTCTACCGCTGCTACCGCTGCGCGGACGGGGGTTTCGTCGCGGTCGGTGCGCTGGAGCCCCAGTTCTACGCCGAGCTGCTGGCGCGGCTGGAGCTGGAACCCGACGAGTGGCCCCAGCACGACCGGGAGCGGTGGCCGGACCAGTCACGACGCCTTGCCGGGATCTTCGCGGGGCGCACCCGCGACGAGTGGGCCCGGGTGTTCGAGGGCTCAGACGCATGCTTCGCGCCGGTGCTCAGCCTCGAGGAGGCGCCGGCTCATCCCCATGTCGAGGGCCGCGAGACGTTCGTCACGGTCGAGGGCGTGACACAGCCCGCCCCCGCCCCCCGGTTCTCCCGCACGCCAGGCGGCGTCAAGGGGCCTCCGGTTCTCCACGGGCAGCACACCGACGCTGTCCTTGCCGAGGCGAGGTTCACCGACGCCGAGGTCGCCGCTCTGCGCGACGCCGGCGCCGTCGCCTGACCCGTCGCAACCGTTCACCCGCGGGCAATCGACGTCGACCTGAACAGCTCAGGAACCGGTCAATTACTGAGGAGACTGCGGCGGAGGAGCTTGATGATGTTCTCTGCATACATCTCTGGCGACCAGCCGAGTTCCCCGGTCAGCTCGCGCCATGGCCCGGGCATGGTGAGCGTGTAGCTCAAGGCGGCGGCCGTGTCGACGCTCCATCCAGCGGCCAGCCGTCCCTCGTCGGCGATTCGCTGGAAGATCACACGGGTCATCGCCTGGCGGCCACGCATCCGATCACGCCATGCGGCCACGGCCTCATCCTGGTGCTGGGCGGCTTCCAGCACGTGGGCGACCGAGTAGATCCTGGGCGCGAAGACGCTGAGCGCCCGCACCATGCGTTCCAACGCTTCGACACCTGTCGGTGCCTCGCGGATCTGCTCCGCGGCCTCGTCGAGCCCTAGGACCTGGTCCATGTACCGGACCAGAGCAACGAGCAGGCCTGCCCGGTCGCCGAAGTGCAGGTAGACCGTCTGTCGAGACACCCCGGCTCGATCGGCGACATCGACCAATCTCGGGGTGGAGCCGGACCCATCGATCAGATCCCAAGTCGCCTGGAGGATCCGTTCCGCGGTTCTCGGGTCCCCGTATGGCCCCGTACTTGACACAGGGTAAACCTAACGCCTATGGTGACTGTACACGGTGTAAATCAAAGGCGATCCGATGGAGGCGTCGTGTCAGACCAGACGTATATCAAAGCCCAGGAGCGCCTGTTGGATCGGTTCGGGGTCGAAGCGGAGAGCCGTTTCGTCGACGTGGCGGCGATCGATGGGCGGGCCCATGTCCTGGTGACCGGTGAGGGCCCGCCGGTGATGATGGTCATCGGCGGTGGGCCTCCCGCGGCCATGTGGGCTCCGCTGATGGCGCAGTTGACGGGCTTCACGCTGTATGCGGTTGACCTTCCCGGTATGGGGTTGACCGACCCGGCGCCATACACCACTGAAACGCTCAGAGCCTTGGGCGTGGACTTCCTCGACCAAGTCGTCCACGGGCTCGGGTTGGATCAACCGGTCTTTGTTGCCCAGTCGATGGGAGGATTGTGGGCGACCTGGCTGGCTCTGGACAGACCGGGACGAGTGCCGGCCATCAGCTACATCGGATGCCCAGCGCTGATGCTCGGAACCTCCGCACCGTTCCCGATCCGTCTGAGCGCGGTCCCTCGGATTGGGCGCCTGCTGATGCGACTCCAACCACCGTCGCCGGCCCTGGTGGATCGGATCGTCACGATGGCGGGAGAGGATTTCACCGATCTGCCCGAGCTGCGGGAGCTGTTCCTGGCCCACCAACAGCTGCCCGTCCCTGGGCCGGCGCTGCACCAACTCCACCATGCTGCCGTCCGCCTACGCGGCGCCCGACCCGAGGTGGCGCTCACGTCGGAGCAGCTCGCCGGCCTCACGCAGCCCGTCCAGCTGATCTGGGGCGCAAAGGACACCTTCGGGCCACCGGAGGTGGGTCGACGTGCGGCAGAGATCATCCCCCGAGCGGAGTTCCATGTCGTCCCTGGTGGCCACGGTCCCTGGGTCAACCAGTCCGAACGGGTCGGCTCAATCGTAGCCCCGTTCCTTCAGACCCACAGTGCGTCACGTGAAGGTGACCCGGCACCAAGGACCGGCGAACGAGCCAGGGGTTGAGCAGCAACTGAACCCGGGCCGGCTGCAGGGATGGTCACTGAGGGCTGCGCCGGTGCCTCGAGAATTGCGCTGACGCTCGAATCCCTGTCCGATGAGACACCGGTCACGAGCGATTCTCGAGCTCCTCCACCGTCATGAGGACCTGACGTGCCTTCGGTCCTTCGGAGGGACCGACGACGCCCATCGTCTCGAGTTCGTCCATGAGGCGTCCTGCGCGGGCGAAGCCGACCTTGAGCTTGCGCTGCAGCATCGACGTCGACCCGAGGCCCGAACGGACGACCAGCTCCATCGCCGCACGTGTGAGGTCCTCGTCGCTGGCGTCGTCACCCGTCATGTCGGCCATCGCGGCTTGGGCACCCTCGCGCGTGATGCCGGGGGTGTAGTCGGCGCGGCGCTGGGTGGTGCAGTGCTCGATGATCCTGAAGATCTCCGCCTC
Organism: Nitriliruptorales bacterium; assembly: GCA_009377835.1. Taxonomy (GTDB): domain Bacteria; phylum Actinomycetota; class Nitriliruptoria; order Euzebyales; family Egibacteraceae; genus WHTG01. The sequence continues at coordinate 15,440 of WHTG01000059.1, forward strand.
GTCGATGTAGCAGCCCTGGATGCGGTGGGGCTTCGACGCGTTGGCGGGCAGGAACAGCATGTCGCCGTGGCCCACGAGCTTCTCGGCGCCGCCCTGGTCGAGGATCGTCCGGCTGTCCGCCTGGGTCGCCATGGCCAGCGCGACGCGTGAGGGGATGTTCGCCTTGATCAGACCCGTGACAACATCGACGGACGGCCGCTGCGTCGCGACGATCAGGTGGATGCCGACGGCGCGGGCCATCTGCGCGATGCGCACGATGTGGCTCTCGACGTCGCGCGGCGCGACCATCATCAGGTCGGCGAGCTCGTCGATGACGAACAGGATGTACGGCAGCGGCTCCCAGACAGGGGCGCTACCGCCTTCGGCTGCTTGAGCGCCTGGAAGACCGCTGCCGCGCTGTGCCGACAGCTCCTCGGCCCTGGTCTGCTTCAGCGCCTCGACGCTGCGGATGGTCCCCTCACGCACCGCCTGGTTGTAGGTGTCGATGTTGCGGTAGCCCAGCAGTGCGAGGCGCTCGTAGCGCTGCTCCATCTCCTTGACCGTCCACGCCAGCGCCTCGGTGGCGCGCTTGGGATCGGTGACCACGGGTGTCAGCAGGTGCGGAGCTCCGTCATAGTGGTTCAGCTCGACGCGCTTGGGGTCGACCAGGACCATGCGCACCTGCGCCGGTGTGGCCCGGGTGATGATGCTCGTGACGATGCCGTTCATCGTCACCGACTTACCGGAACCGGTCGCGCCGGCGATGAGCAGGTGCGGCATCGCGGCGAGGTTGACCATCACGGCGCTGCCGGAGATGTCCACGCCGATGGCGGCAGCCAGCGGGTGGCGCTGCGCCTCGGCCTCCGGTGAGCGCAACACATCGCCGAGCGTGATCAGGTCGCGGTCGCGATTCGGGACCTCGATGCCGATCGCGGACTTGCCCGGGATCGGCGCGACGATGCGGATCTCCGCTGTGGCCAGCGCGTAGGAGATGTCGTCGCCGAGCTTTGTCACGGCGCCGACACGAACGCCGTCGCCCAGCTGCAGCTCGAATCTGGTGACGGTCGGGCCGCGAGATACCCGTGCCACCTTTGCGTCGACGCCGAACTGCTGGAGCGTGTGCTCCAGTGCCCGCGTCATCTGGTCCAGTGTGCGTTTGTTGCCGGGCGCGCTCTTGCCGGTTCGCAACAGGTCCAGCGACGGCAGTTCGTAGTCGGCCCACGGATCGGAGCCCGAGGGCGGGTCCAGCTTGATCGCGGAGTCGCCGGGCGTGCTCTCGGGCACGCTTGGTATCAGCTGTGTATCGGACAGAGCGACGTCCTCGTCGACGTCGTCGCTGACCCCCTCGAAGATCGGGCCCGTCGCGTCGGGATCCTCCTTCTCGTCCAGCAGCGTCGTGACCGGCTCGTCGTCGAGAACGGTCCCCGTCGACGGCCCCTCAGCCCCCGGGTCGTCGACGGCGGCAGTCCCGGCTTGCTCCTCGGCCTGCAGTCGCCGTCGCTCGCGGCGCTCCTCCCGCCGGGCGCTCCTGGCGGCCATCCGGTCCGCGACGGACCGCACGACGGTGCGAGGCGGTGTCGCGGTGGTGATCAACAGGCCCAGCGCCAGCAGGCCGAGCAGGAGAACGACAGCGCCGGCCGTTGCCGCGACGTCGCGCAGGGGCAGGGACATCGCGGCGCCCAGCCAACCGGCGGCACGGTGCAGCGCCGCCGGCTTGGCGCCGAACGCGGGAGCTCCTGCCGCCAGGTGCCACAGGCCGCCCAGGCTTGCGGCCATGACGGTGGCACCGACGGCGACGCGTCCGTGTGCCGGCGTGGGTTCGCGCAGCAGGCAGATCCCGGCGGTCGCGAGCACGATCGGGGCGAACAGTCCGA
>WHTG01000271.1 GCA_009377835.1 Nitriliruptorales bacterium
CACGCCCGGGCGAACCGCGACCGTCGATCACCAGCACCGCGAAGCCGGCGTCGGCGAACCACTGTGACTCCAGGTATGCGTTGTAGCTGCGCAGGACCCGCTGGACGTGCGGCCCGCCGTACGGGTCGAGCAAGACCGGCAAGGGATGGCCGTCGGGTTCGTGGCCCGCGGGCAGGAGCAGTACACCGCGCAGCTGCCGCTCGCCGAGGACGACCTCGGAGAGGTTCAGCGCGACATCTGGGATCTCCGCGTGCGAGGGGATGCGGTGCCTGCGGCCTGCGCGATGGACGGTCACGGTCGCGCCCGGCTCTTCGATCCCGCGCTGCACGATGATAGTGGTCTCGCCGGCAGCGACCGCGTCGGCCACACCATCGGTGGCGGACAGCGGCTGCAGCTTCTCCCCGTCGGGAGTGCACGACCACACGACCACCGCCGTCGGGTCGTCCCCCGAAGCGGAGAACACCAGGCGCTGCGGTGTGGCGTCGATGAGGCGCCGCACGTGCAGGCCGTCCGGCGTCACCGGCCGGCCGGCGACCGCGATGCGCCTGGTGTCGCCGGCTTCGACCGTGTCGATGAGGCGCCCGTCACCACCCCAGCGGGGGAACCCGGCGGCAAGGTCCACCCACGGTTGCTGCCGGTGCTCGCCAACCACCGCGGTGCTGCCGTCCTCCGCAGCCGTGAGGATCTGCAGTCGCTGCTGATCCCTGGACTGCGCGACGACCGTCAGCGGCTCGTCGACGCGCCACGACACGTCGACGAGGTATGGGAGCGCCTGTCGATCCCACGCCACGACGGTGGACGTTCCTTCCAGCGAGACGACGTGCAGCGACACGTCCGCGTTCGGCGTGCCCGCCGCGGGGTATCGGTGCTCAACCGGTGGAACCACGGGATCGACCGGGTCGCCGATGTGCCATCGCCGCACCGCTGTCTCGTCGACCCGCGCGACCGCCAGTCGCCGGCCGTCCGGAGCCCACCAGTAGCCGCGCATGCGGCCCATCTCCTCGGCGGCGACAAACTCCGGAAGCCCCCACGACACCAGTGGGTCGTCCTCACCGCAGACCTGCCGTTCGCCGGTGCCGTCGCGCGCGCACACCCACAGCGCCTGAGCGCGCACGAACGCCACATACGTCCCCGTCGGGTCAAGGCGCGGTGCCACGACGGGACCCGCGACGGGGAGCGGGCAAACGTCACCCGTCCCAAGGTCCGCGACATAGGCGCCCGCTCCGAGCGCGAACACCGCCAGCGTGACGTCCCGGTCGGTGGCGTACGTCACGATGCCGCTGGCGGATTCGCGCGCCCTTTCGCGTCTCGCACGTTCCTCGGGGGGCAGATCGCCGTCGGCGACGCCCAGCGACCGCGGGTCGGCAACACAGCGTTCCTCACCCGACGCCACGTGCAGAACCCACAGGCAGCCCACCGAGTCGTCGCCGCCGCGGCTGCGGACGAAGATGACCCGGCCACCGTCGGGCGACAGGGCGAACGTCCTCGGAGCGCCGAGCGTGAACCGCTGCGTCGCCGCGGAGCGGCGCGGAAAGCTCCTGGCGCCGGGAGGCCCGGCGCTCATGAGGCGGCGTCCGCCTCCTGCTTCAGCCGCGGACACCGGCGTTCATGACCTGGTCGCACCCATGTCCACGCCTGACAGGCGGGGCACCGCGTCCCGTCACGCACAATCGGGTTGCCTTCCAGCGCCATGGGCAGGTGCACGTCGAGACCCGCACAGACAAACGACTCGTAGGCCTTCTCCGCCAGCTGACGGTTCTGCCCTGCCAGTTCCTCGAGTTCGCGCTGCGGGTCGACCGCCGCGCCGGCTCTGACCAGCACCGCGATGACGTCGGCCGACTCCGGCCGTGCGAGGTCCAGACCCTCGATCGTGGGGGCCGTCAGGGACTCGGGCAGGTCCAGGTCGACGCCCCGGTCGCGCCACGACTGCCAGACCGCCAGGCCCTCCGCCCGCCCCTTGGCGGCCGCCGCGTCGACCTGCGCGACGATCCGGGAACGCACCCGGCCGGCCATCCCGTGGTCCCGTGCCCAGGCGAGCAGCGCGCCGATGTTCTCCGACTCGAGGTCGATCCTGTCGACCAGTGCCTCCAGACGCTGCGGGTACTGCTCCTGCACCTGTGACAGCGTCGCGACGGTGGCGGGAAGCCGGTCGATGTTGCCCGACAGGAGGGTGTCGAGCTGGGGCGGGAGGTTGCCGTCCTGCTTCGCCGCGGCGGCTTCCGCCAGCCATCGGTCGTCCGGGGTCGCCGGCAGTGGGATGTCCAGTCCGGGCTCCCTCTGCAGCAGCGCCGCGGCGATGGCAGGGCGCTGTCCGACGGCTTTCAAGTCCCCGATCACCACCTCCCGCACCCACGTCCAGATCAATCCCTGGGCGCGCGTGATGTCCTCGGCCACGCGATCGGCGCGTCCCTTCAGCCCCAGCTTCATGGCGGTGGACAATGACCGGCGGGCCCGCTCCAGGGCTCGCTGGCGTTCGGCGAGCACCGGCTTGCACTCTTCCGTCCTGGCGCGAAACAGGTCCCACAGCGAGAACAGGTCGCGGTAGCGGCCCGCCGCGGCCGACGCGATGAAGTGACGTGCGAGCGCCTCGGGGCCGAGCAGCGCCCCGGCGGTGACCGGCGGCACCTCCGTGATGAGCGCTTCGCGTGCCTTGCGCGACAGCCGTGAAAGCTTCGGATCCGGGTTCAGCACGTACGCCAGCGCCTGCTCGTTCGTCCTACCGATCCGGCGCACGATCTCCGCAGGGTCCGGCCCCGCCGGTTTCTTGGGCTTCGCCTTGGGCTTGCTCTTCGCCGGCTCGGTGGCGGTGGCGGGTTCGTCGGGCAGGGCCTCCGGGTTCTGCTCGATGACCTCCGGATGCCTCTCGGCGGCATCGTCCGCGTCCGCGACCACCGCTGCAGCGGTGGTCCGCTGTGCGGGCTCGTCGACGGCTTCTGGCGCGCCTGCGGGGGAAGCGGAGTCTGTCCCTTCCTGCTCGTCGGGATTGGCGTCGGTCGGATCCATGACAAGCCTCCGCGGTCGGGACCGGTCTCGCGGGCGTCGGCGCGCGAGGGTCGGACGAATGTGTCGCGTGAGGATACCGCCCGCCCCGTGGATCAGCCGCCGTTGCCAGCGATCACGTCCGACCTTGACGGGGCGATACAGCCCGGGGATCGCGTGCTTACCGCTGGCTCACTGGTGAACGTGTTCTCCGACGTGTTGTTCCATCCACGCCTCTATGTCATCGGCGACGCGGTCCGGTGCCTCAAGCATCGGGATGTGACCCAGGTGGTCATACGTGACGAACGTCCAGTCGGCCCTGCGCCGTGCGAGTGCCCTCATCCCGAGCGCCGTCACCAGACGGTCCTTCGCTCCGTGCAGCAGGAGAGTCGGCGCCTGCACGTCGGCGACGGCCTGCCACAGCCGCGGGGCCCGCGGGCCCGTGAGCAGCAGCAGACTTCGCGTCGCCTCCAGCAGGGC
>WHTG01000034.1 GCA_009377835.1 Nitriliruptorales bacterium
CGACATGCCGATCCTCGTCACGGCGCTGCCCCACATCGTCGCGGACCTGGGGGATCCGAAGGAGTACTCCTGGATCTTCGGCGTGTACATGCTCACGTCCACCGTCACGGTGCCGTTCTTCGGCAGGTTGTCCGACCTGCACGGCCGGCGCCCGTTCTTCCTGGCAGGCGTCGTGATCTTCCTGATAGGCGCCGCGATCGGCACCTTCGCCGACTCGATGGCGCAGGTCATCGCCGCCCGTGCGGTGCAGGGATTCGGCGCGGGCGCGATGATCCCGGTGGCGCAGGCCGCGATCGGGGATCTCGTCCCGCCGTCGCGCCGAGGGCGTTGGCAGGGGTGGCTCGGCGGCGTGATCGCGCTTGCGTACATCGTCGGGCCGGCCGTCGGCGGGTGGCTCGCGGACAACGCCGACTGGCGCTGGACGTTCTCGGCGACATTGCCGATCGGCGCCATCACCATCCTGACGGGAGTGCGCAGCCTGAACTACCAGCAACCCCATCGAACAGCCGAAGGCATCAGCTACATGGGGAGCCTGCTGCTGGGCGGGGCGTTGTCCGGCATGCTGATCGCCGTCGTGGAACTGGGGCAGGGCGCGTCGTTCGGGTCGGCACGGTTTCTCGGACCGTTGGTCGCCGGCGTCGTGCTGGCCGCAGTGCTGCTGCGGCACGAGCGCACGACCGACAAGCCCGTCCTGCCCAACCAGTTCTTCCACGACCGGCTGTTCCTCACGACCTGTGCGGGCGGGTTCGTCGTCGGGGTCGCGCTGTTCGCCGCGATCGTCTACACCCCGCTGCTGGCCCAGGGCGTGCTGGGCATCTCGGCGACGAGTTCCGGAATCGCGCTCGCGCCCCTGATGATCGCCAACTTCACGGCGATCACCGTCAGCGGCGACATCATCACGCGGACGCGCCGCTACCGCCCTGTCATCCTCGCGGGCGCCCCGGTCATGGCGGCCGGCTTTGCAGGTCTCGCGGTGGTCGGGCCGGGGTCGTCGCCGTGGGTCGTCGTGGCGGCGACGATCGTGATCGGGCTGGGCCTGGGCTGCCTGCAACAGAACCTCATCCTCATCATGCAGAACGGGCTGCCGGCGGAGCACATGGGCATCGTGACCAGCGCCGGGCAGTTCACGCGCCACGGTGGCGGTGCCATCGGCATCGGCGTGCTGGGCGCGTTGCTGAGCTGGCAGATGGGTGCCGCCGGCGTGCCACAGGGAGGCGGCGAGGCGACCGCAACCGCTGCCGAGCGCGCCGCCCTGGCCGCCGCGCTGCACCCCGTGTTCCTGGTGACGATCGCCGTCATGCTCCTCGGGACGTGGGTCGCCGCACGAATCCCCGAGGTCTCCTTGCGGACCTCGGTTCGCGACGAGGAATCCGCCGAACGGACGAGCGAGTAAGACGCTTCAGGCGGCGGCGCCCCGGCCCGGCAGGAACCGGCCCGCCTCGTCTGTGACCGGTGCGCCGTCAGCGGCCAGGGGCCGCCCGCGCAGGAACGTCGACACGATGCGGCCGTTGACGGACCGACCGGCGTACGGGGTCCACCCGGCCTTGGACAGCACGTCCTGGTCACGCACCACGCCCGTGGCGGCAAGATCGGCCAGGACGATATCCGCGTCGGCGCCCACGCCCAGGTGACCCTTCCGCGGGAACAGCCCGTAGCGCTTGGCGGGGCGCTCGGCGTACACGCGGACAACGTCACCCAGCGAGAGTTTCCCGCGCGTCGCCGCGTCGAGGAGCAACGGCGCGGTGGTGTCCAGCCCCGGCAATCCGAAATGGACGTCCCAGATGCTGCCGTGACGCTTCTGCTCCAGCGTCGACGGTGCATGGTCCGTGGAGATGTGGTTGAGGACGCCGTGCCGCAGCAGACGCCACATGTCGTCCTCCTCGGCGTCCGAGCGTGCCCGCGCCGGCGGCGTGAACTTGCGCAGCGCGCCGTGCTCGAGCAGTTCGTCCTCGCGCAGCAAGAAGTACTGCGGACATCCCTCGGCGGCGATGTCGGCGCCGGCCTCGCGCTCACGTGCCACGAGCGCCGCGACGGCGGGCGTGCTGACATGCGCCACGTTGACCTGTGCGCCGGCGTGCCGGGCTAGCAGCGCCGTGACCGCGGCCGCGACCTCCTCCGCTTCACGGGACCGCCACTGGGCGATCACGGCATTGTCGGTGCGGCCCTCCGCGCGCAGGAACCGTTCCGCGGCCGCCGTCATCGCCTCGTCCTCGCAGTGCACGAGACACGTGCCGCCGAAGTCTGCGAGCGCGGTGAACGTCCGCCACAGGTTGGCGGTGTCGATCCCCGGCACGCCGTGCGTCGTGCACGTGAAGATCTTGAAGAAGGTCACGCCGGCCTCCCACAGCTCGTGGAGGCGGTCGATCGTGTCGGGCCACACGTGCGCGGCCAGGCCGTAGTCGACGTGCGAGCGCTCGCGCAGGTGCTCCCGCTTCTTCGTGAGATCGTCCGGCAGCCGGATCGGGTGCCCGTGGGTGTGCTCGACGATGGTGGTGACGCCACGGGCGGCGGCGGCGGCGGTGCCAGTCGGGAAGTCCTCGCGCTCTGTCGGTCCCGGATCCATCAGATGCACGTGCGTGTCGACAAAGCCCGGGAACACGTGCAGTCCCGTGGCGTCGACGACGTTGTCGGCTGCGACGACGTCAGACGTCACCGCGGCAACGCGGCCGTCGTCGACGTAGATGTTGAGGCGTGCCTCGCTCTGCGGCGATACGACGGTGCCGCCTAGGATCGCCAGATCGGGCATCGTGCCCCGCTACGCCCTCGTGCCCAGCACGTCCTCGGCGATGGCGGCGAATTCCTCGTCGTCGAGCAGGTCCCGCTTCTGCAGGGACTTCGACTTGACCTGCATCAGCATTTCCATCTTCTGCTCGTCCGTGGCCTCCACCCCCAGACGCTCCAGACCCTCGGCGATGTTGTCGATGCCGCTGCCCTTGCCGAGCACGATGGTCGGGCCCGGCTGCCCGACCAGCGACGGGAGGTACGGGACGACTTCGGTGGTGTCCACATCGCGCACGTTGCGGACCCACGTCGCGATGATCCCGGACTCCACGTTGAAAAGCGTCTCGCCGGTGATCGGGCGGTTACCCGGCTGCGACACCCCTGCAAGTTCCATGACGAGGCGGGAGACCGACGTCAGCTTCTCGGTCTTGATGCCGATGTCCTGGTTGTACAAGGTGAGCAGCGCCAGGACCGTCTCCTCGGTCGGTGTGTTGCCGGCGCGCTCGCCGAGGCCGCCGACCGTCGTCTGCAGGCATGCCGCGCCGGCAGCCGCGGCGATGAGGCTGTTGGCGACGCCGAGGCCGAAGTCCTGGTGGAAGTGCGTCTCGAGCGGGACGTTGAGCCGCTCGCGGCTGACCTTCACGAAGCGCTCGACCGCGTGGGGGGTGAGCACGCCGAACGTGTCCACCAGCCCGAGCGCGTCGACGTGGCCGTCCTCGGCCACTCGCGACACCAGGTTCAGGTAGTCGGTCACCGAGGCGCGCGTCGCGTCGATCGGGAAGAAGGAGACCTGCAGTCCTGCCTCGTGCGCGAAGCTGGTTGCCTCGATCGACAGGTCGATGGCCCGTTCCAGACTCCACCGGTAGCCGAGCTCGATCAGGTGCTTGCTCGACGGGATCTCCATGACGACGCCGTGGACGCCGCAGTCGATCGCCTTCTTGACGTCGTCGACCATGCAGCGGGAGAAGGCGTAGATCTTCGCGCCGAGGTTCCGTGACGCGATCTCGCGGACGGCTTTCTCGTCCTCGTCGCTGACGGCCGGAAGCCCGGCTTCGATGCGCTGGACTCCGGCCTCGGCCAGCGCCTCGGCGATGCGGATCTTGTCGTCAGCTCGGAACTCCACTCCGGCCTGCTGCTCACCGTCCCGAAGTGTCACATCGTGGATCTCGATCTCGGCGGGGAATTGCAGGTCCCCCATCTCCGGGTCGTGGTTCCACGGGCTCGTGAACCAGCGGTCGGTGTGCCACGGGGTATTGGACGACATTCCGGCTCCGTTTCGAAGGGACAGCGATCCTATAATATGCACCACCTGCGGGCCACCGGGCACACCGACGTCCAGCGAAGCGGAACACGATGGCGATCGATTTCACCCTCGAAGACGACGTCGTCGCCTACCGCGATCGCATTGTGGCGTTCGTCGCGGAGGAACTCATCCCGCTCGAGCAGGACACCTTCCGCACCGGGCTGACCGATGACCTGCGCCGCGACATCCAGACGAAGGCACGCGCACGGGGTCTGTGGGCGCCCCAGGCAGCGGGCGAGTACGGCGGCGGGGGCTACGACTACCTCCAGGCGGCCACGCTGCTCGAGGCTGCCGGTTACAGCCTGCTCGGCCCATTGGCGTTGAATTGCCACGCCCCTGACGAGGGCAACATCCACCTGCTCACGGCGGTCGCGACGCCGGAACAGAAGGAGCGCTACCTCCGCCCGCTCATCGGTGGCGAGTGGCGGTCCTGCTTCGCGATGACCGAGCCGCCGCCGGGCGCGGGGTCCGACCCTGCGGCACTGCAGACGACCGCCACTCGTACCGACGGCGGCTGGGTGATCGCCGGCGAGAAGACCCTCATCACCGGCGCGGACGGCGCGGGCTTCTCGATCGTCATGGCCCGCACCGGCGACGAGGCGGGGGCCGCGACGATGTTCCTGGTCGACGCGGACAACCCGGGATGGGTGGTGACCGACCACGTCCGCACGATCGACTCGGTCGCGGTCGGAGGGCACTGCCGCGTCCTGCTCGACGACGTGGCCGTGGCCGACGACGCCGTTCTGGGCGACGTCGGGCGCGCGTTCGCCAACGCGCAGGTACGACTCGTCCCGGCCCGGCTCACCCATTGCATGCGGTGGCTCGGTGCGGCGCAGCGCGCGCACGACATCGCACTGGATCGCGCCAACAACCGTTCGCTGTTCGGCGAGCCATTGGTGCATCATGGTATGGCCCAGCAACTCATCGCAGACAACGAGATCGACCTCGCCGCGGCACGCGCACTGCTGTGGCACGCAACCTGGCAATACACGACCGGGGCAAAGGGCACCGAGCAGTCGTCCCGCGCGAAGGTCTTCGTCAGTGAGGCGACTTTCCGCATCGTCGACCGCGCAGTGCAGCTCGCCGGCGGCATGGGGACCACCGACGAACTGGTCATCGGGCGCATCTTCGCCGACATCCGCGCCTTCCGGATCTATGACGGGGCCTCCGAGGTCCACCGCATGTCGATCGCGAAGCGCGCCGCCCGCCGCATGGCCGAGCAACAGCACTGATCGCCCGAAACGACAAGGAGACGAAGTGGACGTCGGATTCATCGGACTGGGCGCCATGGGAAGCCGCATGGCGGCAAACCTCGCGAAGGCAGGCCACGAGGTGACGGCATGGAACCGGTCTGCGGTGCAGCCCCCTGAGGGCGTGACCATGGTGGACACCCCCGCCGCGGTCGGTCGCGCAGCCGGGCAGGCGATCGTCGTTGTCGGCGGTCCTGACGACGTCGACCAGGTCGTGTTCGGCGCGGACGGCTGGGCCGAGGGTGCCGCCGAGGGCAGTGTCCTGATCCAGTGCACGACGATCGGGCCGTCGCCGACGCGGTCGCTGGCCGCGCGGCTCGCCGAGCGCGGTCTGCGGATGGTGGACGCGCCGGTCGGGGGCTCCACCGTCCCTGCGGCGGCAGGTGAGCTCGTGGTCCTCGCAGGTGGTGACGCGGCCGACATCGAGCGGGTGGCGCCACTGCTCGACGTGGTCGGTTCGAAGACCGTGCACTTCGGGGGTATCGGCGCCGGCTCTGCTGTGAAGTTGATGCTCAACGCCGTGCTGCTGGCCGCACTGGAGACGTCGGCGGAGGTGTGGGCGTGGCTGTCCGAGACCGAGCCCGACCTCAAGGTCGACCAGGTCGCGGCAGCATTGGAACGTATCTCGCCCATCGTGGCCAAGCGGCTCCCGGATGTGGCAGGTGACCCGCCGCCGGCCGGGTTCGCCATCCGTCACGCCGGCAAGGACGTTCGCCTGGTCCTTGGAGAGGCCGGAACCGGCCCGGTTCTTCACGCACTGCACGACGCGCTGCGCACGGCGGACGACGGCGGTCTCGGGGACGTCGACATCGCGTCGCTCGGTGAGGCGGCCCGGCGGCGCCGCGGCTGACCGTCCAGGACGGACCGTCGGACGGATCCTGTACTATGCATGATCCGTCGCGCGGCAGGAGTGCACCCCATGAAGCAGATTCCCGACCCCATCAACGTTGGCATCATCGGCACGGGATGGTGCGGTGGGATTCGTGCGGTGACGGCCGCGGCAAGCCCCCTCGTCGGCGTGCTGCACATCGCCGAGACGAACGAAGAACGGCGGTCGGAGATGGCGATCGCGACAGACGCCGAGACGGTCACGGGCAACTGGGAGGACCTGATCGTCGATCCGGACATCCAGGCGCTCATGATCTCCACGACACCTGAGTCGGTGCACTACCCGATGGCAAAGGCGGCGTTGGACGCCGGCAAGCACGTGCTGCTCGAGAAGCCCATGGCCTTGTCGCTCGAAGAGGCCGACGAGCTCATCGACATCGCAGACAGCAAGGGCCTGAAGTTCACGATCGGCTACTCGCAGCGGTTCAACAGCAAGCAGGCACTGGCGAAGCGCAGCGTGAACGACGGCACGCTCGGCGACCCGGTCAGCGTGCTGATCAGCCGCCACATCGGCCGGTCGCTGGGGGCGAAGATCGGCACGCGCGGCAAGTTCTCGCCGGCGGTCATGGAGGCCACGCACGACATCGACTTCGCGTTCTGGTGCCTCGAACCGCGGCATCCGGTGCGGGTGTACTCGCAGATGGCGTGGGGTGCGCGCAGCGATCAGGGCGTCCCGGACACGCAGTTCCTGATCATCACAATGAACGACGGCGTCGTGGTCAACATCGGCGCGGGTTGGTCGGTTCCCCTCCACTACCCGAACGCGGCAAACACCTGGATCGAGTTCATCGGCACCGACGGCGCCCTGATGCTCGATGCCTCCCACCGCGACATCGTCGTCAACACCGTCGACAAGGGAATCCAGTTCCCGCTGTCGACGATGCCCGGTGAGTTCGTCGACCACGTCTACGCCGGCCCCATGGAGCGCGAGACGCAGCACTTCCTCGAGGCGGTCGCGTACGACCGCCCCGTGATGGTCGACCCGAAGGCCGCGCGCGTCACGATGGAGGTCTACCTGGCCGCCGACATCTCGGCCCAGGAGCACCGCGTCGTGGAGCTGCCGCTGGACCGGACCGAACTCTCACCGGCCGGCGCCGCCTCTGAACTGTCAGGCAGCCGGGCCTAGCCCGGGCCCACCGACCAGCGGCCTTGCACAGCCAGCCGTGCGACGTGCACGGCTGAGCTGGCGGCGTGGGTCCGCGCCCGCTCGCCGTCACCGAGCACGCGGATGGTGTGTTCCTTCTCCCCCTCAGGCGTCACCACGGCCAGGGGCACGACCATCGCCGCAGGCGTCGACTCGTCGTCCGGCAGCGCGCGAGCGATCCCGACGGCCACGGCGGCGTCGAACTCCTGCGCAACGCGGCGGGCGAGGTCGAACGCGGTCGTCTCGTCGCCGGCGGACAGGGTCGTCCCGCCGGCGAACGGCACCGCCGGGTTCGCGGCCAAGCGCGACGACACCAGCCCGGCGGTGGCGACCTCCGCCAGGGCGATCGACCACGACCGTGCGGCCAGGTGCTCGCCCAGGACGCCGATACCGGTCGCGTCGTCGTAGCCGAAGATGTAACCGTCGAGCCGTCGCTCGATCTCGGCCTGTACCGGCGCGATCAACGCCAGCGCCTGCTGCTCGGCGTCGGCCTTGGCGCTGATACGGATGCGGACCTCGGTTTCGTCTATCAGGTACGCGATAGAGGGATTACTGGTCTCGTACAGGTCGCCGAGCACGTCGGAGATGTGCGCCTCGCCGTGCCCCCAGGTCTTGATCACCCGACTTCGCAGGACTGTCGGGGCGTCGATGGCCGCCCGCAATCGGGGCATCACCTGCTCGTCGATCATGACCGTCATCTCGCGGGGCACCCCCGGGACGGCGAACACCAGCTTGCCGTCGTGGGAGAGCGCGACGCCGAGCGCAGCCCCGTTTCGGTTCGGCAGTGGGTCTGACCCCTCGGGGTAGTCCGCCATCCGCAACGCACTCGTCGGCGGAGGACCGCCGATGGCGGCGACCCGTGCCCTGATCTTGTCGGCGTGGGGCTCGTCACGGACCATCGACCGCCCCGTCAGCTCGCACAGCGCGTTCTTGGTCATGTCGTCCTGGGTCGGCCCGATGCCACCGGTCAATATGACGGCGTCGGACCGCTCCAGCGCGGTCCGTATCGTCTCCGTCAGCCGGCGCAGGTTGTCGCCGACAGTGACCTGGTAGTGGGCGTCGAACCCTTCGTCGGCGAGCCGGCTGCCGATGGCCGCTGCGTTGCTGTTCACGATTTGGCCGAGCAGCAGCTCCGTGCCGACGGCGATAAGTTCCACGATCACAGGGTCGTCTCGCCTTTCCCGGACCTGCGGCCGACGTTTGCAATATTCTATAATCTTGTGGCGCGCGGGGCCGGGCGCCCGCCGACCCCCAGTGGCGAGGAGCCTCGATGCCAGACGTCACCTACGACTACGCGGGGCGCGTCGTCGCGGTGACGGGGGCGGCCATCGGTATCGGCAAGGCCGCTGCTGCCGCCTTCGCGGCGGCCGGGGCCGACGTCTATCTGTTCGACATCGACGAGACGCCAGGGTCGCAGTCCGCCGCGGGGGTGGGGACGTTCATGCGCTGCGACGTCACGTCGACCGACGACATCGACCGGGCGTTGGGGACCATCGCTGAGTCCCACGGACGGCTCGACGTGCTGGTGAACAACGCGGGCGGCTTCGGCGTGCAGCGGACCACCGCGGAGGTGCACGTCGATGAATGGCACCGCCTGCTCCAACTCAACCTCACGTCGGTGTTCCTCATGTCGCAGCGGGCGTTGCCCCTGCTGCGCAACGCCGAGGCGGGGCGCATCATCAACCTGGGATCGCTGGCGGGTCAGGTCTCGTCGTACAAGGCCTCGCCCCCCTATTCCGCGGCCAAGGCCGGCGTCCACGCCTTGACGAGAGTCCTCGCCTCGGAGGTCGCCGGTGACGGCATCACCGTCAACGCGATCGCACCTTCCGCGGTGCTCACCGAGCGCATCGTGCAACTGCGAGACGAATCCGAGCGGGCGGCGACCGCGCGGTCGATACCGGTAGGCCGCTACCAGTCTCCGGAGGAGGTCGCCGCGTGGGTGCTGTTTCTCGCATCCCGCGAGGCCGGCTTCGCCACCGGACAGACGATCGCCGTCAACGGCGGCAGGCACATGTCCCAGTAGCCACTCCACCCAAAGGAATCGCACATGGCGACGTTGATCAAGTTCGACGAGGAGGAACCGATCGGCCGCGGTGGCGGCATCGAGACGGTCCGCCTCAGCGCCGCGCCGCTGCCCGAGCAGCGCTTCACGATGGGCATCACCAGCTTTCCGCCCGGCACCAGTATCCCCCTGCACAGCCACAACACCATCGAACAGGTGACCGTGATCGAGGGCGAGGGCGAGGCTGAGCTCAACGGCGAACGCATGCCCGCCCGGCCCTACGACACGACGCAGATCGCACCCGGCGAGATGCACCGGTTCCTCAACACCGGCAGTGCGATCATGCGGATTCTGTGGGTCTACGGCTCCACGCACGTCACCCGGACGTTCGCCGAGACCGGAGAGACCGTGGACCAGTTCGCGCAGGGCCCGGGCCAGGCGAGCTGATGGCGGACCGGATCCCGGTCGAGCGGCTGCGGGAGTTCGCCGCCCGCGTCCTCCTCGCGCTGGAGGTCGATCCGGCGCACGCCACGACGACGGCCCGGCGCCTGGTCGATGCCGACCTCCGCGGTCGCACGGGTCACGGGATGATCCGGTTGGCCCCCTACAGCGCGCGGATTCGTGCCGGCGGCTACAACCTCCGCCCCGCCATCACGGTGGTCAACGACACGCCCGTGTCCGCACTGGTCGACGGCGACAACGGCCTGGGCCAGGTGGTGGTCACCCAGGCGGTGGAGCTCGCCGTGGAAAAGGCACGGAACTCCGGCATCGGCTGGGTCGGCACGGTGCATTCGAATCATGCCGGAGCGGCGGGCGTGTACACCGCGATGGCACTGCAGGCCGGCTTCGCAGCGATGTACTTCGCAGTGGCCAACGGCAACGGCATGCCACCCTGGGGCGGGCGCGAGCGCCTGCTCGGAACGAATCCGCTTGCGGTGGCATTTCCAGGTGGTGACCAGCCGCCCTTCGAACTCGACATCGCCACCACCGTCGCGTCGCACGGCACGATCGAGGTGAAGGCACGGGCCGGAGAACCTCTGCCCGAAGGCTGGGTCGTCGACTTCGACGGCGCGCCGATCACCGACCCCGCCCGCGTCGAGGACGGCTTCCTCGTGCCGATCGGCGGTTACAAGGGTGCCGGACTGAACTTCGTCATCGGGGCGATCGCAGGCGTCATGACGGGCGCGGCCTTCGGCCGCAACGTCGTCGAGTTTCGCCACGACCACGTGACCCCGACCAACACCGGGCAGTCGATACTGGTCTTCCGACCCGATCTGTTTCTGCCCGACGGCCCCTATGACGCCCGCATGGGCGCAGTCCTCGAGGATTTCCGCAGCTCCGAGTCGAGCACCGACGCGCCGATCCGCCTGCCGGGCGACCGCGCCCGTGCCACAGCCGCGGACAACCTCGCCAACGGCATCGCCGTCGCGGAATCGGTGCTCGCGCAGCTGCGTCAGCTCGCCGACGAGCTCGGCGTCGAGCCCCTGCCTGCATGAGCCACGTCGCCGGATGCGAGGAGTCTGTCTTGTCGGAGCACCTGCAGGTCCGTCTGGGCGGTTACGCCCCTGCCGACAGCAGCCACGGCCGTGCGCTCGACCGCATCGCCGCCGAGTTGCGCGCATCGCTCGGGGGTCAGGTCACCGTGGACATCGACTACAACATCCTCGACAGCGGCCGGCCCGTTCAGGCGCTGCTCGAAGACGTGGAGAACGGCGTCACGACCGTGTGTTTCTTCTCCACCGCCTACATCGCGGACCGCGTACCGCAGCTTGGCATCATCGACCTGCCGTTTTTGTTCAGGTCTTTGAAGGACGCCCACACGGCCCTGGACGGACGACTCGGCGCAGCGCTGTCACGCGCGACGGCTGCCGCCACCAACCTCGTGCCGCTGGGCTACTGGGACAACGGCTTTCGGCATCTGAGCAACCGGACCCGGCCCGTGCGGGCCCCGCAGGACTGCCGCGGGTTGCGGATCCGACTGCAACCGAACTGGGCGCACGAGGCGTTCTTTACCGCTCTTGGCGCCGAGCCGGTCTGCAACGACCTGCGCGAGGGCATCGCCATGCTGCTGTCGGGCGAGCTCGACGCGCAGGAGAATCCCTTTGCGAACTTCGTGGCGTACGGGATCCACACCGTGCACCCGCACGTGTCGCTGACGGGCCACATCTACGGCGCACGTGGGATCTACGGCAGCGCACCGGTCCTCGACGGCTGGCCGGCCGACGCCCGGGATGCGCTGCAGGCCGCGGTGAACGCCGCGATCGGGCAGCAGCGTGATGACGCGGCACAAGGCGAGCGCGACCTTCGCAGTGAACTGGAGGACCGGGGACTGCACATCCTTGCGCTGAGCGAGGATGAGATGGCCGCCTTCCGCACGGTCGCCCAGCCGGTCCTGCAGCGCGCCCGCTCCGAATTCGACGACGAGCTGTGGGCACTGCTCGAAGGCAGCCGAACGTGAACGGCCGCGTGGGCGCGGTCGGCCTCGGCCTGCTGGGTTCCGCGCTCACGGGCACGCTGCTCGAACGCGGCTTCGACGTCTACGGTTTCGACCTCGACCCGCAGCGTCGCACCGAGTTCGAACAGCGGGGCGGTCGCGCCGTGGACTCCGTTGCGGCGGTCGCCGAAAGCGCCGACCGGCTCCTCCTGGCGCTGCCCACGAGCGAGATCTCGCGCACGGTCTGCCTCGGCCAGGACGGCATCGCCACTGCCGCGCAGGCGGGGACGGTGGTCATGGATGCGACCACTGCTCGGCCGTCGGACTCGGTGGCGATCAGTCGGGCGCTGGCCGAGCACGGCGTCGACTACCTGGACACGGCGATCAGCGGCTCGTCGGCGATGGCGTGGCAGCGTGACATCGTCGTGATGGCGGGCGGTTCTTCTGACGCGCTGGAACGCGTGCGGCCCGTCCTCGAAACCGCAGCACGGTCGGTGCGCCACGTGGGCGGGCCGGGCGCCGGTGCCCGCACCAAGCTGATCGTCAACCTGATGCTCGGTGCCCACCGGGTGGTGCTGGCCGAAGCGCTGGTCCTCGGCGAACAGGCGGGCGTGGACCTCGACGTGCTGCTGGAGACGCTGAAGGACAGCGCCGCGTACAGCAAGGCCATGGACGGCTGGGGCGCGCGGATGGTCACCGGCGACCACGACAACCCCATGTCGCGCATCCGCCAACACGCCAAGGACGTCCGCCTCATCCTCGAGGAGGGACAGGCCGCCGGCTCACCGTTGTGGATGGCGTCGACCGTCGCCCAGGTCCTCGCGGTGGCCCAGGCGCAGGGTCTGGGCGACGCGGACAACTCCGGCGTGATCGCCGTGTTCCGTGCCCTCGCGGCAGCGACGCAACCGCAGCAGGAACCGCCACCCGCATGACGGACTTCGATTCCGCCCCCACGGCCCTTGGCATGGTCGCCGATGCACGCCCTGCGCGGGCGGTTGCGACGGCGCTGGTCAGCACGATCGTCGCGGCGCTCCCGGCATTTCTGTTCGGCGGCCTCGCTGCCCTCGTCCGCCGGGACCTCGGGTTCGGGGTGCAGGGCATCGGGGTGGCCGTCGCGGGCTACTTCGCCGTGTCCGCGTTGGCGTCGATCCCCGCCGGTCGTATCGGAGAACGGATCGGTGCGCGGCGCGGGATCCTCGGCGGAGCGTTCGTCAGCGGCGCAACGCTGCTGGCCATGGGCGCGGCCCGCAGCGGATGGCAACTCGGGATAGCCCTCGCCTGCGGCGGTATCGGGAACGCGCTCATCCAGCCCGCAGCCAATCTGCTGCTGACACAGCATGTGCCGGCACACCGCCGAGGCCTGGCCTTCGGCATCAAGCAGTCAGCGATCCCGGCGTCGGCGCTCCTCGGCGGTCTCGCGGTCGCGACGGCCGGGGAAACGCTGGGCTGGCGGGGTGCGTTCGTCGCCGGCGCCGGACTCGCGCTGGTCGTGCCGCTGCTGACCCCACAAGAGGAAGGGCTCGCCGTCCTCCACCGCACCGAGCACCGGCACCTACCGCACATCTCCGGCGGGCTGCTGCTGCTGGCAGCCGCGGCGGGTGTCTCCACCGCCGCCGCCAACTCGATGTCTTCCTATGTCGTCGAGTACGGCATCGAGACCGGCTTGACGCCCGCGAGCGCCGGATTCGTCCTGATGGCGGGCAGCGCCGCGGGACTCGTGAGCCGCGTGGTGATCGCCTGGCAGTCCGACCACCGGCCCGGCGAGCATCTACGCGTTGTCGCCGTCCTGATGGGGACTGCCGCGATCGGCTACCTCGTCCTCGCCGCCAGCGTGGCGCCCGCGCTCCTCGTCGTCGGTGCACTGGTGGCCTTCATGACCGGTTGGGGATGGAACGCGCTGTTCATCTACTCGGTCGTGCGCCTGCATCCGACCACCCCCGCGGCCAGCACCGGCGTCACGATGGGTGGGGGGTTCAGCGGATCGGTATTCGGGCCTGCGGCGTTCGGCTACATCGTGGGCGCTCTCGGCTTCCGCCAGGCGTGGACCGCCGCTGCGCTGTGCGCCGTCGCGGCGGCGGTGTTCATCGTGCTCGGACGCCGGCGGATCAGACACGAGCGCGGAGGGCCCCCGGGACCGGGCGTGGTGCCGATCCCGGAATCCGCGCTCATGCATCAACCGGAGCGCGGCGAGTGAACGGCAGGCTGGCGGACCGCACCGTTGTCGTGACCGGCGCCGCGAGCGGGATCGGCGCGGCCGTCGCGCGGCGAGCCGCGACGGAGGGCGCGCGCGTCGCCTGCGTCGACGTGAACGTGGCGGGAGCGCAGGAGGTGGCGCAGGCGCTCGACGGAGCGGTCGCGGTGAGCTGCGACGTCACGTCCTTCGCCGACGTCGAGGCGAGTCTGGACACGGTCGTTGCCCAGCTCGGCGCGGTCGACGTTCTCGTGACGAGTGCCGGGGGGAGCCGCGGTGAGACGGTGCCGTTCGTGGACCTCGACCCCGCGACGTGGCACCGGATGATCGACCGCAACCTGACGGGAACGTTCTACTGCGCGCTGGTGTACGCACGGCACATGGCCGAACGCGGCCGCGGTTCCGTCGTGCTCGTCTCGTCACAGCTCAGCCAGGTCGTGCGACCCGGACTCGCCCACTACGCCTCGGCGAAGGGCGCGATCAACCAGCTGGTGAAGGGGATGGCAGTCGACCTGGCGGGCGCAGGTGTGCGGGTGAACGCGGTCGCACCGGGCCCGACGCAGACTCCGGGCAACCAGGCATGGTTCGACCGTCCTGAGGTCCTCGCCGAACACGCGCGGATCATCCCGCTCGGGCGTGTCGCACGGCCGGATGAGATCGCCGGCGCCGTGGTCCACCTGGCGTCCGACGACGCGTCCTTCACGACGGGCGCGACCCTGTTCGTCGACGGGGGTTACACCATCGTCTGATCCGGGTCTGAGCGGAGCTGAGGTGACAGGCCCCGGCCCCGCGCCGAGGGAGAACGGGCTAGACGCCCTGAGAACGCAATTCGTGTTTGAGCACCTTGCCCAGCGCGTTGTGCGGCAGGGAGTCGACGAGGCGGAGAACCCTTGGACGCTTGTAGGCGGCGAGCCGTACCGCGGCGTATTCGAGCAAGTCGTCCGGGTTGAGCACGCCGGCGGGCACCACGAATGCCGCGACCTGCTCACCCCACTGGGCCGACGGCAGCCCGACGACGGCCACATCGTTCACCCCCGGGTGTGCTCGCAGGACTTCCTCGACCTCGCGGGGATAGACGTTGTACCCGCCCGTGATGATGAGTTCTTTGAGGCGCCCGACGATGCGCACGTACCCGTCCGGGTCTCGCGCGCCGCTGTCGCCGCTGCGGAACCAGCCGTCGTCCGTGAAGGCCTCGGCGTTGGCGTCGGCACGTTCCCAGTACCCGGAGAACACGTTTGGGCCGCGCAACTGGATCTCGGATGTGTCGCCGGTCAGCCGTATCTCGGTACCGGGCAGGGGAAAGCCGACGGTTCCGGGGCGCCGCTCACCGTCGTACGGGTTGGAGATGTTCATGACGGTCTCGGTCATGCCGTACCGCTCGAGGATTCGCTGTTGCGCCCGCGCCGCGACCACGTGCCACAGGTCGGGTGGCAATGGCGCGGAACCCGACACGGCGAGTCGCAGGGCCGCCAGCTCCGCCAACCGGCCACCGGCGGCGAGGCGCGCGTACATCGTCGGCACGCCGAAGAACAGGGTGGCGCGATGTGTCGAGATGGAGTCGAACACGTCGTCGGGGTCGAACCTCGGGCGGATGACGACCGCTGCGCCGCTGGTGAGCGTCCCGTGCAGGCCCACGCCGAGACCGTGGATGTGGAACATGGGCAGCGACAGGACCAACCGGTCCTCGGGAGTCCACCGCCACGCGAGTCGCAGCGCCTCCGCGCTCGCGAGCAGGTTGCCGTGGCGCAGCACCGCCCCCTTCGGGGCGCCGGTGGTCCCGGACGTGTAGCCGATCAGCGCACGGTCACTCGGCCCCACGACGTCCAGGGAGGGAGCTCGTCCAGGCGGCAGTTCGACCGTGGGCGACGTGATGACGGGTTCGCGAACGCACGCATCACGGATCCAGCGTGCTCGGGATCGATCGTCGACGACCGCTGCCGCGGGTCCCGAGTCGCGCACGATGTGGGCGACCTCGCGCTCGGTGTAGGCGCTGTTGACCGGCACGACCGTGAGCCCGAGCCGCAGCGCGGCGACATGGGCGATGACGAGATCCGCCGACGGCGCCGCACTGACGACGATGCGGTCGCCTGGCTGCAGGCCGGCGCCGGCGTAGCGCGCCGCGACCGTGCGCGTCTCTTCCTCGATCCGGGCCGCGGTCAACCACCCGCGAGCGTCGTCGAGCAGCACCCTCTTTCCGGGGTCCTCGCGCCACCGCCGTGTCCAGCTTCCCGGCAGGCTGCGATCCGCCAGCAGGTCAACCGCGGCAACGCTCGTCGCGGGGGGCAGGTGCACCGCCCATTCCGGCGACGTCATGGAACCGTCCCTATTGCTCGAACCAGTGCCGCTTGCGCGGCACCTGAGGGTCGTTCGGGCTCAAGCCGCGAGGCGCCAACCACTTCGTGGCGCCGGGCTGTGCGAGCGGCGCGCCGTTGAGGCGATCGGCGAGCCAGTCCATCGTCGTGGAGTGGTGGTCGCCGTGCCACTGGAAGCCGTAGTTCTGGCGCAGGTTGACATTGTGGTGCTGGTCCTCGTAGACCCACAGCTCCGTCGGAGCCGTCATCGCGTCGACGAGTTCGTACACCTCCTCGACCGGGCTGCGCGGGTCGTACTGCCCCACCGTGACCAGCGTGGGGCACGCGATCTGCGGCAACAGGTCGTCCAGATCCATGCTGTTGCGGAACTCGTCGAGCTCTTCTTCGCTGCGCGCCTGGGTCAGGAACGCGAACAGCTGCTTGTAACGGGGAGACTCCTCCTCGAACAGGTAGTACTTGTCGCAGATCGAAGCCCAGACAAGTGCGGCCGCACCAATGCGGCCATCTGTCGCGGCGAATCGGGCACCCCAGTACGAGCCGAAGCTCAGTGAGTACATACCGACCCGGCCGGCCTCGATCTCCGGCCGGGACAGCAGATGTGTCAGTGCCGTGCTCGCCGCTGCCTCGTAGTTCGTCTCGGTGAGCTTGATCCCGCGGACGTTGGACTCACCCTGTCCGGGACCGTCGAAGACGAAGATGTGCATTCCCCGCTGCGTGGCGAAGTTGTACAGCGGGTGCGGGACCATCTCCTTGGTCATGTCGCAGCCCGGGATGAAGAAGATCAGCGGCGCTGGACCTTCCACGTCGGCAAGGTGCAGATAGCCCGAGACCTTCGTGTCGTTCCATGGGATGTGCAGGTGCTCGATCGTGTAGGGCGCGGTGCGGCGGACGCCGTCGTAACAGCGGAGCATCGCCTCGTTGAGGTACAGCTTCTCGTCATTGAGAGAGAACACCGGATGCTGGGCCTGGCCGAACGCATTGGCCGCCTCGAAGTAGAACTCGAGGGCCGTCAGGGTGTGGCCCGCGTCCTCCTCGGCCTTGGCGAGCTTCTCGACGCGCTCGGCGTTGCTGCCGACGTGCTTGCTGATCTGGGCGTGCATCTTGACCGCTTCAGGGATGCGCCCCCGGCCCTTCTGCTGGAAGTGGAACACGCGGCCGGTTTCGCTGACGAACCGGTCGAAGGCCCACTGCTGGCCGTCACGACGCAGGCGTGTGCGCCGGCGTGGCATCTCACTGCTGGACATTGACTCTCCTTGGTATCCGCTTCCACGGGGATGCGGCGTCCCGGTTCGCTCAGCCGCCTTGGGCGAGCAGTTCGCGCGGATGCCGCATCGTATACTTTGCATTTCTTACCTGTCGGAAAGAGAGGCGGCCGCATTTGACCCGACCGGTGACCGCCGTGGCCGACAGCACTGACGGCGCGCCCTCACGGCGGCGCTCCGCGCTCACCGTTTTTGGCGCGGTCACGTTCACGGTGGCGGCGGTGCTGCCATCCTTCCTCCTCGCCGGGCTGGCGACACTCGTGCGTGCCGATCTCGATTTCGACGAGGCCGGCCTCGGTTTGGCGATCGGCTCCTTCTACGGCGCGTCCGCAGTGACCGCGGTGCCGGGCGGGCGCCTCGCCGAGCGGCTGGGCGCGCGGCGTTCGCTGATCCTCGGCATCGCGCTCGCCGTCACGTCACTCGTCTCGATCGCGCTGCTGGCGCAGACGTGGTGGCACCTGCTGCCCGGCCTCATGCTCGCAGGAGCGTCCAACGGCGTGACGCAGTCTGCGGCGAGCCTCGCCATCGCGCGCGGAGTGCGGCAGCGTCGCCTCGGTGTGGCCTTCGGCCTGAAGCAGTCGGCGGTCCCCGTGGCGTCACTGCTTGCCGGGCTTGCCGTGCCCCTGATTGGTCTGACGATCGGCTGGCGATGGGCCTTTTTCATCGGCGCGGTGGCGGCGCTCGCCCTGCTTGCGATCGTGCCTGCCGCCACCGAGCACCATACGGCTGCGCAGCGCGCCGCTCACGAGCCCGTACGGTTTGCACGCGGCCAACTGCGCAGTCTCGTCGTCATCGCGATCGCCTCGGGCTGCGGCGCCGTGGCGGCGAACTCCATGGGCGCGTTCTTCGTCGAATCGGCGGTGTGGCGGGGTCAGGGACTCGCGGCGGCGGGCCTGCTGTTGAGCCTGGGGTCCTTGACGGGCATCATCACGCGCCTGGGCGTCGGGTGGTTGGCGGACCGCGCCGTGTTCGACCCCCTGAAAGTCGTCGGCGGGATGCTGGTGGTCGGTACTTCAGGATTCCTCTACCTGGCTTACGGCAGCGGGACCGCGGCTCTGGTCGTGGCCACGATTGTCGCGTTCGCAGCAGGATGGGGGTGGCCGGGGCTGCTGCAGGTGGCAGTCGTCTCCGAGAACATGCACGCGCCGGCCGCCGCCAGCGGTATCGCGCACGCGGGCACTCTGACGGGTGGGCTCATCGGCCCCGTCGTCTTTGGATGGCTTGTGGCGCGGGCCGGCTACCCGGTGGCCTGGACGATGGTCGCGGCGGTCGCGTTCTGCGGCGGTTGGCTACTCCTGTACGAGCGGCGTCGCAGTGCACGCGCTGCCGCGGGCAACGAGGAAGGCTGAGCAACGATGTGGGCGTACCGACTCGAAGGCCCGTTGCGTTTCGAGCGGCATGAGATCGACCCGCCGGCCGCCGAACTGCTGCCGGACGGTTCCGTGCTGCTGAAATTCCGGGCGGGTGGCGTGTGCGGTAGTGACATCGCGCGCTGCAAGGACGCGCCCCCAACGCATGCCCCCGCGACCTTCGGGTGGTCACTGCACGAGATCGTCGGGGAGGTCGTCGCCACGAACGCCGACCTGGCGGTCGGCACCCGCGTCGCGGGATGGGTTGGAGACACGACCGGTCTTCGCGAGTTCGTGCCGGCAGCGGCAAACCAGCTTGCCGAGTTCGACGAGACACTCGACGACGTCCACGCCGTGGCGCTGCAGCCATTGGCGTGTGTCCTGTGGGCGATGTCGCGCCTGGGAGACGTGTCCGGGGCCCGCGCCGCCGTGATCGGCCTCGGGCCGATCGGTCTGCTGTTCGCTCACGCCCTGCGCGACGCCGGCGCGTCCCCGGTCGTCGGCGTGGACACGGTGGACCGCTCCGATGTCGCGTCGACCTTCGGCATCGACGACTTCGTCGGGCGGACGAGTCGGGTCTGGTCACGGGCGCAACAGCCTGGCGGCTCCTTCGACGTGGTGGTCGAGGCGATCGGACACCAGGTGGGAACCATGGACGACGCGATCACGGTCACGGCGCCCGACGGGACGCTCCTGTACTTCGGGAATCCCGACGACGATTACTACCCGGTGCGGTTCGGGACGCTCATGGACCGGAACATCACGCTCCGCGCCGGCCGGACGCCGCGCCAGGATCGGCGCGCGGCGCTCGAGCGCGCCAAGGCGTATGTCGCGACGTACCCACGCCTGCTGGACGCTTACGTGACCGATGTCCTGCCGATCACCCGCGTGCAGGCGGCCTACGACAAAGCCAGCCGGCCTACAGCCGGCCAGCTCAAGGTCGTGCTGGACGGATCGGCGTGACCGCCGGCGGCGATCCGCCCGGCCGCCGTTCCCGCATGACCGGAGCGCTGCGCCGCATTGTCGTGGACATCCAGCCGTTGCGGTCGAGCGCCGGATTCCGATGGTTGTACTTCGGGCAGATCGGCGCCCAGCTGTCCCGCCAGCTGCTGGTCGTCGCGGTGCCCTATCAGGTCTTCGTCCTGACGCGTTCCTCGCTGCTCGTCGGGCTCGTCGGCCTCGTGCAGATCGCGCCGCTGATCATCTTCTCGATACTCGGTGGCACAGCCGCCGACGCGTTCGACCGCCGCAAGCTGCTCGTCGCTGTCGAGCTCGGGATGGCCCTGACCAGCGTCGGGTTCGCCCTCAACGGCGGTGACGACGCGCGGCTGTGGCCGATCTTCGTGCTCATCGCGCTCAACGCGGGGGTCAGCGGCGTCGAGGCTCCCGCCCGGAATGCGGTCATCCCGGCCGTCGTCTCCGCCGCCGAGCTACCGGCGGCCTTTGCGCTGCAGCAGACGCTCGTGCAGACGATGAACGTGCTCGGCCCTGCCCTGGCAGGCGTGTTGATCGCCCAGCTCGGCATCGGAGCGGCGTATTGGCTGACCGTGGTCGCGGGGATCTTCAGCGCCATTGCCGTCGTGCCGCTGGGACCGCAACGGGCCCGGGACGCCGCCGGCCGGATTACGTTCCGTGCCATTGCCGAGGGATGGCAGTACCTGCGCAGCGTGCCCTTGCTGCAGCAGGTGATGCTCATCGATCTCAACGCGATGGTGTTCGGGATGCCGCGCGCGTTGTTTCCGGTTATCGGCACGGAGGTGCTCGGCGGCGACGCTGCGACGGTCGGGCTGCTGCACGCCGCCCCAGGCGCGGGCGCACTCATTGGGGCGTTGACCACAGGGTGGGTCTCGGCCGTCCGCCGGCAGGGGCGCGTGGTCGTGTGTGCGGTGTGCGGATGGGGACTTGCGATCGCGGCATTCGGACTGACGCGCATCCTCTGGCTGTCCCTGCTGCTGCTGGCCCTGGCCGGCGCGGCAGACGTCATTTCCAACGTCTTTCGGAACACGATCCTGCAACTCGCCGTGCCGGACGGCCTGCGCGGCCGGATGACCGCGTTCAAGGTCGCGTTGTCAGGCGGTGGGCCGCGCCTCGGTGACGCGGAGTCCGGCGCCGTTGCGGCCCTGACAACACCCGCGTTCTCGGTGGTGTCTGGCGGGCTGGCCAGTTTGGTGGGCACGCTGGCGATCGCGTGGTTCGGCCGCGCGATCTGGGAGCAGGAGGCGATCGTGGATGAGGGGGACGTCAAGCGCATCCTGGACGAGCCCGCGGCGCCGTAGCAGCCGCGTCAGCCGATCGTGACGGCGCGGCCCTCGTCCGCGGAGCGATACAGCGCAGCGACCACGGCGATGACGCTGACACCGTCGTGCCCCGTGCCGTTGACCGGGACACCCTTCGCAACGGCAGCAGCGAAGGCGTCCACCTCGTCGTCGTAGGCGTTGGCGCTTCCGCGCACCAGCACCTCGGCGTCTGTTCCGGTGTGCAGGACGAGGTCATCGCCCGCGGCGGCGCCGACGGCGCCGACGCCTTCGAGCCACCCCGCATGGCCGACCGCACGCCAGGTGCGCGGCGTGCCACCCATGACCTGGTTGGACGCGAGCGTCACGAGGGCGCCGTTGGCCAGGCGGCACGTCGCAACGGCGACGTCCTCCGCGGGCGGCGCGTCGGCGAAGCACGACACCTCGACGATCGGGCTGTCGGCCAGGAACTGCACCAGATCAATGACGTGTATGCCCTGGTTCAGCAACGTGCCGCCGCCGGCAAGTGACGGATCGGACCGCCACGTGTCGTAGGGGAAGTGGTCCTTGCCCGCGCCGATCGAGAGCTCGAAGCACACCGGCGTGCCGATTCCGCCGGTCCTGATCACGTCGCGGGCGGTGCGGTTCGTCGCTTTGTGACGCAACTGAAACCCGACGCCAAGGTTGACCCCGTGGCGGTCGGCCGCCGCCACCATCGCGTGGCCGTCCGCCATCGACAGCGCCATCGGCTTGTCGACCAGCACGTGCTTGCCCGCCGCGATCGCGGCGAGCGCGTGGTCGACGTGCAGCGCGTTCGGCGTCGCGATGTATACGACGTCGACGTCGTATACATCGCGACGCCGAACGCGCTGCACACCGCCACCAGTTCACTGTCGGACTGTCGCGCG
>WHTG01000305.1 GCA_009377835.1 Nitriliruptorales bacterium
AGCGACTGCTCGTCGAGCATGGTCGCGGCGTGCCGTGCGGCCAACGGCTCCAGGGCGGCCCGGACGTCGTTGAGCTCGTAGAGCTCCCGGCGGTCAAAGGCGGCGACCACGATGCCTTTGCGGCGGACCTCCTGGACGAGCCCTTCGCTGAGGAGTCGCATCAGGGCATCCCGCACCGGCGTGCGAGAGATCCCCAGCTGCCCAGCCAGCGCCGGGACGCTCAGCGGCGTGCCCGGCTGCAGGCGCCCGCTGAGGATCGCAGCGCGGATCTCCTCCCTCGCCGCGTCGACGAGCCGGTCACGACCAGCCTCGAGACGACGGACCACCATGCGAGCATATGTAGCATGTTACATGTAACATGTCCAGTTGAACTGGTGGTCCCCACCGCGCTGGCTATACTGCGGCAACGGGCGGGACCTTCTTGCCCATGAACACGCGCGACGTTGCGCCGCTTCACTGCTCGGCGCCACCCTTCCAGTCGCCGGACTCCATGCGGGTTTTGGTCGTCTTCTGACCTTCAGGCGTGTTCGCCCTACCGACACCTGGGCCGGACGGCCTGGGCAGGAGCAACCTGTTGCAAACGTTCACCGAACTCGGCGTGCCACGCAATCTCGTCGAGTCCCTCGCCCGACGTGGCGTGACCAGTCCCTTCCCCATCCAGGAATCCACCATCGCCCAGGCGCTTGCCGGCCGTGACCTGTGCGGGCGCGCTCCCACCGGCTCCGGCAAGACGCTGGCCTTCGCCATTCCCCTCGCCATGCGCACGGGCAAGGGTAAGCCGCGGCGTCCGCGGGCCCTGGTCCTGGTGCCCACCCGTGAGCTGGCCGGGCAGATCACCGACGTGCTCCGCCCCTTGGCCGAGAACGCCGGTCGCACCGTCGGCACCTTCTACGGAGGCACGCCGCTCAACCGCGACCGGCGCCGGTTGCGCGGCGGCGTCGACATCGTTGTGGCCTGCCCCGGCCGTCTCGCCGATCTGGCCCGCCAGGGCGAGATCGACCTGCGGGCAGTCGACTTCGTCGTCCTCGACGAGGCCGACCGCATGGCCGACATGGGCTTCCTGCCGGAGGTCCAGTGGCTGCTCGACCAGACCGCGCCAGACCGGCAGACGCTGCTGTTCTCAGCGACCCTCGATCACGACGTCGACGTACTGACCCGCAAGTACCAGCATGACCCGGTGCGCTACGAGCTTGAGGAGCGTGCAACCGAGCAGGGCGACGTGCAGCACTTCTTCTGGCGTGCGGAGCGCAGCGCCAGGGTACTCATTACCAGTGATGTCGTGCGCGCGGCCGCATCTGCGATCGTGTTCACGCGCACCAAGCACGCCGCGGACCGGGTGACCCGGCAACTACGGCACAAGGGCGTCTCGGCGGTGGCGATTCACGGCAACCGCTCGCAGAACCAGCGCGAACGTGCGCTCGCCGATTTCAGCAGCGGGCGGGCCGTCACGCTCGTCGCCACCGATGTCGCCGCTCGTGGCCTGCACATCGACAACGTTGGCGCCGTGATTCATTTCGACCCGCCGGCGAGCGGCAAGGACTACGTCCACCGCTCAGGGCGGACCGGCAGGGCCGGCGCCGACGGCCTGGTGGTCACCCTGGTGACCCCGGACAAGCAGCGTGATGTCAGCAGCCTGCAGCGGGAACTGCGCGTGCCGCAGCGGCTCGAGCCGGTCGACGTCGAGCAGCTTGATGCCAACGCTCCGTCGGGTTCCGCTGCCGTCGTCCCGGCCTTCTCCGGGGCACCGACGCCTGAGCACCGTCCCCGCCAGCCCAAGTCCCGCGGGCGTCGCGGGCAGCAGCGCGGCGGGCGCAAGAGCAGAACTAGCCGGGCGCCTGGGAACAGCGGTACGCCCGGGGCTGGGAGCGACAGCAGCGCGATGAAGACCACGAGGACCTCGCCGAGATTCCCGGTCACCAGGCAGTCGACGACCTTGCGGACGTTGTCGTAGACCCCGCGTCCCTCGCGGACCGCGGCGACGATCGTGGCCAGGTCATCATCGGTGATCACCATGTCGGCCGCCTCGCGGGAAGCGCTGCTCGACCGCGGTTGCGCGCTCCAGCAGGCGGGTGATCAGCCGCCGCCGCTCGCGCTGCGATCCGGGACCAGCCTGCCGGCTGACCCGCTCGAAGGTCGCGTCGACCTCGCGCAGGGTGAGCGACGGGGCGGCCGCTGCCGGCGGCTGCTCGCGCAGCGCGGCGTGGCCGACGCCGATCTGTCGCTGGCGGAGCTCACCGGACAGGAACGCCACCGCGATCCCGATCTCGTCGGGCTCCAGCCGCCGCAGGCATTCCGCCAGCCGCTCCGCCTTGGCCAAGCGGCCGGCGTTCGAGGCGACCGCCTCGGATGTCTCGGCCATCTCCCACAGCAACATTAGGGGTGCAGCGGAGTCGGAGAGATTCGAACTCTCGAGGGCGTTAC
>WHTG01000179.1 GCA_009377835.1 Nitriliruptorales bacterium
GGCGGCGAAGCGCAACGCGCTCTGGCGTCCGATGCCGCCGGCCGCGCCGGTGATCAGCGCGACCTTGTCCTGCAGTCGCATGTGGTCCCTCAGATCCGTTCGAAGTAGCGGCGGCGTTCCCAGTCGGTGACCGCCTTGTCGAAGGCGTCCTGCTCGACCCGGAAGAAGTGCGCGTAGTGCTCCTGCACATCTTCGCCGAACGACTCCTTGACGAACGCGCTCTCGGCGAACCGCGCCGTGGCGTGCCGCAACGTCTGAGGCACGTGGGCGAGGTCACTCGCCCCGTACACGTCGCCCTCGAAGGCGGCCGGCGCCTCGAGCTCCCGCTCGACGCCGTCCAGACCGGAGGCCAGGAGGCCGGCGAAGGTGAGGTACGGGTTGCAGTCGGCCCCGGGGATGCGGCACTCGATGCGCAGCGCCGGCCCGCTGCCGACGACGCGGAACCCGGCGGTGCGGTTGTCGCGGCTCCACGCCAGCTGCGTCGGGGCCCACGAGCCGCTCTGGTACCGCTTGTACGAGTTGATCGTCGGTGCGTACAGGACCATCACGTCGGCGACGTGCGCCATCATTCCGGCGAGGAACGAGCCGAACGTCTTCGATGCCGTGACCGGACCGAAGTCATCGTCGCCGACGAAGGCGTTGTCGTCCCCGTCCCACAGGCTGATGTGGACGTGGCAGCTGGAGCCCGCCTCGGACTCGTCGGGCTTTGCCATGAACGTGATGGCCAGCCCCAGCTGCTCCGCGATGTCCTTGGCGCACTGCTTGTAGATGACGTGGCGGTCGGCCATGGTCATCACGTCGGTGTAGCGGACGTTGAGCTCGTGCTGACCGCGGCCCCACTCCCCCTTCGACGTCTCGACTGGGATGCCGGAGTCGCGCAGGTGGCGGCGCAGCGCACCGTTGATGTGCTCCTCGCGCGTGCCCTGCAGCAGGTGGTAGTCCTCGATGTACCAGCCGTGCGGCTTCAGGTCGGCGTAGCCCTTTGCGTTGGCCTGCGCGTACGAGTCGGAGTACAGGAAGTATTCGAGTTCGGAGCCGGCCTTGGCCGTGAACCCAAGGTCGGTGGCGCGGCGGATCTGGCGCGCGAGGATCGAGCGGGGGGCGACAGTGACCGGCCCGTGCGCTCGCTGGTCCTCGACGTCGCACAGCACCAGGGCGGTGCGATCGAGCCAGCTCGCGACCCGCAGCGTGCCCAGGTCCGGCACGAGGTGGAAGTCGCCGTAGCCCAGTTCCCAGTTGGCGTACGCGTAGCCGGGGACGGGCTCCATCTCCATGTCGACGGTGAGCAGGTAGTCGCAGCCGTGTGTGCCCAGTTCGACGGCCTCGTCCAGGAAGAAGCCGGCGTCGAACCGCTTGCCCATCTGCCGGCCGTAGTGGTCGGTGAAGGCGACGATGACGGTGTCAATGGTGCCCTCGCCGACCCGCGACGCGAGTTCGTCGCGGGTCAGCATCCCGCGTACGGGTGCCACGGGCGTCTCCTGTTGGGTTGTCGTGGGCTCAGGTGAGTTCGCGTCGTTCCGCCTCGGACACGAGTGCGATCTCCTCCTCGGGGGCGCGCGACACCAGGCGGTTGCGGCTGTAGAGGAAGTAGTAGATGTACATCAGGAGGACGAAGATCAGCGTGCCGAAAACACCCGGCCGGTAGTCGGCGATGGCGAAGGTCGCGAACAACGAGATGACGGCCAGCACCGTTCCGACCCAGGCTCCTGCGACGCCCAGCGGGCTCTTGTACGGACGCGGGAGATCGGGGCGGTTCTTCTTCAACGCGATGTAGCTGACCATCACGAGCCCATAGGAGATGACCGCACCGAATACGGCCATGTTGAGCAACGCTGCGCCGACCGGGCTCTCGCCACCGCCGACGATCTCCAGGAGGACAGCGATGAGGTAGCCGACGAGAGCACCGAGCAGCAGGGCTCGGTGCGGTGTCCGGCGGGTGCTCGTGACGGAGATCCACCGCGGTATGTAGCCGGCGCGCGACTGCGCGAACAGCACACGGCCGTACGCGTAGATGATCGAGTGGAAGCTGGCGATCAGACCCGTCAGCGCGATGAAGGTGAGGATTGCGCTGCCCTGACCGGCGCCGAAGACTGCGCGGAAACCCTCCTCCAGCGGAGCCCCTGACTCACCGATGGATGCCGCACCGCCGCCGACCCCGCTGTTGAGCACGAGCGTGAACACCGAGAGAGCGAGCAGCGTGATGATGCCCACGATCAGCGCCTTGGGCATGTCGTTGACGACGTCGTGCGACTCTTCGGCCGCGAGCGGTAACTGCTCGATGGCGAGGTAGAACCAGATCGCGAAGGGCAGCGCGGCGAACACGCCGTACCACCCCTCGGGCAGGAAGCTGCCGTCACCGATGTTGAAGAGCAGGTCGCTGCTCCACGCACCCGAGAAGATCGCGCCGATGTAGAAGATGACGAGGATCCCCATCGACGCCAGCGTGACTGCGAGTGCCACCTTGAACGTCAGCTCGGTACCCCAGATGTTGATGCCGACGAACAGGGCGTAGAACAGCAGCCACCACACCGGGTTGGGGATGCCGGGCAGGAGCGTGTCCGCGTACCCGGAGATGCCGACGACGATGACCGCCGGCGTGATGACGTACTCGACCATGTCGGTGACACCGTTGAGGAACGCCAGCCGCGGACCGAACGCATTGCGCGTGAACGAGTAGAACCCGCCGGCGTGCGGCAGTGCCGTCGACATCTCTGCGATCGACAGCACCATGCAGACATACATGATCGCGATGAAGAACGTCGCGATGAGCAGCCCGCCGAAGCCGCCGGCGGCCAGCCCGAAGTTCCAGCCGAAGAAGTCACCCGAGATGACCGCGCCCACCCCGAGTGCCCACAGCAGCACCCAGCCGGCGCTTCTGTGCAACTGGCGGTTCTCGAGGTATGTGTCCTCCACGTCCGTGTACTTGACGTGGTGCTGCTTGTGCCGCTGATGCTCCGGCGGTTTCACTCCGGTCTGGCGCGGTTCGACGTCCATGACCCTCCCACCTGGTCGATCGACTTTGCTGGTCGGCGGACGTCGGCTCGCGATGGCCGCCTGTTCTCCCGCTGCAGGCGGAACGATACGGAACCGAGCGGGAAAGGGAAGGGATGTTCTGCGATATTTCTCACGCGTGCCGGTGCGGTTTGGGGGGGTTCGTGTCACTCATGTGGCACCACGGGCGTGACCAGATCGTCACGCCAGCCTTCGGTTGCCCGATGGGGCAGGCGGCCGTGCCCGATGTGCGGCCTTCTCGCGGCGCGATTTTGCCGCACCCTTGACGACAGGAGATAGTCGAGGAGCGGCACGCATGACCGACACGCTGGTACCGCCGGATTCGTCCGAGACCGCCGGGCCAAGCCCCGTCGAGGCCACCATGCCGGTGCCACCTCAGCGAAGGCTGTTGCCCGTGGTCACGGCGCCTCCGGTGGAGGACAACGAGCTGTTCGACGCGTTTCGCACGGCCACCGAGCGGACCCGGTCGACGGGGCGGCTGGTCTTCGGAACGTCCGTCAACGTCCGCGCGTTGGGCGAGCTGCTGGTGGAGAAGGGAATCATCACCCAGGAGGAGTTCGACGCCAGCCGCGTCGATGCGGTCGAGGCGGTTCAGGAGCAGTTCGTCGACGCCGGCGCGGGCGTGAAGCTGGCGGCCGACGTGGTCGACAAGTACGAGATCCCACCAGAGGTCCTGCCGCAGATCGACTGCGCCGCGCGGATCCCCGTCTGCAAGGCGGCGTGTTGCTCGATGCGCTGGGCCCTGACCGAGCAGGACATCATGGAGGGGGTCGTGCAGTGGGACCTGCACGACCCGTACGCCAACCGCATCGGCAGCGACGGGTGGTGCGCCCACTGCGACGCCGGCACCAAGGGCTGCACCATCTACGAGGCACGCCCTGCGGTGTGCCGGACGTACGACTGCAGCAAGGACGACCGCATCTGGAGCGACTTCGAGAACATGGTGATCAACCCGGAGCTGTTCGACGAGGACGGACGGATCCGCAAGCCGATGCAGGGCGAGCAGCGCGGGTAATCCTCGCCGCCTGTCACAAGGGGAAGGGCCCCAGGTGCGGCCCTTCCCCTTCTTTCGGTGTGTCGACTACGGCGTCGCGTCCGGGTCGCACGCGGTCTGCGTGAAGTGGCCAGGCGTGTCCGGATACGCCTGTCCGGCGTTGTCCTTCACGTCGTGCTGGTACACGAGCGCAAGCTCGTCGAACCCGGACGAGCCGCTCTGCAGGACGTTCGCCAGCGTCTCGCCGGCGCCTGTGGCGTAGGCCAGACGCTCCATGGCATCGACCATTGTCGGGCTGATCGTGTAGACGTCGTTGTAACCGCCGTAGTCCGGCTCGCAGTGGGTGTACAGGTTGTACGTCCCTGCCCAGTCAATCAGCCGGTCCTGGTCGTTGGGCCCCTGGCCGGCGACGTTGGCCTGCATGACGTCGCGGTCCCAGCCGCCGTAGATCCAATCCACGCCGTGGTGGTGCTGCCGCAGCGTTTCCTGGGTCTCGCCGTGCCGCGAGGTGTACGGCGAAACGTTGTCGTGCCACGCCTGCGGGTCGCTGAGCGTCTGCGGGTCCTTCTTGGTGCCGCCCTCGTACGACGTCCGTGGCCGGAAGTCCAGGACGTCCGCTCCGCCGGTCACCACGCCGTGTGGCGTGGCGGATGGGTCGCCGCCGCGGCCGCCGAACAGGTAGTCGACCCACCGGTCGTCGAACGACCCGTCGGTCACGGTGCTCGGCTGGCGCAGGTCTGCTTCGCTGTCCAGCGTGCTGCCGCGGCCGCCCCACATGGCGTCGGAGCCGTGGCCGCCGAACAGGTAGTCACCCCCGGTGTCGCCGTTGAGGATGTCGTCCCCGCCGGCGCCGTGGAGGCTGTCGTGGTCGGAGCCGCCGCGCAGGACGTCGGCACCGCCGTCGCTCATCGCCGACATGGCGAGCGAGCGGTCGGTGGCGGACGGGCGCAGCGCGCCGACCGAACCTTCGACGTCCTCGTACAGGTTTACCCGCCGGTCGTACTGGTGCGTGGTGAATGCCTTGAACAGCAGGAACGGCGGTCCGTCCGTGTCGACGGTGAAGTCCTCGAACGGCTGGCCTGCCCCCTGCATCGCAGTGATGACGGCGGTGTTCCGGATGCTGCCGCGGTCGCCGATCAGCGCGTCCTCGCCGGCACCGCCGTAGACACGGTCGTCACCGAGTTCGCCGAGCAGGTCGTCGTCGCCGGCGTTGCCCCACACCTCGTCGTTGCCGTTCTGGGCCCACACGGCGTCGTCGCCCGCGTTGCCCTCGATGAAGTCGTCGCCCCACGTTCCTGCCATGCCGCCGACGTCGTAGCGCACGGCCTCGCGCACCAGGCGATGCTCGGTGCCGTTGCGTCCGATCGAGCGGAGGTAGCTGCCGGACACGGGGGTGTAACCGGCCGAGAACCGCGTCAACGTCCCGTTGTCACCGAGGACGAAGTCATCGTCCCCGTCGCCGAAGATGTAGTCGCCGAAGCGGGCTTCGAAGTCCGCCGGGCTGAACGTCGTGCTCGGGTCGGGCAACGTGATGGCGGTGTCGCCCTGGCCGTCGCGGTGACCGGCCAATGCGCTGCCGCCGAGGATGTCGTCCTGCCCGTCGGCACCGGCCGGCCCGTCGAGCTGCAGGGTTGCGCTGCGAAAGCCGGTCCCGTCGGCGTCGCCGATACCGGCGGGAACCGTCGGGAAGCGACTGGCCACGGTGCTGTCCCACGGCAGACGGTCGCCGAAGATCCGGTCGATCGCGCCGTTGCCTTCCAGGTAGTCGTCGTTCGGGCCACCTGAGATGGCGTCGTCGCCGTCCTGGCCGAACGCGAGGTCCTCACCTTCACCGCCGGAGACGAAGTCGCCGCCGTAGCGGGTCGCGACCGGCGCGGCCAGATCCAGCAGCCGGATCCACCGCGGTGTGGTGAACCCGAGGAAGCGCCCGTCGGTGTTGAAGTACACCGGCGTCGCGGCGCCCGTCTCGCTGCGGCTGATGACGGCGTTGTCGCCCGCGATGACGTCGGAGTCGCCGCCGCCGTGCAGGAAGTCCGCGGCGTCCGGGTCACCGGTCTGTGACAGCGTGGACAGTTCGAACGAGGAGCCGCCGATGAGGTCGTCCTCACCATCGTTGCCCTCGAGCCAGTCGCTGCCCTGGTTGCCCTCGAGGTAGTCGTCGCTGTCGTTGCCCTTCATGCGGTCGTTGCCGCCTTCGCCGTACATCCGGTCGAAGCCGCCGTTGCCGTACATGTCGTCGGCGCCGCTGACC
>WHTG01000296.1 GCA_009377835.1 Nitriliruptorales bacterium
CACCCTGTGGCACATGGCCGGCGAGAGTCCCAGTGACGGCTCGTCGACCAGCATCAGCCGCGGCTTCAACACGAGTGCCATCGCCATCTCAAGTAGCTGCTGCTCGCCGCCGCTGAGGTTGCCCGCCAGCTCTCGGCGCTTGCGTCGCAACATCTCGAAGGTGTCGTAGAGCTGCTCGATGTCCGCAGCCACGTCACCGTCGTGTCGCGTGTAGGCGCCCATCTCAAGGTTCTCGTGCACCGTCATCAGTGGAAAGTTGCAGCGACCCTGAGGGACGAGCACGATCCCCAGCCGGAGGTGCTCCCGGCTGCTCGCCCGGGTGATGTCCTCACCCCGGTGGCGGATCGCGCCTCGGCTTGCGCGCACCAGGCCGAACACGGTCTTTAGGAGCGTCGACTTGCCTGCGCCGTTGGCGCCGATCACCGCAGTGACCGTTCCCTGTTGCAACTCCAGATCGACTCCGCGCAGCACCGGGACGTCGGTGTAGCCGGCGTGCACGTTGCACAGCTCCAGCACTGGCGGCTCAGCGACCAAAATACGCCTCCTGGACGATCGGGCGGCGGACCACGTCCTCGGGAGCGCCCTCGACGAGAATGCGACCCTCGTCGAGTACGATCACACGCTGACACGTGCCGAGGACGAACTCCATGTTGTGCTCCACAAGCAGGATCGAAGTGCCCTGGCGGTGCAGCTCGAGAATCCGGTCGCGGATAACGTTGGCCATCGTGGGGTTGACCGCGGCGACGGGCTCGTCCAAAAGCAGCAAGCGGGGCCTGCGCACGCAGGCGGCGGCGAACTCGACGAGCTTGCGTTGGCCATAGGAGACGTGCCCGGCGGGCATATCCGCGACCGGTTCCAGACCGAAAGTGGCGATCAGATCGCCGATCCCCGGCCAGCCGCGGCGACGGTGCGCCAGCGCGGCGATCCGCTGGCGGCCACGCAGCCGGCCGAGCATGGCGACCTCAAGGTTGCGCCGCACCGGCAGCGTGGCGAATACCCGCACGCCCTGGAAGGTCCGTACGACGTCATGCTGGGCGAGCCGGTGCGGCGCGTAGCGGAAGATCGATGCGCCGTCCAACTCAACCGAGCCGCTGTCGGGCTCCTGGAGCCCGGAAATGCAGTCGATGGCGGTCGTCTTGCCCGATCCGTTCGGTCCGATCAGCCCGACCAGCTCCCCCGGCGCTACCGAGAAGCTCACGCCATCGAGCGCGTGCACCGCGTAGAACGACTTACGCAGGTCACGCACCTGAAGCGCTGCTCCGTTCATCGCCGCACCTTCCCGATCAACCGCTCCAGGCCGTCCGGGAAGACCAGCACGACGACCAACAGCATCAGGCCGTAGATTGTCAGCCTCCATTCGTCGGTTACCCGCAGGAGCTGCGGCACCGCAGTGAAGATCACCGCCGCCGCGACGACGCCGCGCAGGCTCGCGCGGCCGCCCACGAACACCATGATCAGCAGAGCCGTCGTGTAGGCGAAGCCGAGCGACGTCGCGCACACCACCGCCTGGAAATGGGCGGCGAACGCGCCACAGACCGCCGAAAACGCGGCCGACGCCCCGAACGCGCCTATCCGGAAGCCGTTGGGGGAAAGGCCGCGTGCGGAAGCGAGAACGGGGTCATCGCGCACGGCGGTGAACGCTAAGTCGAGCCGAACGCGGGTCAAGACGAACACCGCCGCGACGATGAGCGCGGCGACGGCGAGGATCACGTAGTACTGCTGGCTGAGCGTCACAGCCATGAACGTGCCGCCCGGGAACGGCAGCCGAAGCGGCGCGACGCCGGTCACGCAGTACGGCCCGCGAGTGACCTGGACCCAATTCTCCGCCACCACCTGGCCAATTGCGGCAAATCCAAGAGTCCCGATGGCGAACGAGTGCAGCGACAGCCGAAATGACGGGATGCCGACGAGAACGGCAAGCACAACCGCGCCCACAGCACCAACCCCTGCCTCCACCCAGAAGTTCGTGTCGGCATGCACGCTCAACAGCGCCGCCACGTAGGCGCCGAACCCGAAGAACAGCGGCTGCGTCAGGCTAAGTGCCCCTATCCGGCCCACCACGAGGTCGAACGCCACCGCGAGGCCGACAAAGATCAACGCGGTGATCCCGATTGAGAAGTAGAAAGGGTTTTGCACCAGCAGCGGAAACGCCGCCGCCACGCCCAGTGCGGCCACCCACCCCGCACCCGCCGGATCAACGCGCTGCAGCGCACTCACACCCGTACCGCCCGCCCGACGAGGCCATGTGGCTTGATGAGAAGGACGGAGATCATCACCGCGAAGACGATCGCGTCGGCATACGCGCTGGACACGTAACCGACCGCCATGGCGTTGACGAGGCCCAGCAGGAAGCCCGCGTAGATCGCACCCGTGACGTTCCCGAATCCGCCGACGATCACCGCCGCGAATACCTTGATGATCACGAGCAACCCCATGGTGGGCAAAATGTTCTGCAGTGGTGCGATGGTTGCCGAGGCAACTCCTGTGAGGACTGAGGCGGTCACGACGGCCGCCAGCCCGACTCGCGGGATGGAGATGCCGACCACTGCGGCGGCGCCGCGCACTCGGAGGTCGCGCGCCGAGGTGGCGATTGCCTCGGCGTCGCGGCCGAC
>WHTG01000283.1 GCA_009377835.1 Nitriliruptorales bacterium
CTGCGCGAGGGCCTCGGCGGCCTATGACGACGTCGTCTACCGGGCCGCGCCCGGCGCGGCGAGGGTGGCCAAGCGGCGGCCGCATCGAACCGACCGACCCGGACGACGCCGGCTGCCCGGACGACTGACAGCCGACGCGGTCCTCCGGTCCGTCGCGAGCGCTCGGCCGCGTCGCCTTCTGTGGGTCAGACCTGGAGGTCCTGGACCTCTTCGAGGAACCGGCGGATCTCCTCCGCCCGGAACCGGCGGTGCCCGCCGAGTGTCCGCACGGCGGAGATCTTGCCGGCGCGGGCCCAGCGGGTCACGGTCTTGGGGTTCACCCGGAACATGACCGCCACTTCGGCGGGGGTGAGCAGTTCGTTCTCGGCCATCGGTCCTCCACGGCGATGAGAACGCCTGTCCGTTCTCTTCCGGGCGTATCGGTTCGTGGGCCGTCATCCTTGATGAGGTTCGTCCCGGCGTCTGGTCGCCGCTTCGACGGCCGAGCCGTCGTGGGGGTCGGAGCGGATCATGATCCGGCAGTATCCGCCGCCGGCGCCGGCCGAGGCCGCATACGCCAGCGAGCCTCGATCCGGTCCGGTGAAGGAGGGGAGGCCCGGCGGCGGGCGTTTGGAACGTCCTGGTGAGCCGGGGTGGGCGGCTGGCTGCGGACGACGGCCGCCTGCAGGGGGACGACTTCCCTTCGCCCGCGCCCCCAACGAGCAGCGACCCCCAACCGTCGGTATGCGCTACGGGCCCGCCGGTGGCACGCTCACGAGACCCGTCCGGGTCCGGCACATCACCTACTGCTCGCCAATGGACGCCGCGACGGGGCTGGATCTGCAGGGCGGATCGACAGGTCAGTTGGCGGCAGGGGGTGGGACGGGACGCGAATACGAACCGGGAGCGGTGGTCGGGGACAGCGGGTACTGCGAAGTGGTTGTCGTCGGCCTAGCGGCCGGGTCGTAGAGGCAACGGTCCATGGGGGCCGGACCGATCGTGACGCATGGGTATGTGCACGGCTTGGAACCGCCGGGCTCTCCTCCTTCGCACTCAGGCGTCGGGTGTCGGTCAGCTGAGACGGCAAAAGGGCGACCACCAGCGGAACGCCTGTCAGCGAAATGACTCTCGTCCAAACCCGACGACGAGGAACCTCATCGGCGGCTCGCGTCATATCGACAGTGTCCCAGACCGAGCGCCCCGGCGCCGCCGCCCCACCCGATAGCCGGCACTGTGAGCGGGGCCAGAGCCTCTCGAGCCGCCCATAATCGCCGATACCGGAGTGGCGCTGGCGGCCGAGCGCAGGATCTGTCGTTATGCTCCACCGCGCCGGCGGTGGTGACTCCAGACCCGTCCCGGAACGGGACTTATGCCGGTGATCCGGTCGAGTATCAGCGCTGCCCGAACTGTCGTCGGACAACTTCCGCATCCGGCAGATGGGCGAACGGATAGCCCAGAACGCCCCCGTGCAGGGCGGCGCCGCCGACATCTGCAAGCCGGCCATGGTCAACCTCGACGAGCGCCCCGAAGCCGCCGGCCTGGCCGCCCGGATGGTCCTCACCGTCCATGACGAGGTGGTCCTGGAAGCCCCGCACGCCGAAAGCGACGCCGTCATCGCCCTGGTGCGGGAGGTCATGGGGTCGGTGTGCACCCTGGCCGTACCCCTGAAGGTGGACAGGGCGCGGGGCCGAGCTGGGCTGACGCCAAGGGCTGAGACGGCCCGCATCACGGCTGGTCAGCACGGGGATATCCCTCGTTTCGGAAACCGGATACGCTGTACCGCCCACGGTGCCGAGCGTCGTGCCACCCCGGCGCGGAGAGAGTGGGCACAACATCCACCAGCCAACGTCGCGCTAGAAGGTGCACCGCACCCGACCCCGAGGAGGCCTAGTCGTGTCCACGCAGGCCAGCGCGTCCCTGCCGCCGCTCGACGTCTCGTACGAGGACGATCCGCGTGTCGTGGAGCAGGCGGCGACCGAGGATTACTCGCTGCACATCGTTCCGCGCACGTGGCGGATGGACCGCGGGCCGCTGACGATGGCGTGGTACGCGGTCATGACCGCGTTCTTCTACCTGTACTTCGCCGCGTTCCTGGCCCTCTTCTACGGGACGGTGAACGCCCTCATCGGCATCGTCCTGTCCGTCATCGTCTACAGCCTGGTGAACATGGTCATCGTGCGTGCAGCGTCACGCAGCGGGCTCACCGTGGCGCTCTTCTCCCGCAGCATGTTCGGCTTCGTCGGCGCGAGCATCGCCACGCTCATCTTCGCCGCCACGGCGATCTACTACACCGTTTTCGAGGGGTCGGTCATCGCCGTGGCCGCGCAGACGCTCATCGGCGGACCGATCAAGCTCTGGTACGCCGTCGTGATCCTCCTCACCGGCCCGCTCGTATGGAAGGGCGTGCGCGTCTGGCTCGATCGCCTGAACGCCTGGCTGCTGCCCTTCTACATCGTCGGCATGGTCGCGGTCGTGGTGTGGGCGCTGGCCGACAACGGCTACCACGGTTTCCTGCCCGACGCCGAGGCCGCGGCCGGCACGACGCTGCCCTGGCTGCAGGCCTTCGCCGCCTACATGGGCGTCTGGATCCTCATGATGTTCACGTTCGACTTCGCCCGACTGGCGAAGCCGTCGGACGAGAAGTACCACGTGGCCGTCACGTTCGGCTGGCTCTACTACACGCTCACGTTCCTGGTGAACGGCCTACTGGGCATCCTGCTCGTCTCGACCTTCGGCATCACGTTCGAGGAGCTCGCCGGCCAGGAGAGCGCGCTGCCGGTGAAGATCGTGAACCTCACGAACGTCGTCGGCCTGGCGCTCATCGCAGTCACGCAGATGCGCATCAACACGGTGAACCTGTACCTCGCGTCGACGAATCTCCAGGGCTTCTTCTCGCGGTTGCATTTGAACCTGCCGCGCACGGTCTGGGTCGTCGTGGCCTGCGGGATCTCGTTCCTGCTCATGCTCACCAACGTCTTCAACTACGTGCTCGACGCCCTGAACTACCAGGGCATCGCCATCGTGGCCTGGGTCGCCGTGGCGCTCGCCCACGTGTGGTATCTGCAGCGCTCCAGCCGCGGCATCGA
>WHTG01000302.1 GCA_009377835.1 Nitriliruptorales bacterium
AGGGCCTCGGCGCCGCCTCCCGTGGGGACGCTCGGCGCCAGGGGCCCTTCCGCCAGCCGCCGGATCCCCTCCGGCGTCGCGCGATACGTGTCATCGGATCCGCCGTCCGACCCGAAGGGAGTGACCGGCAGCAGAGTGAACTCCATCTTTTCGGCACCCCTCGCGCGGGCGAGCATGACCAGCATCGACCTGAGGAATCGCGGCTCGGCAGACGTCTGCAACTGTGGGGCGCCATCCGAGACCAGGGCATCGACCACGTCCTCGTCGTCGAGGGAGTCCAGCAGCGTCGCCCACACCAGCTGCTGACGCGGGAAGGTCGCGACCTCCTGCTCGTCGCGCTGGCGAAACGACCAGTACTCCACCAACCGTTCACCGTCGAGGAACTGCGTGCCCGGTTCGAACCGGACCTCACCGGTGCCGTCGCGTGACCGTCTCACCAGGCGTTCATCCAGTTCCAGTTCCAATCCGCCGGTGCGTCCGAGCAGGGCACCCAGGCCCGACTGTGATGCGCTGGCGACGTGGTCGACGTCGACCCCGAGGAGGTTCTCCACGCTGGCCTCCAGCAGCGCGGCGCCGCCGTACTGGAACGTCAGCCCCAGCTGGTCGAACCCGAACCCGGGGATGTCCACAAGGGTGCCGACCGGGATGAAGAGCACCGTCGACCGTCCACGCGGCTGCGCGGCGAGCAGGGTTACCCCAAGCGCCGGCCCCTCGTCCCGGCCGTGACGGACCAGGAGCAGCGTGTCCTGCTCGCCGGTCCCGGCCGTCGTCGCCTGCTCGGCCGGGACGTCCGCTGACGGCGCAAGCGTGCGTCTTCCAGGCCATGCTCCGGCGACGACAAGACCAGCCAGTACCGCGATCGCGAGGAAGAACGCGACGAGTCCCCGGCGCCGCCGCCGGCGGCGCAGCCGGGCCCGCCGAGCCTGGCGCGGGCCGAGTATCCGGGTGCTCACGGGAGCGAACCGGCGGCCAGACCGTGGCCGGCGACACCGTACAGCCCGTGCCTGTGGACGTATTCCTCCACCTCACGAGGGACCAGATATCGCGTGGCGCGTCCGGCGGCGAAGCGTTCGCGGACGTCGGTCGAGCTGATCGCCAGCGCCGGCACGTTGAGGTGCAGCACGCGGTGGTCCAGGTCGTGGGCCTCGAGGTCCCGGAGGTCGTGGCCGGGCCGCGTCGCGGCGACGAAGGTGGCCAGCTCCAGGCACTCCTCGGAGTCCTTCCACGACAGGATGTTCAGGATCGCGTCCGCGCCCGTGATGAAGAACAGTTCCTCGCGGGACTGGCTGATGCCGTGTTCCTGCAGCGCCTTGCGGACCCGTCGCAACGTGTCCACCGTGTAGGTCGGCCCAGGCGTCTCCAGCTCCAGCCGTGACACGCTGAACGACGGGTTGGCGGCCGTCGCGAGCACCGTCATGAGGTAGCGGTGCTCGGCATCCGACACGTCGCCCTCCTTCTGCCAGGGCCCGCCGGCGGGAATGAACACGACCTCCGCCAGAGCCAGGTCAACGCGCGCCTGTTCGGCGGTCACCAGGTGTCCCAGATGGATGGGATCGAAGGTGCCGCCCATCAGGCCGATGCGGCGCGACTGTGGCATGCGCGCGAGTGTAGGCGGGGGTGCCGCGGGACCCGGGGTAGCGCCGGCGGCTCAGCCGTTGGCGCAGTCGTCCAGCATCCGCTCCAGCAGCGCGCGTCCCGAACCGGTGGGCTCGACCTCCAGGTACTGCGCCTCGGCCTCCCCCAGCGACACGTAGATCGGGAAGCGATACGTCTTCTTGCTCTCGGCCATCCCGTGTGGATCGCAGCGCAGGATGCCGAGTTGCACGTCAACCTCGGCCTCGTCCTCCCCCTCAGGAAGAGCCAGGGCGGGCGTCCGCTGCGGACCGAGCGTCTTCAGCGACCAGATCACCCCGCCGCGGATCTCGTCGACGACGATTCTGTCGGGGGATTCGGCGCGGCGAACGACCAGTGTCGTGCGCACGGAGCGTTCGTCCAGCTGCCGCCACCGCATCCCGAAGTCGATGTCCGCGGCGGCCTCCACGGCCTGTCGGTGGCACTCCTCGGAGTGCAGGAGTCCGATCGCCTCATCCGCGTCCTCCAGTTCCCACTCCTGCGGCCCGCTTCCCCCGATCCCGAGCCGCACCGTGTGCTCCGTGATGTCGTTTCCGCAGCGTGCCTCACCGTACGGCACCGGAACGTCCACCCGCTGCCCCGGTGGGACGTCGACGCTGCGCAGTGTCGGCTCGACTGCCTCGAAGGCTTCGGAGGTCAGCTGCAGCGTGTCGACGCTGATCGGGTTGGCCCCCTGGTTGCGCAGGATGATCTCGACCTTGCGGCTGACGACGAGATACCGCGGGCGTTCCAGGGAGACGTGCAGGTCGCCCACGCCGGCTGTTGCTCCTGCCGTCGAGGGCGTCGACGAACCGCCACATCCCAGCAGGAGTGCGCCCGTCACCAGGGCGACGACACAGCGCCCATCCCACATGCGACGAGTATGCCCCGCCACCGACCCCCCTTGCCCGAATCCGAACTTCTTCG
>WHTG01000105.1 GCA_009377835.1 Nitriliruptorales bacterium
CGGACTCCGAGTCGGGACCCTCGAAGGTGATCCTGACGTCGAACTCCTCAGCCGCCTGCTGGGCGCCCTGCTCGACGGCCTGCCAGAACTGGTGCTGGAAGCCCTTGGAAACCAGTGCGACGTACGGCTGGTCGCCGTCGCCCTCGGCAGCGCCGCCCTCCGTCGGCTCCGTGCCCGTGCCGGCGCCGTCGCCGCACGCGGCGAGGATGAGTGTTGCGATGATGAGGCCGGCCAGGCCGACCATCCTGTGCCTCATGGATCTTCTCCCTGTCGTGCGGGTCGTCTCGATGCGGCGAGTTGGTTCGTGGAACCGTCAGCCTTCTTTGCCGCGGCGAAGGATGTCGGTGTAGACGGCGACGAGAATCACCACCCCCACGACGACGGTCTGCCACTCCTGGGGGATGGACATGATCCGCAGCCCGTTGACCAGCACCCCCATGATCAGCGCCCCGACGATGCTGCCGATGACCGAGCCCTTGCCGCCCTGCAGTGACGTGCCCCCGATGACGACAGCGGCGATGGCCTGCAGCTCGTAGCCGAGGCCCAGCGCCGGCTGGGCGGAGTTCAGGCGGGCGGCGAGCACCACGCCGGCGATGCCCGTGAACGCGCCGGCCAGTGTGTAGATGGCGATCTTCCAGCGGCGGACGTTGATCCCCGACAGGTTCGTCGCCTCCTCGTTGGACCCGATGGCGAACGTG
The DNA here is from genome assembly GCA_009377835.1 of Nitriliruptorales bacterium. GTDB lineage: Bacteria > Actinomycetota > Nitriliruptoria > Euzebyales > Egibacteraceae > WHTG01. The sequence goes on from WHTG01000105.1 coordinate 699, forward strand.
TAGCGGCCCAGGATCGTCTTGCCGAGGATCACGGCTGCGACCGCGGTCAGCAGGAACAGGATGAGCACCGCGTTGGGCAGTCGCAGACCGGGGACCAGGAAGCCGCGCGAGATGGCGCCGAACGCGGGGGTGCCGGTGAAGTAGATCGGTGCCTTCCCCGACAGGACCAGGGCGAGGCCCTGCGCGATCAGCATCATCGCCAGCGTGGCGATGAACGGCGGGATGCGCAGGACCGCCACGTTGAAACCGTTGACGAAACCCATGAGGCCCCCGAAGGCGATCCCGCCCAGGACGGCGATGGCCAGCGGGACACTCAAGTTGACCAGCAGTACGGCGGTCATCACCGACGCCAGGGTCATCCCCGTGCCGATGGACAGATCGATGCCGCCGGTGATGATGACGAAGGTGGTGCCCAGCGCCAGGATGCCGATGACCGCGGTGGACAGCAGGATCCCGCTGACGTTCGACCAGGTCAGGAAGTTGGGGTTGGCCAGCGAGAAGAACGCCATCAGCGCGATGAGGCTGCCGAAGGTCAGGATCTGCTGGAACCGTTGGCGGAGCAGACCGCCGGCCACCGCTTCCTGGGTGGGGGCCGGTTCGCGCTTGACGTCGGCGACCTTGGTCATACCTCGATCCCTCCGTGAACCTTGGCGCGCGTGGCGTAGTCCATGATCGTCTCCTGGTCAGCCTCGGCGTTGTCGAGGATGCCGGTGACACGACCCTCGCTCATCACCACGATGCGGTGCGACATCCGAAGGACCTCCGGCAGCTCTGAGGAGATCATCATGATCGCCTTGCCCTGCTGGGCCAGGGACTCCAGCAGGGCGTAGATCTCCTCCTTGGCGCCGACGTCGATGCCGCGCGTCGGCTCGTCGAAGATGAGGATGTCGCAGTCCTTCGCGAGCCATTTGGCGATGACGATCTTCTGCTGGTTGCCGCCGGACAGGTTCTTGGCGCGCTGGCGGATCGACGGCGTCTTGATCTTCATCGACCCCACGTACTTGCGCGAGGCCTCCCGGCCGGCCTCGTCGCGCACCATTCCGACGACGTTGGTGTAGTCCGTCAGGGAGGAGATGAGGATGTTGAGGTTGACGTCCAGGTCGAGCATCAGGCCGTAGCGCTTGCGGTCCTCCGACAGGTAGCCGATCCCCAGGCGGGCGGCGTCGGCCGGTGTACGGATCGTCGCGGGACGCCCGTGGACCTCGATCTCGCCGGCCGTGCTGGGATCGGCGCCGCAGATGGCCCGCGCCACCTCGGTGCGACCCGCACCCATGAGACCGGCGAACCCAAGGATCTCGCCTTGCTTGAGCTCGAAGCTGACGTCGTCGAGCAGGTGCCTGGTTGACAGGCCGGTGACCTTCAGCGCGGCCGGCCTCTCGACCGCCTCCACGTCGGGGCGCGTCTCGCCTTTGATCTCACGGCCGACCATCATCGAGATGACCTGCCTCAGGTCGGTTTCGGCGGTCTGCACGGTGCCGATGTACTCCCCGTCGCGCAGGACGGTGATCCGGTCGGAGATGCCCCGCAGCTCCTCCATGCGGTGAGAGATGTAGAGGATGCCGGTGCCCTGCTCCTTCAAATCGCGGATCATGCCGAACAGGGCTTCGGTCTCGGACTCCGTCAGCGCCGCCGTCGGCTCGTCCATGATCAGGACTCGGGCGTTGAACGACAGCGCCTTGGCGATCTCCGCAACCTGCTGCTCGGCCACGACCAGCGTGCTGACCTTCGTCCGCGGGTCCAGGGAGATGCCGAGGCGGTCGAACAGCTTGCGGGCGCGCCGGTTGAGGTCCTTGTCATCGATGAAGGGCCCACGCCGCTTCTCGCGGCCGATGTAGATGTTCTCGGCGACGGTGAGGTGCGGCATCAGCATCAGCTCCTGGTGGATGATGCTGATGCCGAGATGCTGCGCGGCCAGCGGGCCCGGGACCTCAACCGGTTCACCGTCGAGGCGGATGGTGCCCGCGTCGGGCTGGTAGATGCCGGCCACGATCTTCATCAGCGTCGATTTGCCGGCTCCGTTCTCGCCGACTACGGCGTGGACCTCGCCGGGGTACAGGTCGACGTGGACGTCCTTGAGAGCCTTGACCCCGGGAAAGCTCTTGCTGACGCCGTCGACGCTGAGGAGCTGATCGGTCACGGTGCTCCAGTGCTGCGAATCGACCAGGAAAGGATTCCAAACCGTATCCCACGAGAGCGCCCGAAGGACCGCGAGAAATCGATTGCTGACGGTAGGGTCGGCGGGCCTGGGTTGTCAAGGGGCGGTGGGTGAACGGGCGGGGAGAGCGGGGAGAGGTCGTGGCCGGGTCACGGGAGGTGGTAGGCCGAGGTCGCGGTACCCGCCAGGACGTCTGACTCCTCGGCTCTCGTCAGCCCGGACAGCAGGATCTTGGTCGTCTCCCACACTTGGGTGTAGTCGGCCGCCAGCTCGCACACCGGCCAGTCCGACCCGGCCATGACCCGCTGCGGCCCGAACGCGTCGAGCACGGTCTCGGCGTAGGGGCGGAGGTCGGCGGGCCGCCAGCGCCGCCAGTCCGCCTCCGTGACGAGACCCGAGAGTTTGCAGAAGACATGCGGCTGCGCGGCGAGCGCCCGGATCTGGGATGCCCACGGCTCCAGCGCACCACTGCGGATCGGGGGCTTGGCGGCGTGGTCGAGGACGAAGCGGCCCTCCGGCACCAGCGTCGTGGCGTCGATGGCCGCGAAGAGCTGGTGGGGGAGCACGAGGATGTCGTAGGCGAGGCCGGCGGCAGCCACCGTCCTCAGGCCCCGGATCACGTCGGCACGCGACAGCCACGCGGGATCGGGTTCGTCCTGTGCCTGGTGACGGATCCCGACCAGACGGTTGCCGCCGCGCCCGGCGCGCAGGTCGTCGAGCTGGCTCGCGAGGTCGGGCGCAGTCAGCTCCGCCCAGCCGACCACACCCCGTACGAAGCCCGCGGAGTCAGCGGCGACCGCAAGGAACTCGCGCGTCTCGTCCAGGTCGCCGACCGTCTGGACGAGCACCGTCCCCTCGACGCCGGAGCTGGTGGCCAGCTCGCGGAGCTGTTCCACGTCGTAGCGCCTGCGGATCGGAGCCAGCTCCTCTGGCGACAGCCAGGGGTACGCGCGGCGGTCGGGGTCCCACAGGTGGTGATGGGCGTCGATCGTCACGTCGCTGCCCCCGGCACCGGCGCCTCGGGCGGTAGCAGCGCTTCTGCGCGAAGCTCCTGCCACACGGCAGCCGGGACGCCGCGGCGAAAGGCGTCGTCGTTGGCGCGCATCTCGGCCCTGTCCTTCACCGCGACGACCACACTCGCCACCGCCGGGTGGCCCAGGGGGAAGTGCAGGGCCGCCGCGGGCAGCGTCGTCCCGTGGCGCTCGCAGACGTCGGCGATCCGCATTGCGCGCTCCAGCAGGTCCGAGGGGACGGCGGTGTAGTTGTACTTTGCGTCGGGAGCCGGACGGGGCGTCGCCAGAACGCCCGAGTTGAACACGCTGGCGGCCACGACCGCCACGCCCCGTTCCGCCGCCGCGGGCAGCAGGTCGGTCAGCGCAACCTGCTCGAGCAGGGTGTACCGGCCGGCGACCATCACCACATCCATGTCGGTCTCGCGCACGAACCGGGTCAGCATGGCCGACTGGTTCATCCCGGCACCGATCGCGCCGACCACACCCTGCGCCCGCAGCTCGGCGAGCGCGGGAAAGCCTTCACCGGCGGCCTGCTCCCAGTGGTTGTCCGGGTCGTGGAGGAAGACGACATCGACGTGGTCCGTGCCCAGCCGCTCCAGGCTGCCCTCCAGCGAGCGCACGATCCCGTCGCGGCTGAAGTCCCAGACGCGGCGGGCGACCGCAGGAACGTCGAAGCCGGCGTCGTCGCGGCGGTTCGCGCCGCTCGGATCGTCGACCAGCAACCGCCCGACCTTGGTGGAGATCACGTACTCGCCGCGAGGACGGTGCGCGAGGAACCGGCCCAGGCGGCGCTCGGACAGTCCCAGCCCGTAGTGCGGAGCGGTGTCGAAGTAGCGAACGCCCGCCTCCCAGGCCGCGTCCACCGCAGCGACGCCCTGCCTGTCGGTGGTGGCCTGGTACAGGTTGCCGAGCATCGAGCCACCGAAGCCCAGGGTGGTGAGGTCCACGCCGCCGACGTGCTGCGTGGCCAAGCGCCCGGGGCGCTGGAACGGTCCCGCTGCCCGGGCGGCCATCCTCACCCGCGCGGACGCAGTCTCAGTCCCTGCATCCCCCCGTCCACCGCCAGGACCGTGCCGGTGGTGGAGCCCGACAGGGGGCTGGCGAGGTAGCAGATGGCGTGCGCCACCTCGCCGGCAGTCACCAGCCGGCCGGTGGGCTGCCGCGCCTCCAGGGCGGCACGCTCCGCGGCGGGGTCGTCCGCGACGTCCAGGAGCCGTTGCACCCACGGCGTGTCGGCTGTGCCCGGGTTGACGCAGTTGACACGGATGCCCTCGTGGACGTGGTCCGCCGCCATGGCCAGCGTCAGCGACAGGACCGCCCCTTTGGTGGCGCTGTACAACGCGCGCTGGGGCAGTCCCGCGGTCGCCGCGATCGAGCAGGTGTTGACGATCGTGGCGGCGTCGGACCCGCGCAGCGACGGCAGGGCCGCGCGGGTCACCCGCACGATCCCCAGCACGTTGACGTCGAAGACGCGGCGCCATTCGTCCTCGTCGTTGTCGGCGACGGTGCCCTGGGCACCGATGCCCGCGTTGTTCACCACGATGTCGATGCCGCCGAGGCGCTTGCCGGCGTCGGCGACCGCCGGCACGACCGAGGCGTCGTCGGTCACGTCGCAGGTGAACGCGTGCAGGCCGTCCTCGGCGTCGGCGGTGTGCAGGTCCAACACGGCGACCTCGGTGCCGCGGTCCCGCAGCGTCCGCGCCGTTGCCAGCCCGATTCCCGACGCCCCGCCGGTGACCAGGGCGCGCAACCCGTCGAACTCGTGGCCGGTCACGTGGTTGCTCCGTCGGCCGTCGCCTGCCACTCCCTGCCGTGCGGGAAGCGGAACAGGGCGAAGGTTTCGGGACACATCTGTGCCGAGCTGCCGGGGGCCGACGGCGCGAGGTAGCGGCCCGACCGGATCTCCACCGGGTCCTGGAAGTGCTCGTGGAGGTGATCGACGTACTCGATGACGCGGTCCTGCAGCGTCGCGGAAACCGCGACGTAGTCGAACATCGACAGGTGCTGGACCAGCTCGCACAGCCCGACGCCCCCGGCGTGCGGGCACACCGGGACGCCGAACTTGGCCGCCAGCAGCAGGATGGCGACGTTCTCGTTGACCCCCGCCACCCTGGCCGCGTCGATCTGCAGGAAGTCGATCGCCCGGGCCTGCAGGAGCTGCTTGAACACGACACGGTTGCTGACGTGCTCGCCGGTGGCCACCTTCACCGGCTGGACGGCCTCGCGGATCGCTGCGTGGCCCAGCACGTCGTCGGGGCTCGTCGGCTCCTCGACCCACCACGGGTCGTAGGGCGCGAGGGCGTTGATCCACCCGACGGCCTCCGCCACGTCCCAGCGCTGGTTCGCGTCGATCGCGACGCGGACGTCCGAACCGACCGTCCTGCGGGCCACCTGCAACCGGCGGATGTCATCGCCGAGGTCGGCCCCGACCTTCAGCTTGATCTGGTCGAACCCGTTCGCGACGGCCTCGCGCGCCAGGGTGGCCAGCTTCTCGTCGGAGTATCCGAGCCAGCCGGGGGAGGTGGCGTAGGCCGGGTAGCCGTCGACGCGGAGGTGCCGCGCCCGCTCGGCGCGGCCCGGTTCGGCGGCCCGGAGGATGCCCAGCGCCTCCGTGGGCGTCAGCGCATCGCTGAGGTAGCGGAAGTCGACCAGGTCGACGATCTCCTCAGGCCGCATCTCCGACAGCAGCTGCCACAACGGCTTGCCTGCCCGCTTGGCTTTGAGGTCCCAGAAGGCGTTGACCACCGCGCCGATCGCCATGTGCATGACGCCCTTCTCGGGTCCCAGCCAGCGCAGCTGCGAGTCGTGAACCAGGTGGCGCCACAGACCGCCGAGGTCCGCCAGCGTCCGGTCGAGGTCCAGGCCAGCCACGAAGGGTTCCAGCGCCCGGATGGCCGCGGTCTGCACGTCGTTGCCGCGACCGATGGTGAACGCGAACCCGTGCCCCTCCAGGCCGTCATCGGCGTCGGTGCGCACCACGACGTACGCGGCGGAGTAGTCCGGGTCCACATTCATCGCGTCGGACCCGTCGAGCTGTCGCGACGTGGGGAACCGCAGGTCGTCGGTGTCCAGCGCAACCACGCGTGCCCCGGTCATGACGCGACTCCCAGCGTCAGCAGCAGGTTGGCGTAGGTGCGCAGCTCTCCCGTGGCGATGACCAGGGCGAGGTCAGGCGAGCGGGCGGCGTCGTAGAACGCAAACCGATCCAGTCGCTCCACAGGACAGTCGCCGAGCAGCTCGGCGAACTCGCCGAAGACCTCCGGCTCCGGCTGGTCAGCCGCTGGCTGCATGACCGCGGCCGCCTCGACCACTACGGCGTCGACGAGCACCTCCAGCACCTCGACAACGGTGAGCCGGTTCGGGGCGAGGTTGAGCCACACCCGCGGGACGCCGGCCGCCGCCCCGGTGGACACCGGATAGTGGCCGTCGGCGAGGAGCACGCGGGAGCCGTGCCCCGCCGCCGCGAGCGCGCCCAGGATCTCGGGATGAATGAGCCGGTAGCGCAGCACCGTCGGCGCCCTTTCAGAAACCGATTTCCCGGCCGTGGACCGTAGGCACGGGGCGCACGGCTGTCAACGCGCGCCAGTCCTCGCTCGTGCTCGGGGCCGCACCGAGCTGGCACGGACGATCAACCGCGTGGGCATGGTGACGGTGCGCGCCGGGGCGTCGGGGTCCCGCCCGCGCTCCAGCAGCATCTCCGCTGCCGCCTGGCCGAGGTCGTAGGTGGGCTGGGCCACGGTCGTCAGCGCCGGGCGCAGCAACGTCGCCCACAGCTGCTCGTCGAAGCCGACGATGCCCACCTGGCCGGGGATGTCCACGCCGTTCTCGGTCAGGTACCGCAGCGCCCCCGCCGTCATCAGGCCGTTGCCGACGAACAGCGCGTCGGGTGGATCGTCACCCTCGAGCAGGGACCGGGTCGCGAGGTAGCCGCCACCCTCCTTGGCGTCGGCCAGCCGCTCCAGGTCTGCGTCTCGGCGCAGTCCTGCGGCCTTCAATGCCCGGCGGTAGCCGGCGAGCCGCTGCGCTGCGGTCGACGTGCGGAGCGGCCCGACGATGCAGCCAACCCGCTCGTAACCGGACTCCAGCAGATGCTCGGTGGCACACCGCGCCCCCTTCGCGTTGTCGACCACGACTGCATTGACCGTGGACGTCCGCAGCGTCCGGTCGATGGTGACCACCGGCACGCCGCGTTCCAGTAGCGGGGCGACGGTGCTGTGCCGGTTGGAGGCCGGTGAGATGATGACCCCTGCCGCGCGCTCCGCCAAGGCCACGTCCACGTAGCGGCGCTCCTTGCGCAGGTCCTCGTCGGAGTTGCACAGGACGACCGAATGGCCGGACGAGTGGGCGACGTCCTCGATCCCTCGGACCAGCGCGGTGAAGTGGGCGTTCTCGATGTCGGAGATGATCACGGTCCACACGGCGGCCGACTGGCGACGGAGGTTGCGCGCGACGCCGTTGGGCCGGTAGTTCAGCGTCTTGACCGCCTCCCGGACTCGGCGTGTCATCTCCGGGTCGACGTTGCCGCGCTCGTTGATGACGCGCGACACCGTGGCGGGTGAGACGGACGCCAGCTGTGCGACGTCGTAGATGGTGGGCACCGCGCCTCCAGCGTTGGACGAGGGACTCGATCAGGGGACGGTTGGGTTGCACACGCAATACTCCGGATCGCGTCCCTGCAATCCCCGATCCCAGGAAAGAGTGACACACCGATGTTGCGCCTGTACGTCGACACCGCCTCCCGCGCGGCGGCCGAGCCCCTGCTGGCGACCGGGGTGTTCCATGGCCTGACCACCAACCCCACGCTGATCGAGCGCGAGGGACTGGAGTCTTCCCACGTGGCCGACATCTACGGGTGGGCGACCGCGTCCGGTGCCGAGGAGGTTTTCCTGCAGGCGTGGGGCGACGACGCGGACGCGATGCAGCGCTGCGCGGAGCAGTTGCAGTCCATCGGTCCGAAGGTCGTCGTCAAGGTCCCGGTCACGCCTGCGGGCACCGCCGTCGCCGCGCGCCTGTCGGTCCGGGGCCAGCCGGTCCTCCTGACGGCCGTGTACAACGCGGCGCAGGCGCTGCTGGCCGGCGCGACCGGGGCCGCATACGTCGCGCCCTACCTCGGCCGGATGCACGACGCCGGACGAGATGGCACGGCCGAGGTTCTCAGGATGCACCGGGCGCTGGCGGCGTCGGGTAGTCGCACCCGTGTCCTGGTGGCCAGCATTCGCGATTTGGACACGGTCGTCGCGCTTGCCGAACAGGGTGTGTCCTGCTTCGCGTTGTCCCCCGAGGTCGCACGCGGACTGTTCGACGAGCCTTTGACGCACCAGGCGGTCGAGGTGTTCGACAAGGCCGCACGCCGGGCGGCGCCGTGATCGTCGTCGCCGGTGAGGCGCTGGTCGACCTGACACCGCACGAGGTCGCCAGCGTCACGGCCTACGTGCCACACCCCGGCGGCTCCCCGTACAACGTGGCCGTCGGACTCGGCCGGCTGAGGGTGCCCGTCGCCTTCCTCGGTCGGCTGTCCACCGACCGCTTCGGGCGCCTGCTCCGGTCGCACCTGCACGACAGCGGGGTCGCCCTCGACCTCGTCGCGTCTGCCGACGAGCCGACCACGCTGGCGTTCGTGCACGTCGGCGAAGGTGAGCCGGAGTACTCCTTCTACGCCGAGCAGACCGCCGACCGATTGCTGTCAGACGAGCATCTGGGTGCCCTGCCCGACGGCGCAGGGCTGCACCTCGGGTCGATCTCGCTGGTCCTCGAACCTGCCGCGTCCACCATTGAGAACCTGCTGCGGCGGGAGTCGCGCCGGCGGCTCATCACCTTCGACCCCAACATCCGTCCCGGGCTCATCGCCGATCCGAGCTCGTATCGCCGGCGCCTGGCCGGCTGGCTGGAACACGTCGACGTGGTCAAGATCAGCGAGGCGGACCTGGCCTGGCTGCACCCCTCCCGGTCACCGGCGGAGGCCGCAGCCGCGTGGCTGGACTCTGGGGCGGTACTCGTCCTGGTGACGTCCGGCACGCGGGGCGCGGAGGCCTACACCGCCGCCCGGTCGGTGTTCGTGCCCTCGCGTCAGGTTGCGGTCGCCGACACCGTGGGTGCCGGCGACGCGTTCACCGCCGGCGTCCTGGCGCACCTTCACGACCACGGCTGGCTGCGCCGTGAGGCGCTCGCCGACCTGTCCCACGAGCAGCTTCAGGCCCTGCTCGGCGACGCCAACGAGATCGCCGCGGACACCTGCACGCGGCCGGGGGCCGACCCGCCCTGGCGCTAGCCGGACCGTGGCGGATCAGGCAGTGCTCGAGGCGCGCCAGACGTCGACCGCGGGCATGTCGACGGCGTACCGGTCGATCGCGGCCAGCTCGTCGTCGCTGAACGACGGGTTGCGCAACGCAGCGAGGTTGTCGTCGAGCTGACGGACGCTGCTCGCCCCGATCAACGTGGAGGTGACCCGGGCGTCCCGAAGGCTCCAGGCCAGCGCCATCTGCGCCAGTGACTGCCCGCGGTCTGCGGCGATCCGATTGAGCGCGCGCACCGCGTCCAACGTCTCGTCGGTCAGCACATCCCGTGGGAACGGGCTCGGCCGGTTCGCCCGTGACTCCTGTGGGATCCCGTCGAGGTACCGGTCGGTCAACAGTCCCTGGGCCAACGGAGAGAACACGATGCAGCCGCTGCCCTCCTGCTCGAGAACGTCCAGTAGATCCTTCTCGATCCAGCGGTTGAACATCGAGTACGACGGCTGGTGGATCAGCAGCGGCGTCCCCAGCTCGCTGAGGATGCGGGCCGCCTCGCGGGTGCGCTCGGCCGAGTAGGACGAGATCCCCACGTACAGCGCCTTGCCCTGCTGGACCACCGTGTGCAAAGCCCCCATCGTCTCCTCCAGCGGCGTGTGGGGGTCGACGCGGTGGTGGTAGAAGATGTCGACGTAGTCCAGCCCCATGCGCGCCAGGCTCTGATCCAGGCTGGCGATCAGGTACTTGCGGGAGCCCCAGTCCCCGTAGGGGCCGGCCCACATGTCGTACCCGGCCTTGGTCGACAGAACGAGCTCGTCGCGGTACGCGGTGAAGTCCGACGCCAGGATGCGCCCCGCGTTCTCCTCCGCGGCGCCGTAGGGCGGACCGTAGTTGTTGGCCAGGTCGATGTGGGTGATGCCACCGTCGATGGCGCCACGCAGGATGTCGCGCTGCACCGCCTCGGGGCGGTC
>WHTG01000132.1 GCA_009377835.1 Nitriliruptorales bacterium
GTTGCCGGCGCTGGGCGGTGACCGCGGTGGAAGTGACTGTGACCTGTTCGACGACGCGTTGATCGGCCCGGCTGACGACATCCACCAGCGCGGTGCGGCGCAGCGCCTCTTCGGGCGACCCGGATGTCCACACGGTGCCGACTGAGGCAAAGGAGCCCTGCTTGTACAGGCGGATGGCGCGATCGGCCATCGCACTCTGCTGGCGGCGCTGCGCGCTTTCGAGGTCCTGCAGTCGGGCCGCTGCCTTGTCCACCGCCTGCTGTTGACGGTCCACCGCGGCCTCCGCGGCGTTGAGCGCCTCCATGACGACCGTCAGCTGCCGTTCCGCCTCTGCGAAGGACACCGCGTGCTGCGACTGCGCGGACTTGGCCGACGCGAGTTCGCTACGAACCTGCTCGATCTTCTCCTGTGTTTCGGCGAGGCGCGCCTCTTCGGGCGTGGTCGCAACCGCGGGTACTGCCAGGGATAGGCACAGCACCAGGACCAGCGTCGCAACGACGTGCAGACGCCGGTGAACCTCCAAGAACATAGAACTCCAGCGCAGACGACGGACCCCGTATGAAGGGTCCGCGTGGGTCAACTAGGAAATTGGGACTAAACGTAGTCTGCTGCGCGGGTCAGGTCAAAGACCCGCACGAAAAGGTCAGCTACCGTCACAGCGGGTTTCATCCCGGCGAACCCGGGCCGGGGCCGCGGCGGGAGGCGTTCGCGCGTTCCTGCCTGAGGGGCTTCGAGACGGGTGCTGATACCTTTCGCAGTCTTCATGGCGACTTCCACGACCTCACATACGCCTCTCGAATCCCCCGATGCGCCCCCCCGTCGATGGCGCGCGCTGGCCAGGGCGATCGTTGTCGTGCTGGTGGGTCTCCTCCTGATCTCGGCGGGCACCCTGATCGGGCTGCGCTTCGCACGTGCCGGGTCGTTGCCGGGAATCACGGTGGAGGGGATCGACGTCGGCGGCCGGTCGGCCGCAGACGTGCGCGACAGGATCACGCTGTTGGCGCAGCGAAAGGGCGACGCGGTCATCGTGGCCGCTCGCGACGAGGAGCACCACCGCGGCACCGCACGGGACCTTGGGTACTCGCTGGACATCGACACCACCGTCGAGCAGATCATGTACCGCGGCCGACAAGGCAACCCCCTGGTGGCGCTGGCCGACCATCTTCGGGCCTTCCGCGGAGCACTCCACCTGCCGGCATTGGAGAGCGTGAGAGAGAAAGCGGTGGCGAGGTGGGCCAAACGGGCCGCTGTGGCTCTGGAGCGGGAGCCGCGCGAGGGTCGGCTGCGGTTCGACGGCGCGACGATCCAGGCGGTTCAGCCGCGGCCCGGTCAGACGGTGGACACCGGGGATCTCCAGGAGAAGGCGACGGCAGTGCTGCTGGCCGGGGGCGGCGGCATCATCAACGTGATGACGAACGAGACCGATCCGCGGACGGATGCGGCAGACGTGGCGGACGTCCTGGGACAGGCGGAAAAGGCGGTTGCGAAGCCGGTGACACTGCAGCGCGGCGACGACCGCGCCACGTTGTCACCTGACGACATCGGCAACCTGCTTGCGACACGGGCCACGTCGGACGGGACGATCCGGTTGCGGGTGAAGCCGTCGGCGCTCACGCAGACGCTGGGCGCCGACACCATCAGCGCGTTCGAGCGGGAACCGCAGTCGGCGCTCTTTGAGGTCGACGGCAACTCGATCAACCTCATCAAGGGCCACCTGGGCTTCAGCTACAACGAATCCAAAGCCGCCAAGCAGCTCCTCGACGTGCTCACCGGTGGCCGCGGGCGAACCGTAACGATCGCTGGCGACACCCAGGAGCCGGAACTCAGCAACGCGGAGGCTCGCAAGCTCAACATCGTCGAGAGGGTGTCGACATTCACCACCTATCACGCCTGCTGCGAGTCGCGGGTCACCAACATCCACCGGATCGCAGACATCGTCGATGACGCGGTGATCAAACCGGGCGAGACCTTTTCCGTGAACGGCCACGTCGGTGAGCGCACCGCAGACAAGGGGTTCGTGGGCGGTGGAGCGATTTTCGAGGGCGAATTCGTCGAGCAGATCGGCGGCGGCGTCAGCCAGTTCGCCACGACGACGTACAACGCCGCATTCTTCGGCGGGTACGAGATCGTGGAACACAAGACCCACTCGTATTACATCAGCCGCTATCCCGAGGGCCGCGAAGCGACCCTGAACTACCCGGACGTCGACCTGAAGATACGAAACAACTCTCCCCACGGCATGGTCCTGAGCACTTCCTACACCGGCGAGTCGATCACCGTGTCTGTGTACGGGAAGAAGTGGGTCGAGGTGGGCACCACCACCGGGCCGAGGACGAACATCAAGCAGCCAAAGACGCAGTACAAAGAGAACGACGATATGCCAAAGGGCAAGGAGCACGTGATCCAGGAAGCCGGCGCGGCAGGGTTCGATGTCACTGTCACGCGCACGTTGAAGTTCCCCGACGGGGAGACCAGGCGCGAGGAGATCTTCACGCGGTACCTGCCGCAACCGCGCATCATCGAGCGCAACACCTGACATGCCCACCGCGCTCGGCCTCCTGGCCGTCCTGGCCCTCATTCTGGCCAACGGGTACTTCGTCGCCGGCGAGTTCGCGTTCGTCGCGGTCCGGCGGGGGCGCCTCGAGGAGCTCGCGCAGGAGGGGACCCGCGGCGCCGTGCGGGCAATCGGCGTCCATAGGGAACTGTCCTTCATGCTCTCGGGGGCGCAGCTCGGGATAACCGTCACGTCACTGGTTGTGGGATTCGTCGCGGAGCCGACCCTGGGCCGAGCCCTCGCACCGGTCGCACAACTGGTGGGGCTCGGGCCGTCGAGCGCCGCAGGTGTCGCACTGACAGCGGCGTTCATCCTGGCCACCGGAACGCAGATGGTGCTGGGCGAGCTGGCGCCGAAGAACCTCGCGATCGCGCAACCGGAGGCGTTCGCACTGCGGCTCGCGCCCAGCATTTCGTTCTACACGCGCCTCGCACGACCGGTCATACGCCTGTTCGACGGTTCAGCCAGTGCATTGCTGCGCGCTGTCGGCATCGAGCCGGTCGACGAGCTCGGCGGCGGGGTGTCAGAGGACGAACTGGAATACATCATCAGCGAGTCGAGCCGCGGCGGCACCCTGGACGAGACAACCGCGCGGTTGTTGAGCAGGTCGCTGGAGTTCCGGTCCCTGCGCGCCGGCGACGCAATGGTCCCGCGCATGCAGATCGATTACATCGGCGCCGACGCCGCCGGCGCGGACCTGCGCGCCCTTGCGATGGACAGCGGCCACTCCCGCTTCCCGGTCACGACCGACGGCAACCTCGACGACGTCGTCGGCTTCGTCGAGGCGAAGGACCTGCTCGGGGTGCCTTCGGCGAGCCGCGATTCGACGCCGATACGGGTGCTGCTCAAGCCGGTATTGGCGGTGCCCGAATCCATGCCGCTCGGGCCGCTGCTCACAGACATGCGGGAACGCCACACGCAGTTGGCAGTCGTGATCGACGAGTACGGCGGGACGACGGGGATCGTGACGCTGGAGGACATCGTCGAGGAACTGGTCGGCAACATCGAGGACGAGTACGACCGTGCGGAGCCGAAGGTGCGACGGCTCGAAGACGGCACGTTCCTGGTTCCGGGCACATGGCGCGTGGACGAGGCGGAGCGCGACACCCGCATCTCGTTGCCTGAGGGTGACTACGAAACCGTCGGTGGCCTTGTCATGGAGCGGCTCGGCCGCGTCCCCGAAGCAGGAGACGTCGTGGCACTCGAAAGCGCCACACTGACTGTCGATGCGATGGACGGCATGGCCGTCGGCCGCGTCCGTGTCGCGCCGCGATCCGGCGGCACCCGCCCGTGAACATCACCGCACTGCTGGTTGGCGTCGCGCTGTTGCTGGCCAACGGCCTCTTCGTGGCGGCCGAGTTCGCGTTGCTTGCTGCTCGACGCACCCGTGTCGAGCAGCTGGCCGCCGAAGGCGACCGCCGAGCCCGGCATGCGCTGGCCGGCATTCGCGAACTGTCCCTGATGATGGCAGGGGCGCAACTTGGGATCACGATGGCGTCGTTGGGCCTGGGGGCAGTCGCCGAACCGGCGGTCGCGGACGGCCTCGAGGCCGTCCTCGGCCGGCTCCAGCTTCCCGAGGCGGCGGTTCACGCCGTGGCGTTCACCATCGCCCTTTCCCTGGTGGTGTTCCTGCACATGGTCGTGGGTGAGATGGCGCCGAAGTCACTCGCAATCTCCGATCCAGAGCGAGCCGCCCTCCGGCTCGCCGTCCCCTTCAGAGCGTTCGTGACCATCCTTCGCCCGTTCATCGCCGCGTTGAACGCCATGGCGAATGGCGTGGTCCGCCTCCTGGGTGTGGAACCCCAGCAGGAGCTGGCAGCCGCGCACGGCGCCGGCGACCTGCTGATGCTCGTTCGAGAGTCGGCAGAGCGGGGCACCCTTGCCGGTGAGCAACAGGGCTTGTTGCAGCGCGCGTTGGACCTGTCGGGACTGGACGCGGAGGCGGCGATGGTCCCGCGCCGTGACATCGTCGCCGTCGCGGCTGATGCGTCGGTCGACGACATCGAACTGGTCGCCAGCACGACCGGGCGGTCGCGTCTGCCTGTGTTCGACGGTGAACTCGACCGTGTCGTCGGGGTTCTCCACGTCAAGGACCTGCTGCGTGTGGACCCAGACGGCAGGACCACCGTGAGTGCGCGCTCTCTCGCCCGACCGGCGTTCATCACAGTGGAGTCGCGGCCGATCGAGGACCTCATGCTGGACATGCGGCAGGCCCGCGCCCATATCGCGGTGGTGGTCGACGAATACGGCTCCGTCAGCGGGCTCGTCGCGCTCGAGGACCTGATCGAGGAACTGATCGGTGACTTCGAGGACGAGACGGACGCGCGGGCCCGTCTCACGCCGTCCCGGCGCAAAACGATCCGCCGGCGCGCTGACGGGGCTCTGGTCGTTCCGGCCGCATTGCGACCAGACGAACTCGAGGAGCGTGTGGGGGTGCGCCTGCCGGAGGGCGAGTACGAGACGGTGGCGGGCTTCCTGATCATGAGTCTGGAGCGAGTCCCGGACGAGGGTGACGTCGTGGAGACCGACGGCGCTCGGCTGGAGGTCGCACGAATGGATGGCCCACGCGTGGTTGAGATCGCCGTCCATCCAGGCAGGGCTACCGCCACTCCGCCAGGTCGCACCGGGTGAACGACGTTACGGAGGCGGCTCGCTTGCGGTCGCCGTGGAGGTCTCCTCCGTCGCGGTGCTCGTCTCCTCTGGCGCCGGGTCGGTGGTCGGCGGGGGCTCGGACTGGACGGGTTGCTCCGTGGTGGTCGACGGCTCGGTGATGGCTTCGGTCTCCTGAGCGGCCGGCTCGGAGGACGCCGGCGGCTCCGACGTCGCCGCCGGCTCCGACGTCGCGTCGGACTCGGTCGCCGCGGCGTCCGTCGTTGCGCTCTCCGTCGCGGCTTCCGTCGTGGCGCTGCCCGGCTGTTCGGTGGTGTCCGTGGTCGGCGGCGAGTCAACGTTACCCTGCTCGGACGTCGAGCTCGTCGCATTCACGCCGTCGTCGGTCACCAGCACCTGGAGGATCGCCGCCTCGACCATCGCGAGCCGATAGTGCAGTTCGTTCAGCGGCACGTCTTCGATCGTTTCCGCCCACGTCTCCAGCTGCGCCCAGATGGCATCGATCTGAGCCATGGCTCCCGCCGTGGGCGTGTCGTTCAGCGTGGCGATCAACTGCACCGCCAGCGCGTAGGTCAGGCAGGTGTGGCACTCGTAGTTCACCGCGATCGCGATGTTCTGCGGCACGATGATGTCCGACTGTCCGAGGACGAGGATGACCTGGAAGGCAACGGCAACCGTGGTGCAGTCGCGGCAACTGGCCAGTGCATAGGCGTCGTTGCGTTCGTCGACGTCCTTGCCGTCCTGCACCCACACCAGGGCCAGCGCAACGTCGTACACCGTGGTGCCGTCGACTGTGTTGACGGCAAGCGCCTGGTTGTCCTGCGGCCTGGCTTCACGGACGCGATTGAACGGAAACGGCCACTCCGAACGCGTCGTGGGGGTGAACCCCAGGTCCTCCGACGGCGGGAGGAGGATGATCTGTTCCGGTGCGGTGCCGCTCTCCGGCGTGAGCACCATGGCCAATTGCGGCTCCGGCGCGGCGCCGGCCGGCACGAGCATGGGGCCGCTGATCTCCCGGATTCCCGGCGCAGGGGTCGCCACTACGCTCGGCCACGACTGACCGGCCGCATGCGCGGCGACCAGGGTCTGAGGCGGGACCGGCGGAATCACGTCGAGCAGCGAACCCCGCTCGTCGGCCTCGATCGGCTTGTACTGGCCGTCCGGCCACCAGTACCACACCAGAAGGCCGAGCAAGGCGATCCCGACCGCGACCGCGGCGGCGCGCCGGAGCGGCCTGTCAGCTGTAGCGCGCCACACACGGCGTGTCGTGCGCGACGCGATGCGCCACAGCAGGTACGTCATGCTTGCCGCCGGCAGCGCGATGGCGCCCATCGACAGCACCCGCACCCCGGCGTCTGCGAAGGCGCCGGCTGCCCAGTGCTCGCGCAGGCCCGCGTACTGCATGCCGAGGCTGTCCCAGACGGTCGCCATGACGCGCGGCATCACCGTGATCATCATGAACAGGGAGAACAGCAACACGGGGATGACCAGGAGCACCCACGTCGTCACGACCCAACGCGCCCAGCGCTTGAGGGGGCGTGGGTGCGGCTTGCGCCAGCGTTTCGGCAGCAGCCCCAGCAACGTCGGCTTGAGGTGCGCGAAGAGGTCGGGAACGCCTGTGAGGTCCGAGAGGATGTGGTACCCGTCGAACCGAACGAACGGCAGCAGCTGCCGCAGCATCTGCAGCACCTGCGCGGGAATCATGAGCAGCAGCGCGTCCCAGCGGGTCACGGACCACGCGGCGAACATCGCGACCGCGAAGATCGCGTTGAAGTAGAGGCCGCCGACGTCGACCCGCAGCCTGCCCCGGCGATCCAGGCGATACGAGTCGCTGACCTCGGTGTAGAACGCCGGCCACACCAGGTACAGGCCGACGCCCATGACCCCGGGTGTCGCGCCCCCGTAGCGGCACGCCGCCGCATGGCCGAACTCGTGGAATCCCGCCGACAGCATCGTCAGCCCGAAGACCAGCAGCAGCAGGGCTGGTTCATACAGCGCCTGGTGGGCCGCGGATGCCAACCCCTTCTCCAGCAGCAGCCAGCTTGTGATCGTGGCGAAGGCGATGAGCAGCGGAACGGCCAGCCACGGCTTGAACAACAAGGCGAACGGTGCGGTGATGAGGCGCGTGATTCGCGGGTTCGACACCACCAGCCGCCAACGCAGCGCCAGCAGGGGGTTCGACGTCGGTGCCGGAGCCGCCGCCCCGTCGGCGCTGCGGAGCACGCCCAGAGGGCGAAGCTTCTTCTCGACGAGGTAGGCGATGTCGTCCGCTTCGGCGCGTTTGCCGATCGACCGCGAGACAACGTCGGCGATCTGCGCGTGACCCCGCGTGCCGTCGACGGCCTCCAGAACCGTGTAGAGCAGCGGCGTCAGCTGGAGGGTCTGTCCGTCGGCTCGCCGCACCAACGAGGGCGCCTGCTCGTATCCCGACCCTGCGAAGGCGCCGAGAAGCTGCAACCCTTCGGCCGCAACCGGCACCGCCTCCGGAGAACCGGAGGCGGTGGCCTGGGTCGGCGTCGTCGTGACCCCGTCCCCGTCGTTGGCAACACCGCCAGGCCGTCGAGTCCTCGACTCGACGTCCGGTGCCGTCGCCGTTCCGGCGGGAGGGGTCACAACTGGTCTCCGTCGCTACTGGGTGACGTCGGCGTCTTGCGCCGCGGTGGCATGCGCCGTGACGTCGTCCAGCGTCTGGGTCAGGATCGCGTCCTGATCCGCAACGGCGATCGCCTCGGAGTCGAACGAGCCGACGTTCGCTGCGGCGCCCGCGTCGATGGGTGCCGCAACATTGGCGTTGGCGGCCACAGCACCGGCAACCGGAGCGACGAGGTCGGCGTCGAGGTCGACCTTGACGTTGACGTTCAGCAGGTCGCCGTCCAGCGAGCCTGTGGTGATGCCCGTGGCGGTGTCCTGCACGGTGTTCGTGCCGTCGACGGCGTTGTCTACAGCGCCCGTCGCGGAGTCCACCGCACCGGCGTCTGCGGTGCCATCCGTCGCACCGTCGGTCGTATCGGCGGCACCACCGTCGTCGATGATGTCGTTGGACTGATCGATCAAGGCGTCCTGCGGCGCGTCGGCGATCGCCTCACCAGACAGGTACTGGTCGAGCATCACGCCCTGGTCCGCCATGGCGGAAGCCTTCGACGAGAAGGACAGCACATTGGCCGCCACGGCCGCGTCGATCGGCGCGGCGATGTTCGCGTTGGCCGCGACCGCCAGGTCGATCGGCGCCGCGAGGTCAAGTGCGACGTCGATGTCGACGTTCAGGTCGAGCAGCGATATCACTTCTTTGGCGGGCAGAGGGGTGCCGACTTCGGCCTCCATCTCTGCGGCTGACAGTCGCATCAGATCTCGCTGGGTCATTGTTCCGCTCCTACCTCCGGGGATTGCTCCTGGACGGCTGTCGCGTCCTGTGAGCGATTTCCTTGTTCTGGCTCTTGCCCGAGTGACGCGATCTATACACACCGTCACCTGTGCGGTTCGGACAGCCCTGGTGGATGTTTCGCGTCACCTGCTGGTCGCATCACCCCCAGTGGTGGGGTTCGCGCGCCGAGAGCTGACCCCCGGCCAGGATCTGGTCGAGCAGGCCGGTGTCCAGCAGCTGGTCGACGAGTCCGGTGGCCTCGTCGAGCAGACCGCCCTCGAACAGCTGCCCCAGCAGATCATTCAGCAGGCCGCCGTCGAGCACCTGGCCCAGCAGGTCGGCCAGCCCACCCTCGGCCAGCAGACCGTTGAGCAGATCCGTCACCTGGGTGAGCAGGCCACCGTCGAGCAGCTGACCCAGCAGATCGTCGAGCACGCCGCCGTCGAGCACCTGGCCCAGCAGGTCGGCCAGCCCACCCTCGGCCAGCAGACCGTTGAGCAGATCCGTCACCTGGGTGAGCAGGCCACCGTCGAGCAGCTGA
>WHTG01000104.1 GCA_009377835.1 Nitriliruptorales bacterium
CACTGTTCGCGGCGAGGGGGTGGTCCAGGATCCCTCGCAGCGCCTTCTGTGCGTCCCGGTGCACCGCCGCGATCACGATGTCGCCGCGCCGGAGGGGGTCGTTCACCTTCGGCAATCCGACCCGTTCACCGCGGCGTACCGCTGCCACCCGCAGCTTGTACTCCCGTTCGAGCTCCGTGACGGTGATCCCGTGGCCTTCCCTCTTGATAGCCATCTCGACGATGTCGAGGTCCGCTTCGCCCAGCGACACGTGCTGTGGAAACGTCTCCGGCCTCAGCTCATTCAGGATCGCCTTGGCGACCAGCCGTGTGCCCGACACATAGTGGACCCCCATCTTGCGATAGCTCTCCTCGCGGCCCGGGTTGAACAGGCGCGCGACTGTACGGGGCACGTCGAACATCTCGCGCGCGATCTGCACAGCCATCAGATTGGCGTTGTCCTGGGATGTGATCGCGGCGAACGCCTCACTGCGTTCGACACCTGCACGGCGCAGGACATCCGGGTCGGTGATGTCACCGACCAGTGTGTCGCCGCTGAACATCGGCCCGAGGCGGTCGAACGCGTCCTGGTTCGAGTCCACGACGACGACTTCGGTTCCCTCGGTCGAGAGCCGCTCAGCGAGCTGGGCGCCGACGCGGCCACAGCCGCCGATGATGGCGTGCATGCAGGTGCCTTTCGAGGTCCTCCAGCGCGGCAGTATGCCACCGGAGCAGGCTCCGGCCGCTCCAGCCCCCGCTGGCATACTGGACGAATGCCCCCCCAGCCGCTGACGGTCCTTCTCGCCGCGCCGCGGGGCTTCTGCGCCGGTGTCGAGCGGGCGGTGGACATCGTCCGGCTGGCCCTGAAAGCCTACGGCCCGCCGGTGTACGTCCGGCACGCGATCGTGCACAACGTCCACGTCGTGGCCGAACTCGAGCGCAAAGGCGCGATTTTCGTCGAGGACGAGGCGGAGGTGCCAGAAGGGGGCCTGCTGGTCTTCAGCGCGCACGGAGTCGCCCCGGTCGTGCGCCGCAACGCCCAGACGCTGAACCTGCGGACGCTGGACGCGACGTGTCCGCTGGTGACGAAGGTGCACCTGGAGGCGGTGGACTACTCCGACAAGGGCCTGTCGATCATCCTGGTCGGCCACGCCGGCCACCAGGAGGTGATCGGAACCACGGGTCACGCTCCCGAGTCGATCCATCTGGTGGAGACGCCCGAGGACGTGGAGGCGTTGGATCTGCCCGACCCGTCGAAGGTCGCCTACATCACCCAGACCACGCTATCGGTGGACGAGGCGAACACGGTCATCGACGTGATCCGGCGACGGTACCCGCAGGCGCGCGGCCCCAGAGGCGAGGACATCTGCTACGCGACGCAGAACCGGCAGGACGCCACGAAGGTGCTGGCCCGGCGCACTGATCTGGTCCTTGTCGTCGGTTCCTCACACTCCTCGAACTCCAGGAGAATGGTCGAGGTCGCCGTGGACAACGGCGCTCCTGCCGCATACCTGATCGACGATGCCTCGATGCTGCGCGACGAGTGGTTCGACAACGTGCACACAGTCGGTCTGACGTCGGGGGCCAGCGCTCCCGAGCGGCTCGTCACGGAGGTCATCGCGGCGCTACGCGCGCGGCCGGGGGGCGCTGACGTAGAGGTTCTCGACGTCGTCGAGGAGCAGATGCACTTCGCCCTCCCGGCGGGATTGCGGAACCTGCCGGTCGCCAACCTCGGGTAATCAGGCGTCGCCGCGCCCAGCGGCGGGGTTGTCCGGGTTCGCGTCGCCGTGGGCCTCGCCGGTGTCGATGCGCGTTGCCAGATCGAGGTCCTTCTGCGTGACGCCGCCCGCGGAGTGGGTCACGAGAAGCAGCTCGACCGTGCCGCCGTCGACAGAGACGTCTGGGTGATGGTTCATCTGGTCGGCCAGCGTCGAGACGCGGTCGACGAAGGCGCGGGCGAGGTCGGCGTCGGTGAACCGGTAGGTCTTGTGGATGCCGTCCTTCGTCCCGCTCCATCCGTTCAGCTCGTTGAGCGCCTTGTGCAGCGCGTCGGGATTCAACTCGTCGGTCATGAGTTCTGCGCCTCCTTGGTCAGGTCGGGTTCGGGATCGGCCGGGGGAGGGGGGCAGCCAGGGCCACTGATACCCATGATCCGGCAGAACGCGGCTCCGAGTTGTTCCCACTGCCACGGGCGAAGACCCAAGGCGTCACGCAGGTCGTCCGGCGTCTGCGGATCGGCGAGCACCGCCGGTGAGAGCGTCCGGCTGGGGCACAGCACGCCCGCATCGATGCCGAGCACCTTCGCCCGCTCCGCCCGCGCCTGACGGAGCTGTTCGACGACCTTGCGGTCCTCGTCCGCGGGAGCCCGGCCAGCCTGCCTCGGCTCCGGCTGCGAGTCCTCCGCTCCGGCCAGGGCCGCGATGAGGGCGTGTCCGAAGTCGCGAGTGGCCTGGCGCCGCACGCCGCGTCGGCCGAGCTCCTGCACCGTCTGGGGCGGCGTCTGTGCCAGGTCGACCAGGACTGCGTCGGAGGCGATGCGTCCAGGAGCGGTGTTCGTGTTGCGGCCGAGCACCTCACGGACCTGCCACACCTGACGCAGCCGCGCTCGCGCGGCAGGATCGAGACGGCCGGCTCCTTTGGTGCGGGACCACTTCCGCCGATCCTCGACCGGCGGGAGGGCCAGCAGTGCGGCGAGTTCCTGCTCGTACCACTCGCGACGGTCGAGTTCGGTGAGCCGTTGCGACAGCACGTGCCACAAGCGGGGCAGGTCGGCCACGTCGCCGGCGGCGTAGGTGATCATGTCCTCCGTGAGCGGCCGCGCCTCCCAGTCGGCGCGCTGCATCGCCGGCTTGTCGCCGGCCAGTTCCACGCCGAGCAGGTCGCGCAACAGGCCCTCAAGACCCGTCGGCAGCCCCAGGACCGCGGCCGCGACGGCCGTGTCGCACATGGCCGTCGGCTTCACGCCCAGCGAGACGAGTGGCTCGAGGTCGTTCTCGACGGCGTGGAAGACGGTGGTGCGCGGCTGCAGGAACGCATCGAGCGGCCGCAGGTCCGTGACCGCCAGTGGATCTATGAGCACGACACGGCCGGCGCCCCCAACCTGGATCAGGGCGGCGGCCCGGTAGTAGCGGTCCCAGTCGGCGCGCTCCACGTCGACCCCGACATGGTCCAGGTCTTGCAAGGTCTCCAGCGCCCCGGCGAGCATGGCCGGTTCGTCGACGGTGATCACTTCGTCCAGGGGCATGATTGCAAACGCTACCCGCGCGGCGCGCGGAACTCCGAACGTTTGTCCGCGGGGGGCGTGTGCGACTGCTCTAGATTGCGCGATCGACGCGGAGGAGCGATGTGACGACGCTGGGCCTGATGTGCGTACACGCGCACCCCGACGACGAATCCATCGCAACGGGTGGCGTGCTGCTCCGCGCCGCCGACGAGGGCATCCGGACAGCCGTCGTAACGTGCACCGGCGGTGAGCGCGGCGAGATACACAACATGGACGAGGAATCCACGCGGCCGCGGTTGGCCCAGGTTCGCCGCGAGGAACTACGGGGGGCGCTGGCCGTTCTCGGCGCGGGTGAACCGAGATTTCTCGGCTATGTCGACTCGGGAATGATGGGCACGGAGGGCAACCAGGACCCGACATCGTTCTGGCAGGCGTCGCTGGACGACGCCATCGGGCGCCTCGTCGCCGAGATCCGCCAGTTCCAACCTGACGTTCTCGTGGCCTACGACGCCTTCGGCGGCTATGGACATCCCGACCACATCCAGACGCACCGCGTCGGACTTCTCGCCGCTGAGGCTTGCGCGGTTCCGGCCCTGTATCCGGAAACCGGACCGTCCTGGCGGGTGAAGAAGGTCTACATGGCGACACTGCCCAAGTCCGCGATCTTCCGCGCCGTCACGCTGTTGACCGCGCAGGGGCTCCCGGCCCCGTTTCCCGTGGTCGACCGGGTCGAGGACGTGACGATGGGCGTTTCCGACGAGGAGGTGGACGCGGTCGTGGACGTCCGGTCGGTAATCGACCGCAAACTCGGCGCCCTGCACAATCATCGCTCCCAACTCGACCCTTCCTCCTACTTCCTCAACATCCCCGAGGAATTCAGCGACCAGGCCTTCGGCACCGAATGGTTCATCCGCCACCGCAGCGACGTTCCCGCCGACGGGGTCGAGGACGATCTGTTCGCCGGCCTTCGTGCGTCGTGACCCTCGGAGCCGGGGGATGACGCGCGACATCAGCGCCGAGGAGTTCCGGCGGACCGTCGGGATGTTCGCGACCGGTGTCACCGTGGTGACGACGAACGTGGACGGCGAACTGCACGCGATGACGGCGAACGCCTTCGCATCCGTGTCACTTGACCCCCTCTTGGTGCTGGTCTGCGTGGACCGGGATGCAGGCATGCACGGCCTCCTTCCGGTCGCGCAGGGTTTCGCCGTCACGATCCTCGCGTCCGAACAGGAGGAGCTGTCCGCGTGGTTCGCGTCCTCGCGGCGGCCCAGGGGACAGGACCAGTTCGAGGGCGTGGACTGGGACCCGGCGCCACTCACCGGCAACCCTCTGATCTGCGACGGGGTGGCGTACGTGGACTGCCGCGTGACGGAGCGCCACGAGGGCGGCGACCATTCCATCTTCCTCGGCGAGGTCGTGGACCTGGGAGTCCTTCGCAGTGATGCCGACCCGCTCCTGTACTACGGCGGCCGCTACCGGCGTCTGGTCGCGGACACCGACTGAATGGGGTTCGATCGGCACAACGCCCGCTTGCTCCACGTGCTGGACGCTATGACGCGGTTGCCGGACGCCCGCTAGGAGGTGCCGAACAGCCGGTCGCCGAAGTCGCCGAGGCCTGGAACGATGTAGCCCACGTCGTTGAGTCCGTCGTCGACCGCGGCGGTGACCACCCGGATGTCAGCGTGGTCGGTCGTCAAGCGCCTGATCCCTTCCGGCGCGGCGACCACGCACAGCAGCTGGATGTCGGTTGCGCCGTGCTCCTTGAGCAATCCGACGGCGAACGTCGCCGACCCGCCGGTCGCGAGCATCGGGTCCAGCAGCAGGACGCTGGTGTCGCGCAACTCCGGCACCTTCAGGTAGTAGGAGGTCGGTTGCAGCGTCTCCTCGTCACGCTCCAGGCCCGCGTAACCCACCCGCACATCCGGCAGCAGGTCTGTGACCGTCTCCAGCAGCCCGAGCCCGGCACGCAGGATCGGTACCGCCACGACGGGCCGGTCCAGGCGCCGTCCCTGGGACTGCACCAGCGGCGTCTGCACCGGCTCGGTGGTCGTTGCCAGGTCCCGAGTCGCCTCCAGCACCAGCACCGTGCTCAGACGTCGGGCGAGATGCCGGAAACGCTCCGGTTCGGTACCGACGTCCCGCAACTCCGTCAGCAGGTGCGCCGCAAGTGGGTGCCTGACAACCCTGACGTTCTCCACCACCCGATCCTAACCACCGGTGCCGCGGGGTCGGGTAGAACCTCCGTGAGTTGACGGGCGGCGAACGAATGCGCTGGCTACACTGCTGCCACGCCAAGGCGCCGGTCGGGGGTGCCACATGCCGCTCGCACGCCCACCCACGCCGTTCATCGGAGGTCACTTCATGCGTGTTCCGCGCCGGCTGACGCTTGTGTGCGCAGCCCTTGCAATGCTTCTGCTCCTCGCTGCGTGTGGAAACGATCCAGAGGCGTCCGGTGACGGTGACGCAACCGAGCCATCTGGTGAGACCACGGACACCACGACCACGGAAGAGCCCACCTCAGCGGGTGCGACCGAGTCCTCCGACAGCATCATCCCGCTCGACCAGGTGTGCGAGGAGGAGTACGCCGACGTCGAAGCTCCGGACGACTTCAGCGTTCGCCTCGTAACCGACATCGGCAGCGTCGACGACGGCACCTTCAACCAGTACGCGAACGAGGGCATGCAGGCGGCCGCGGACTGCTTCGGCATCGACACCGACTACATCGAGACCGCGAACGAGGCGGACTACGAGAACAACCTGAACACGGCGCTCGAGGATGACCCGAACGTCGTGGTGACCGTCGGATTCCTCCTGGCAGACGCGACGAAGGAGTTCGCAGGCGACAACCCCGATGTCAACTTCATCGGCGTCGACCAGTTCCAGGAGGACTATGGAGACAACTACGCCGGCGTCCTCTTCCGCGAGGACCAGGGCGGGTTCCTGGCGGGCGCCATGGCGGGTCTGCTCACCGAGTCCGGCACGGTCGGTGTCGTCGGCGGGCGCGAGGACGTCCCACCGGTTGTCCGCCTGGTCAACGGCTACGAGATGGGGGCCAAGCACATCGCCGAGGAGAACGGGGAGGACGTCAACGTCTTGAAGACATACAACGAGTCCTTCACGGACAAGGCGAAGGGCCGCTCGGACGCCGAGCAGATGCTCGGCGAGGGCGCGGATGTCATCTTCGGCGCCGGCGGACAGACAGGTTCGGGCGGTGTCCAGGCCGCCGTCGAATCCGGTGCGTGGGGCATCGGTGTCGACCAGGACGAGTACTTCACCACCTTCCAGGGGGGCGAGGCGCAGGGCGTTGACAAGCTCGCCACCTCGGCGGTGAAGCGTGTGGACCTGGGTGTCTTCGAGAACATCGCGGCAACGATCCAGGACCGGTTCGAGCCGGGTATCTTCACGCTCGACGCCGCCAACGAGGGCATAACGTACGCGCCGTTCCACGACGCGGACATCCCGGAGGACGTCGCGTCGAAGCTCGAAGAGATCCGGCAGGGCCTGGCCGACGAGAGCATCGACACCGGGCTCGATCCGGTGACCGGTCTGCCGAAGTAACTCGGCGGCCGGCCACCCCCGACGATGAGCGAGGCGACTGACGCACCGCGAGTCCTCGAGGCCCGGGGAATCAGCAAGCGCTTCCCCGGGGTCCTGGCCAACGACAAGGTCGGCCTCGTCGTCCACAAGGGCGAGATCGTCTGCCTCCTCGGGGAGAACGGTGCGGGCAAGTCGACGTTGATGAACGTCGTCTACGGCCTGTACCACCCCGATGAGGGTGAACTGCTCGTCAACGGAAAGCGCGTTGTGTTCACGTCCTCCGCGGACGCGATCCGCGCAGGCATCGGCATGGTGCACCAGCACTTCCAGCTGGTGCCCGTGCTGACAGTCGCCGAGAACGTCGTGCTCGGCCACGAAATCCGCAAGGGCCCATTTCTGGATCTTGCCCGCGCGCGCCGCGAGGTGGCGGCGCTGTCCAAGGAGTACGGGCTGGCGGTCGACCCGGACGCCAGGGTCGAGGAGCTGTCGGTCGGCGCCCAGCAGCGGGTCGAACTGATCAAGGCGCTGTACCGCAACGCCGACATCCTGATCCTGGACGAGCCTACGGCGGTGCTGACGCCGGCCGAGGTTGACCATTTCTTCGGTGTCGTGCGCAGCCTCGTGGAGGCGGGCAAGTCGGTCGTGTTCATCACGCACAAGCTGCGCGAGGTCCTGGCCGTCGCTGACACCGTGACGGTCCTGCGCGGCGGAAAGGTCGTCGGGACGGCGGACCCGAAGACGGCGACGGAGGAGAGCCTCGCGTCGCTGATGGTCGGTCGCGATGTCGTGTTCGAGGTGCCCAAGGGCCCGGCGCATCCCGGTCACGTCATTCTGTCGGTGCGCGAGCTCCATGTGGCGGACGACCGCGGCGTGCCGACCGTCGACGGTGTCCACCTCGAGGTGCGTGCCGGCGAGATCCTGGGGGTCGCCGGTGTCGAGGGCAACGGCCAGCGGGAGCTGGTGGAAGCGGTCGCCGGTATGCGGCCGCCGGTGCGCGGACACATCCAGATCGAGGGACACGACATCGGAGGGTGGAGTCCCCGCCGTGTCACCCAACTGGGGGTCGGGCACGTCCCCGAGGATCGTGCCAAGCACGGGCTGGTAGGCACGTTCTCCGTCGCTGACAACTTGATGCTCAACCGCTACAACCGGCGGCCGTTCTCACGCCGTCTGGTGTTCGAGCGAGCCTTCATCCGTGACAACGCGCAGCGGGGCGTGAAGGAATTCGACATTCGGACGCCCAGCGTCGACACGCCTGCCGGGTCGCTCTCAGGTGGCAACCAGCAGAAGGTCGTCGTCGCGCGTGAACTATCCGGTGACGTGAAGCTGTTGGTCGTCGCGCAGCCGACCCGAGGTCTGGACGTCGGGTCCGTCGAGTTCATCCACACACAGATCATCCAGTTGCGTGACGGCGGAGCGGCTGTGCTCCTCGTGTCCGCCGAGTTGGACGAGATCCTGGCGCTGTCGGACCGCATTGCCGTCATCTACCGCGGACGCGTCGCAGCGGTGGTTCCGCGGCCGGAGGCCACACGCGAGGGCTGCGGGCTGCTCATGGCCGGCGCCGGTGAGCAGGCGCCGGCGGCTCCGACGTGAGCCGGTCCGCGAACCGTTCGGGTGACGGGGTGCGGCGCGCGATCGAGACGTACTTCCGGCTCGCGCCCGTGACGGTACCGATCTACGCGGTCTTGACGGCCGTCGTCGTGGGCAGCGTCGTGATCCTGGCGGCGGGGTCGAATCCGATCGACGCGTACGCCGCACTGTTCCGTGGCTCGTTCGGATCCGGTGCGGCCGTCGCCAAGACCATGGCGCGGTCGACGCCGTTCATCATCGCGTCTCTGGCGGTCGCGTTCGGTTTCAAGGCGGGGCTGTTCAACATCGGGGCACAGGGGCAACTCCTCATGGGTGCGCTCGCCGCCGCCTGGGTCGGGACGTGGGGCTGGGTCGCCGGTGTGCCATCAGTGATCGCGATCCCGATGGTGCTGCTTGCCGGCCTCGTCGGGGGGCTGCTGTACGGCGGCATCCCGGGCGTTCTGAAGGCGCGCACCGGCGCCCACGAGGTGATCGTGACGATCATGCTCAACGCGATTGCGGCGCGCATGGCGGAGTGGCTCATCAACTCCCGCAGGCCGCGGATTCTGCTCGATGTCACCGCCTCCGTCCCGCACACCACGCCGATCGACGCTGCCGCACGCTTGCCGAAGCTGATTCCGGGGACGCCCTTGCATGTCGGGTTCATCCTCGCGGTGTTGCTGTGCGTGGTGGTCTGGTTCGTCCTGCAGCGCACCACCGTGGGATTCGAGATCCGCACCGTCGGCGCCAACCCCCACGCCGCGACGTATGCGGGCATGAGCGTCAGCCGCACGATCATCCTCGTCCTTGCGCTCTCGGGGGCCCTGGCAGGCATCGCGGGTGCGGCTGAGGTTGCCGGCGGGACGACGGGGTACCTGACGGCGGGACAGTTCCGCAACGTCGGCTTCGACAGCATCGCCATCGCGTTGCTCGCCCGCGCCAATCCATTTGCTGTCATTCCCGCGGCGGTCCTGTGGGGCGCGCTGCTCACCGGTGCGGGGACGATGCAGTTGCAGGCGGGCGTGTCCAGCGACCTGGTGTTCGTCGTCCAGGCGCTGGTCATCCTTTTCGTCGCCGCGGACGCGATCGTGCGATGGGTGTTCAGGGTCCGGCGGCCGCGGGACATCGACGTCACCCAGGACGGCGCTTTCGCCAAGGGCTGGGGGGCGTAGATGGCGACCACCACGCCTCCCGACCGGGTGGAGACCACCACACCAGACGCCGAGGTCTCCCGCGCCATCAGCCGTGAGCGCGGCCTGACGAGGCTGTCACGGCTGCAGACGCTGGGTGTGTTGTTCGGCGTTCTCGGCGTGACACTGATCGCCAGTGTCGCCGGCGCGTTGCCCGGTGACGACATCACGCTGGTGTTCGGCCTTGGCGACGCGGCGCCAAAGGCTGCGTTGGACCCGCCGAACACCGTGCTGGGCATCGGGATTCTGTTCGTCGTCGCGGCCATGGTCGCGCTGCTGGACCGATGGACCGGCCGGTACGCGGGCGTCGCGCTGGCTGTCGCGAGCGTGCTGTTCGTACCGCTGGTGCTCGTATGCGCCATCGCGCTGTCAGCGACGAATCAGACGAACCTGCTGCCGCTGTTCGTGGAGTCGCTACGGCTTGGTACGCCGATCGCCCTGGGGGCCCTGGCAGGGCTGTGGTGTGAACGCTCCGGTGTCGTGAACATCGGCATCGAAGGAATGATGCTGGCGGCGGCAGGTGTCAGCTTCGTGACGTATGCCGTCATGAGCGGCGGCAACGGCGGCGGATGGCTGTGGGCGGCGGTGGTCATCGCGATCTTCGTGGGCGGGCTCATGGGATTGCTGCACGCGGTCCTGTCGGTGACCTTCCGAACCGACCAGATCGTCTCGGGCGTCGCCATCAACCTGCTCGCCTTCGGCCTGACTGCGTTCCTGCGTCGTGAGGTCCTGCTGCCGTCTGGGGTGAGTTCTGCGGTGACCCTGCCGAAGGTCACGCTGCCGGTGCTGTCGGACATCCCGCTGGTCGGCAGCGTGCTGTTCAGCGGCAAGCCGATCTTCTTCATGATGTTCATCGTCTTCGTCGTCACGAAGGTGGTGCTCTTCCGAACGACGTGGGGGCTGCGGGTGCGGTCGGTGGGGGAGAATCCCCACGCCGCCGACACGCTCGGCATCGATGTCATCAAGACCCGTTACCAGGCGGTCATCGTCGGCGGCCTCATCGCGGGACTCGCCGGCGCGTGGTTCACGTTGGAGACGGTCGGGGGGTTCGACAACGGCATGACCAACGGCAAGGGGTTCATCGCGCTGGCGGCGTTGATCTTCGGCAAGTGGCGCCCGTGGAGTGCGTTCGGCGGCGCGATGCTGTTCGGCTTTGCCGAAGCCCTGGGCAGCCGCATTCAGTTCCTGAACGTCGCGGTCGGCGGGTTTCCTTTTCCCAGCCAGTTCCTCCAGGTACTGCCCTACGTCGTCACGATCATCGTCCTCGCCGGCGCGATCGGCCGTGCCATCCCTCCTGCCGCCGACGGGATCCCGTACGAACGTCCCCGCTGAACCGCGTCCTGCTATCGCCGGAATGTTCCCACGCACGGACACAAGCGCCAGACGGGGGTCGGCGAGTCCTACGCCTGGCGCCCGGCCTCGATATCGTCGACGTTGGTGACGACCTCACACTGTCAACGTCGATAACCACGCTTCGCCTCGAGGACGACGTAGCGGACGTCGTCCGTCGGCGACTGTTGCCGCTCGTCACCAATGGTGTTTCCCGCGCAGACCTTCTTGCCGATCTCAGTGATCAGCCGCGCGCGGACATCGTGCGTATCG
>WHTG01000035.1 GCA_009377835.1 Nitriliruptorales bacterium
AGGTCGACGGTCAGGTCGTATCGCGTCGTCAATTCGCCGCGCACCTCTTCCTCGTCACCGTGGGTCGCCCGTGTAACAGCGTCCTGGAGCAGGCGCAGATTGTCCTGCGAACTGCGGAACGGCAGACCCCCGGGACCGCCGAAGCCCGTGTCACCGGCGACCAGAGCGTCGAGCTCGAGCCGTGCCCAGGTTTCGTCCTCCGTGCCCGGGATCTGGATGTAGATGTCCGTCGCGTCGACCAGCGACTCGACGTTGCCGCCAGGGGCGTGGAAGGTCAACCTGCGCTGCTGCGCGACGAAGTCCTCCTCGCCGTCGGCGCCCACGGACTGCGTCCCGTCCTGGCCGCCCGTGCCCCGGGTTTCCATGGTGATCTCGAAGCGGACGGTGCCTTCCTCTGCGGTGGCCTCGGCTGCGTCGGCGACGCGGTGGAGGGCCTCCGGATCGGCGGTTGCGCTACCGGCGTCACCGGCGTCGGTTGCCGGTGCGGTTGCGGTCTCGGTGGCGTCGCCGGCCTCCCCGTCGCCGGCCCTGTCACAGCCCGCGAGCAGCACGACACATAGGCCGAGCAGGACGACTCGAAGCTGGCTGCGCATGGCTCCTCCTCGCAAGGTGGGTGCCACGTCGAGTTACCCGCGGACACATGTGCGCAACCTGCGGCAGCAGGTCACACCGCGCGTCATCGTCGGACGTCCTCCAGCGTCCCCCGGACGACCATCCTGCCGTCACGGATGATGATCTCCTCCGCGGCGGGTGATCCCGGCTGGCTGCTCAAGTCGATGGGGAACGACGAGCCGCCGACGAGCGCCGCCAGGGGCCCCTGCACCGCGACGACGACATCTCCGTCGCGGGCCTCGACGTCGGCGGTGACGGTGAACTCGCCGGCGGCGATCTCGACGACGTCACGTTCCAGTGTCACCGTGACGAGGTCCGCCGGCATTCCGAGGAGAGCGGCAACCGACCGTTCACCCAGCGTCGCCCTGAACGTCCCTTCCGCGGCAGGAGGCAGGCGCCGTCCGCGCCCGGAACGCAGATCGTCCAACCGCACGCTCACGTCGGTGAGGGTCACTCGCAGGTCGTCGATGGTCGCGCCGTTGTCCAGCGGAACCTCCACGGCGGAGATGTCCGCGCGTGGGATCGATCCTGTCAACAGGACGCGTGCGCTCACCGGCCAACCGTCGAAGTCGACGTCAGCTTCGGTGTCGTAGGCACGAGCCAGCCGCTGCTCGGTCCGTTCTTCGCCGTACGTCGTCGCCGCGGCATCGGCCACGTAGAAGCCGACGCCCAGCACGAGCAGCACGACAACCAGGCATCCCAGGCGGCGCATTCATTGATCCCTTCGGCGGCGGCCGACGACAAGACGACGTGGATGAGTTCCGATGCCGCCGACGTGGCAGCCTAGGGGCGTGGGCGAAACCAGAGGGACGATGCTCAGGCGCGCGCTGCGCCGGCGGTGCCCCATCTGCGGAGCGAAACCCATCTTCGACGGCTGGTTCGGGCTGCGAAATCGGTGTCCGGGCTGCAACTTTTCGTTCGAGCGGGAAGAGGGGTACTGGGTCGGCGCGATGATTGCCAACATCGCCGTCGCAGAGGCACTGTTCGGGCTGCTGTTCGTTGGCGGGATCCTCGTCACGTATCCCGACGTCCCGTGGACGCGGCTTGGGGCCGCCGGGGTCATCCTGATGATTGGTCTCCCGATCGCCTTCTACCCGCTGTCGAAGATGCTGTGGCTGTGGCTGGATCTGGCCTACATCCATCCGGTCGATGCCGACGACCTTTCGGCCAACGACCGTCGCTGACGGCCCGGTCTATCCCGCTTGCTTCGCGCGGGACGTCGCGCGGGCGCGTTCCTTGTGGTCCAGGACGACCTTCCGCAAGCGCACCGTCGCCGGCGTGACCTCCACGCCCTCGTCCGAGCGGCAGAACTCCAGGGCCTGCTCCAGGGACAGTTGCCTGTGGGGGATCAGGGGAATCAGCACGTCGCCTGTCGAGGACCGCATGTTCGTCAGCTTCTTTTCCTTCGTCGGATTGACGTCCATGTCCTCGGAGCGGGAGTTCTCGCCGACGATCATGCCCTCGTAGACCTCGGTCCCCGGCCCGACGAAGAGCGTCCCCCGCTCCTGCAGGTTGGCCAGCGCGAACCCGGTGGTGTTCCCCGTGCGGTCGGCGACGAGCGAACCGGTTGGCCTGGTCCGCAACTCGCCGTGCCACGGCTCGTAGCGCTCGTGCACGTGGTGCAGCAGCCCGGTGCCACGCGTCTCGGTGAGGAACTCCGTTCGGAAGCCGATCAGGCCCCGCGCCGGCACGATGTACTCCATCCGGATCCACCCGGTGCCGTGGTCGACCATCTGCTCCAGCCTGCCCTTGCGCAACGCCAGCAGCTGAATGAGCACACCTTGGTAGTCCGTCGGCGCATCGATGGTCAACCGTTCCATTGGCTCATGGATCTTGCCGTGGACCTGCCGCGTCACGACCTGTGGCTTGCCGACTGTCAGTTCGAATCCTTCTCGGCGCATGATCTCGACCAGGATGGCCAGCTGCAGTTCGCCGCGGCCCTGCACCTCCCAGGTGTCGGGACGCTCGGTGGGTAGGACTCTGATCGACACGTTGCCGACGAGTTCGGCGTCGAGCCGGTTCTTCAGCAGCCGGGCGGTCAACCTGTTGCCGCTGCGGCCGGCCAGGGGTGACGTGTTCGTGCCCACCGTCATCGACAGGCTCGGCTCGTCGATGGTGATGACCGGCAGCGGCCGAGGGTCCTCCGGGTCCGCGATCGTCTCACCGATCGTGATCTCGGGAATACCGGCGATGGCGACGATGTCACCCGGGCCGGCGTCCTCGATCGGGACGCGGTCAAGCGCCCTGGTGCCGTACAGCTCCGTCAGTTTGACGCGTTCGACGCTGCCGTCGGTCTTGCACCAGGCGACTTGCTGTCCCTTGTGGAGAATGCCGTTGTGGATGCGGCACAGCGCGAGCCGGCCGACATACGGCGAGGCGTCGAGATTCGTCACATGGGCCTGGAGAGGGGCACCCTCCTCGTACGTCGGCGCCGGGATCGTCGACAGCAGCACGTCGAACAGCTGCTTGAGGTCCGGCGAGTCCGGGGTGGATCCGTCGGCAGGTCGCTGAAGGGACGCACGGCCGGCCTTGGCGTGGCAGTAGACGATCGGGAAGTCGATCTGCTCTTCGGTCGCGTCGAGGTCCAGGAACAACTCGTACGAATCGTCGACGACCTCCGCGATCCGCGCGTCCGGTCGGTCGACCTTGTTTATGACCAGGACCACGGGCATCTTCGCGGCCAGCGCCTTGCGCAACACGAAGCGTGTCTGGGGAAGCGGACCCTCACTGGCGTCGACGAGCAGGACCACGCCGTCGACCATCGCGAGGCCCCGTTCGACCTCACCGCCGAAGTCGGCGTGGCCCGGTGTGTCGATGATGTTGATCGTCGTTTCCCCGTAGCGTACGGCGGTGTTCTTCGCCAGGATCGTGATGCCCTTCTCACGTTCCAGGTCCATCGAGTCCATGACACGTTCGTTGACGTCCTGGTGTTCGCGGAACGCGCCGGACTGCCACAGCATCGCGTCGACCAGCGTCGTCTTGCCGTGGTCGACGTGCGCGACGATGGCGATGTTGCGCAGGTCTCGGCGCATCGAGAGAGACATCTGTCGGAAACTCCGTGGGTTGTGGCAGGGAACGTGTGGGGTGCGGTCAGGCCAGGGTAGTCGTGGCCCTTGAGCAGAACCGTCGAGTAGGTTCGCGCGGCCCCCGAGCGGGTGTTCTCATCCGCGGTTGAGGAAGGGTGGCCGCAACCCGGCGCGAAGTTCCACCACACTATCGGCATCGTGGCTGCACAACCCTGCACTCGACGCGATGGCCCATGTGGCGGGTTACGCCAGGTTCGGCCCGTCGCGCTGTTCCCCCCCGACGACTGGCTGCTCCTCGGGGCGATCGTGGTCGTCATCCGGACGTCCGAGGGGTTCGTCGCGCAGCGACAACGCACAAGCAGTGCCGGCTTGCGCACCATTGGCTGCGGCCACCTGGATGTACTGCGTCCCAGGTGTGACATCACCGGCCGCGTAAACGCCTGCGACGCTGGTCCGCCCTTCGTGGTCGACAGCGATGGCGCCTTCCTCCGTCAGCTCGCAGCCGAGCTGTTCGGCCAGAGCTGTGCGCTGATGGTGTGCGATGGAGAAGAAGGCGCGGGCACAGGGGATGATCCCGCCGGTTCGCAGCCGCACCGACTCCAGGATCCCGCCACTGCCGCACAGCTCGTCGACCGCGTCCTCGACGACGTGCACGCCGAGGCGCTGCAGCTCGGCACGATGGTCCGACTCACCTTCGAACGGATGGTCGTCGGTGACGACCGTCACCGAGGCCGCCCAGTCCAGCAGCCCGCGCGAGAAGCTCGCCACCTGCGCGCTCCACCCGAACACGACGACCGCCTTGTTGCGCGCCTCGAAGCCGTCGCAGCTGGGGCAGTGGAAGACCGACTTCCCGTAGTGGTCGAAGAAGTTCTCGACGTCCGGGAATTCGTCGCGAACCCCGGTGGCAAGCACGAGGCGCTGCGCATGGATCTCCCGACCGTCCGCGGTCCGGATCGAGAACAGGCCGTCAACTGAGCACTGTGCCGACGTGGCGGTCGCGTACCGCAGCTCGATCGATTCGTACCGGGCGAGATCGCGACGCGCGCGGTCGAGCAGTGCAGTGGGGGAGACGGGGTCGCTGCCCAGATAACCGTGTGCAGCCTCGACCCAGCGGTTGCGATGCTCCTGCGAGTCAAGCACCACCGTGGCGCGGCGATAGCGGCCGAGCCATGTCGCGGCAGCCAACCCGGCGGGTCCGCCTCCGACCACGCACGCCTCGACCGGATCACCCATATCACCCATAGAGTGATTCCGGTGGTGGGTGCTCAGACGCCGGGGGCGCCGGCGTGGCCGCGCCGACGACGGGGTTGTTTGTGTTCAGCCCATCCACCGTGTGCGGCGCATGTGGGGTTGGGGTTGTAGCGCGACAGGCGTGCCGTGCAGCCAGGTGCACTGCAGTGACGCTGGGCGGAGAACTGGTCAAGCGGCTTACCGTTGTTCAACGCCATGGCGCGCTCGACGCGGCGGCGGGGTGTGGCTCCGGTCGACAATGGGCCTCCGAGGATGTGATGAAGCGCATCGACGGGGTCATGGCCGAGCAGCACGAGATTGACGAGCCAAGCATTTCCGACATAGGGGGCAGCCCAAACCTGTCCCGAGAGATCGCTGCCGGCGTGCATTCCCCTCAGGCTCTGCGGGTAGGTCCCGCCCATGGCTTTCGACCCAGACCAAACCGACATCGTCCGCGAAGCCCTGCAGGCCGCGGACACCGTGGACGCGCACAACATCCATGTCGCAGCGATCGAGGATGCCGTCGTCTTGCGTGGCAGCGTCGCAACGTTCGAGGAGGTGTCTGCCGCCGCGGCGATCGCGGAGCAGCATGCGGACGTGGTACGCAGCGAACTGACCGTCGACGGCAACCTGCGAGAGTCTGGCGATGCGACCGAGTCACCATCTGCTCCGACGGCGCATCGCGACGCGACCGGGAGCTCGTTCAACCCGGTGGAGACCCCCGACGACCTGGTCACCGACATGCAGGAGTCGCTCGAGGAGAACGTCCCGTGGGACCCGCCGCATGAAGCCGTGCAGGTTCCCACGCGCGCGGAGGAGCGGGGTGTGGCGGACCGCGCAGACCCTCAGGACGCAGGCGGGAACGATCCGGCTCTCGACCAGGCCGCGGACCCGGAACCCAAGTCGCTACCCGACGTGTCGCCCGAGGAACTGGCCCGCTCCGCCAATCCCGAGCCGCGGGACGAGGAGGACAGTCGATCATGAACGCCGACGCGGCGCGGCAACGTCTGGAGGAGGAACGCCTGCGGCTCAGCGAGTCGCTGGCGAGCCTGGAGACGGACACAGAGGCGCAGAAGGACTCGTTGTCCGAGCTGTCGACCTACGACGAGCACCAGGCCGACATTGGCACGGAGACATTCGAGCGCGAGAAGGATCTATCGATCATCGAGTCGGTGCGCGGCGAACTCGACGCGGTCGATGCCGCCTTTGCCCGTATCGAAGCGGGCACGTACGGCTCGTGTGAAATGTGCGGCAAGCCGATCGGCGACGAGCGGCTGGACGCGGTTCCGGCCGCGCGGTTCTGTGTGGAACACCAGGCCGAACTGGAACGGACGTAGGTGGGGCTCCAGCCTTCACGGCGACGGCTACACCCGCTTGTAGGCGGTCGGTGCCCGACCCGGGCCGCCGGTGCTCTCCAGGACGCCGGCATTGACGACTACGCCTGCATTGACGTCCTCGGTCACGACCTTTCGGACGGCACCCGTGCTCGCGCCGCTCGCCTGAGCGAGCTCCGCGATCGTGAACTTCGTTCCCTTGCGGGGGTATGCCGCACGAATGCTCTCGGCGTTCACGCGTGTGCGTCGCGCGCGACTGCCGCCGCTCCGATCCGATCCCAGCAGACCCGCTTTGCGCAGCACGCTCCGCGGCACCCCTTCGGCCAGGAGCACCTGGCCGCTGATGCCCGTCTCCCGTGAGAAGGACCTGGCGTTCCTGACGAACTCGCGCTCGAATCCGGCGACGTCGACGGCCTCCGCGCGTTCCAGATCCGAGCGCAGTCTCAGTCGTTCCACCGGATCCGTCGCCTTGTCCAGCTTCGCCCGCAGCGCCTGCACGGCCTTCTCGTCGCGCAGCGAGTCCGGGTCCCGCAGCGCGCTCAGGTAATTACGGACGGCGCCCTCCGGTGACGCATCACGTGAGGCTCGTGGCACGGCTGCCGCTCCTTGTTGTGGGCACCTCGCGTGCCCGCTCGTTCCGACCGCGGCGGACTATACCCACAGCGCCCGTCCAGGAGGGGCCGGATGCGCTCGCGGGCAACGCCCGGCGAGCAGCGAGCCGTGTGGGCGATAGAGGATTTGAACCTCTGACCTCTTCCGTGTCAAGGAAGCGCTCTCCCCCTGAGCTAATCGCCCTCAAGGTGGTTGCGCGAGGATAGCGGTCGCCTGTTCCAGCCGCCAAGGACGCTGACTCACAGCGCCGGGTCGAACCCCGCCACGAACTGCTGCCACAGGTCCTGGGATTCCTCCCACCGGTTCTCGCGGGTCTGAAAGTTCAGGGCGTAGCCGCGCCCACCGATGACAATCGCGAGGTTGTATGCGTGCAGCTGCGCACCGCCGTCGGAGTACGTGTACTCCCACAGCGCCGAGGTGTCCGCTCCGGGATAGTCGAACGGTTCGATGGCGATCTCGGTGTAGTCGTCGTGACGGGTGCCGAACGACTGCGACTGCTGCTCCCAGTCCGCGACCGCGTCGTCCTTGGGGGAGTCGGTGTACTGCACTCGCAGGTAACGCCCGCCTTGTGGATCCCTGATGTCCGCCGTGGTGTCGTCGCGCTGTTGCACGGACCACTCGGCGGGATATGCGACGGTCGATCCGGTGTCTGCGACGTCGTGGCCGACCCAGTCCGCCGGCACCTCGACCTCGCCGCCTTGCCGCGGCTGCTCCTCGTCGGCCGCCGATTCTTCAGGCTGGCTGTCGCGGTCCTCCAGCTCTGTCGTGTCCCGCTGCTTGTCGCGGTCATTCTGCTCCGTCGTGTCCTGCCTGTCGTTTGGCGTTTCGCCGCCCCCCAGGAACCGGGGGAGCACGAACCACGCGACCACGAGCAGCGCAGCGGCCACGAGCAGCACCGGCCAGGCGCCGCGTCGCCGCCGCGCCGTCTCGGTGACCCAGTGTTCGTCCTCGTCGACCCACGGCTCGTCGCCGTCGTCGGTCTCAGGGTGGTCACCCTCGACGAGCGTCGGCGTCCCCGCGACGGTTGCCACACCGGCGTCCACGGTAGGCGTTCCAGCGTCAACGGCTGTCACCAGCTCCGCACGCACCTCGCCCAGCGTTGGACGGTCTGCCGGATCCTTCTGCAGCAGCCGCAGCAGCAGCGGTTCCAGGGCGGTGCCACGACTGACCATCCGCGGTGGCTCGCGCGCCACCGCCGTGAGCGTCGGAATGGCCGCACCGCGGTCGAACGGCGGCACCCCTTCGACTGCGTAGTACAGCGTGGCCCCGAGCCCCCACAGGTCGGTGGCCGCCGTCGCGTGGCGCTCCTGCGCCTGCTCGGGCGACATGAAGGAGGGGGAGCCGACGATTAGACCCGTCATCGTGATCTTCGGGTCGCCCTGGACCGCTGCCACGCCGAAATCGGCCAACTTGACGTTGCCGGCGGCCGGGACCATCACGTTGCCGGGCTTGAGGTCGCGATGGACGATGCCCTGCGCGTGCGCCGCCTCCAGCGCGCTCAGCAGGGCCAGCCCGATGCGCGCGGCACTCGCAGCGGGCAGCGGACCTTCGCGCGTGACGACCTCGGTGAGCGTGGGGGCGTCGACGTACTCCATGACGATGAGAGTTCGGCTGTCGTCGCGGACGACGTCGTAGATGGTCGTGACGTTGGGGTGGTTCAGCCGGCCCGCCGCACGGGCTTCGCGCATGACCCGCGCGCGCATGGCTTCGGCCTCGTCGGGATCCAGGTCGGCCGGGACGTTGACTTCCTTCATCGCCACCTTGCGCTGCAAGACGGTGTCGTCGGCAAGCCACACGACCCCCATGCCACCTCGTCCCAGCGGCTCGAGCAGTTCGTAGCGGTCGAACAACCGTGTGCGTGATCCCGGTGTCACCATCCGGAGCCTGGTACCCAGCGGGTCGGGGACTCAGACGTTGAAGCGAAAGTGGATGACGTCGCCGTCGCTGACGACGTAGTCCTTGCCCTCGACGCGCATCCGGCCGGCGTCCTTGACGGCCTGCTCGCTGCCGAGCGCGTCGTAGTCGCTGTAGGAGATCACCTCTGCCCGGATGAAGCCGCGCTCGATGTCGGAGTGGATCTCCCCGGCGGCCCGCGGCGCTTTGGTGCCTGCACGGACGGTCCAGGCCCGCGCCTCTTTCGGGCCCGCGGTGAAGTAGGTGACCAGCCCCAGCAGGCGATAGGCCGCCGTGACCAGCTGGTCCAGTCCCGACTGCTCGAGCCCGAGGTCGGCCAGGAACTCCCCGCGCTCAGACGGGTCCAGCTCCGCGATCTGTGCTTCGGCCTCGGCACAGACGACGATGACTTCGGCATCCTCTTTGTCGGCAAGCGCTCGTAGCGCCTCGACGTGGTGGTTGTCGGGTTCGCCGAGATCCGACTCGGCCACGTTCGCGGCGTACACCACCGGCCTGGCGGTCAACAAGCCCAAAGCCCGGCACACCGCTGCGGTGTCCTGGTCGGCGGCGAGCGTCCTCGCCGCCTGTCCGGACCCAAGATGAGCCTCCAGGCGCTCGATCATCTCCGCCTCACGCCTGGCGGCCTTGTCGCCGGTGCGTGCGGACCGCGCCGCGGACACGGCCCTCTTCGCGACGGTCTCCAGGTCCTTGAGCAGCAGTTCCGTGTCGATCACCTCGACGTCCCGGACCGGGTCAACCGAGCCGTCGACGTGGACGATGTCGTCGTTTTCGAAACAGCGAACGACGTGCACGATCGCGTCGACCTCGCGGATGTGTGACAGGAACTGGTTGCCCAGCCCCTCACCCTGGCTCGCGCCCTTCACCAGGCCGGCGATGTCGAGGAACTCGACGCTGGTCGGGACCGTTCGCGCCGATGCCGCGAGCTCCGACAGCCGCTCCAGCCGCGCATCCGGAAGGGCGACGACCCCCACGTTCGGCTCGATCGTCGCGAACGGATAGTTCGCCGCCTCGGCGCCTGCCGCGCTCACGGCGTTGAACAGCGTCGATTTCCCGACGTTGGGCAGGCCGACAATTCCGACTTGCAGACCCATTCGTGAACAGACTCCTGACGGCAGCTGGTGAATATCGAGCGTAGCGAGGTCAGGCGGATGGCCTGGTGACGGACACGATGCCGTCGAGCAGGCTGTGTCCCGTGACCACCCACTGCGCCACGGCGCGTCCGCACACCGCACCCAGGACGTTCCCGGTGCCGCTGTAGCCGCCGAACGCCCACCCGCCGGCGCCACGCCAGATGACCGGCAGCTTGTCGCGGGTGAAGCCGATCGCACCCGCCCAGCGGTGCGTGATGGGCGCACGGACCCCGAGGCCGTCGCGCAGGAATATCTCCAGCGACTGCTGGATCGGTCCGCTCGGCACGGCGTCACGGGTCCACTCCGACCGGCCGCCGAGGTCGCGGAAGCCGCCGAGTACCACCCGCTTGTCCGGCAGCTGCTGCCAGTAGTCGTACCCCCAACGGGCATACACGGGGCGGGGAATGTCGACCTCGTACGCCGGCCCGGTCGCCAGCATCTGCGCCCGCGCGGTGCGCACCGACTTGACGGCCGGCACGGTCTTCTCCAGCCCACCGTCGACGGCGACGACCACCGTCTCGCAGTGCACCTCCCCGTGGGGCGTCTCGACCAGCGTCGGGGTCAGCGCGTTGGCCGGGGACTGCTCGAACAGCCGCGCGCCGCGCATCCTCGCCTTCGATGCCAGGGCGCGCGCCCTGCGCAGCGGATTTCCTCTGCCGTCGTGCGGGAAGAGCAGGCCGTGACCTTCGCGCCCGCTGTACGCCGTCACCGGGAGACGGGCGGCCTGCATGGACTGCAACTGCTCGCGGCAGTCCTCGATCTCCTCCTGGTCGACCCCGAGACGGAGGCTGCCGGTGATCTGCACGGCGTTCGGCGTCTCCAACCACATCCGGTCGATTTGCTCCAGGGTCAGACGGTACAGGGCAGCAGCCCGTTCCTCGCCCATGGTCGCGACCGCGCGATGGTGGAAGTCAGGTGTCCCGGCCAGGAAGAACCCGCCGTTGCGGCCGGTGGCGCCGCCGCCCACCCGCCCCCGCTCGACCCCGACGACGTCCACGCCCAGGTCCAGCAACTCGCCGACGACGTTGAGGCCGGAGCCCCCGAGGCCGACGACACACACCTGGGCGTCGACCCGGCCCTTCAATCGGGGAAGGCGGTGCCAGGGTCGGTCATCCCAGACCGGCACATTCGCGTCGTTACGATTGCTCGTCATGTATGCGGAGATCGTAGGGCCCGAGGAGGGCGACACCCTGCTGCTGCTCCACGGCGGCATCGGGACCGGCCACTACCACTGGTCCAAGCAGATCAAGGCGCTGGGTGCCGAGTACCGCCTGCACCTTCCGGACCTGCCGGGGCACGGCCGCACACCACTGCCGGACGACGGCTCCTACAACCGCGAGGTTCTGGTTGAGGCGATCGAGAGGTATCTGGACGACCTCGGCGGCGCCGCGCACGTCATGGCCTTCTCCATGGGCGGCCACGCCTGCTTGGCGCTGGCCACCCGCCGGCCCGACGTGTTCCGATCCCTGACACTGATCGGCGTGAGCGTCGGCGAACACCAGGGACTGGACGGCTGGCGCCACCGGTTCGACCCGGACGAGCTGGAGCGAACCTACCCGGTCTGGGCGCGCCACCTGTCCAGGATCCACGAACCGCTGGGTGGCCCGGACGCCTGGAAGGACGTCTGCCGGCGCGACAGCAAGGGGCTGCGCGTCGACATCGACGTCGCGGCGCTCGAGGGCTTGACGGCCCCCACGATGCTGGTCCGCGGTGACCGTGATCCGGCCGTCGACCCGCAGCACTATGCACAGCTGCGGTCCGTGTGGCCTCACGCCGACGAGTTCGTGGTGCCCGCCGGCGCGCATGACGTGCAGCTGACGCGGGCACGTGTGGTCCAACCTGTGTTGTTGGAGTTCCTCACCAGGGCCGCGGGCGCCGAGTAGCGGCCCCGGGCTGCACGCCGAGGGGTCCATGCGACACTGGCAGGCGAGTGACAGGAGTCTCCAGGTGCGAGTTGTCGAATTCGAGCAATCTCCTCCCACACTGCACCGCCCCGTCCTCCTTGCTGCATTCAAGGGCTGGAACGACGCAGGGGATGCCGCAAGCGGGGCGGTGCAGATGTTGTGGCACAGCCTTGACGCAGACCAGTTCGCGCAGATCGACCCGGAGCAGTTCTTCGACTTCCAGGTGAACCGACCGACCGTTCGCTCAGCAAAGGGTGGTGCGCGGCGGATCGAGTGGCCGGACAACCGTTTCGCGTGGGCACCGCTCCCTGGGGCGGACCGCCACGTCGTCCTGCTCGACGGCACGGAGCCGAACCTGCGATGGCGAACGTTCTCCGAGGGCGTCGCCGACCTGGCGCTGACGCTGGACGTCGAGATGGTCCTGACGATTGGCGCCCTGCAAGTTGACGTGCCACACACTCGGCCGGTGCCGGTGACGGGCAGCACCACGAACAGCGAGCTGGCGTCGCGGCTGGGCATGGGCCGGAGCACCTACGAGGGACCGACCGGCATGACCGGCGTGCTGCACCAAGCCTGCGTCGACGCCGGCATCGACGCGGTGAGCCTGTGGGCGGGCGTT
Organism: Nitriliruptorales bacterium; assembly: GCA_009377835.1. Classification (GTDB taxonomy): domain Bacteria; phylum Actinomycetota; class Nitriliruptoria; order Euzebyales; family Egibacteraceae; genus WHTG01. Next base: position 12,382 of record WHTG01000035.1, read on the forward strand.
CCCCACTACCTTTCCGGGACGCCGTACCTGACGGCGACACTGTCGCTGACGGAACGGATCCTGCGGGTGCTGGGCGGCGACGTGTCGCTCGACGAACTGGCCCGTGAGGCTGCCTCCCAGGCGGACGACATCAAGTCGCTCCTCGCCGAGGACGAAGACCTCGCCGAGTACGTCGCGGAACTGGAGGAGCGATTCACGCGCGCCGATCCTGAAGCCCTGCCTGCCGCGACCATGACGGGCGATGAGCTGGCGGCCGAGTTCGAGCGGTACCTGCGTGACCGGGGCGGCCACTGAACCCTCGATCATGGCGCCTCGTGTTCGTCGCGGTTGCGGCGCTGACAGGGTGTGACACCGCGCCTCCGGAGCCGGCGATGCCAACCGATGCGTCCACGGCGCGACCAACCGAGACGACGGCGGTCGACGCGCCCACTGCTGCGGCCACCGAGCGGCCGCGTCGACAGCGCCGGCTCCGCGACATCCGGATCGAGCTGGAAGATGTCGCGCAGCTTGAGGAGCCGATCGCCATGGCTGTGCGCCCGGACGACGACGCGCTCTACATCGCCGAGCGGGCCGGCAGAGTACGTGCGGTCCGTGGCGGACGCGTGGACGACGAGGCCGTCCTGGACATCACCGACCGCGTGACCGCGGGTGGCGAACGCGGCCTGCTCGGCATCGCATTCTCACCCGGCGGGGATCGGCTGTACGCCAGCTACACGAACACCGACGGCGACACTCGGCTGGACGCGTATCCAATGCTCGGCGAGACGGCCGCCGCGGGTCGCCGTGACGAACTCCTCGCCGTGGGTCAGCCCTACGCGAACCACAACGGTGGCAACGTCGTCCTTGGTCCCGACGGCAATCTGTACCTGGGGCTGGGCGACGGCGGCTCGGGGGGCGATCCGGAAGGGAACGCCCAGAACCCCGGAACATTGCTGGGAAAGCTGTTGCGCCTGGATCCCGAGGACGGCTCCGCGCCCGGCGACAACCCGTTCGTCGGCGACGAGCGGTACCAGCCGGAGGTCTTCGCCACAGGTTTGCGCAACCCCTGGCGGTTCTCGTTCGACCGCGACACGGGCGACCTGTGGATCGGCGACGTCGGACAGAACGCGGTCGAGGAGGTGAACGTCACGCCGGCGGGGGACAGCGCGGGACGCAACTTCGGCTGGAATCTGTTCGAAGGGTCGCAGCCGTTCGGCGGTGACCAACCGCCGCCCGGGTACGTCGAACCGGTCGTCGAATATCCCACCGGCGCCGAGGGCTGCGCAGTCACCGGCGGCTACGTCTATCGGGGGCAGACGATCCCCGCGCTGCATGGTGCATACCTGTACAGCGACTACTGCGGTGGGTGGATTCGCGCGGTCCGCGTGCGTGACGGCGAGGTGGTCCAGGAGGCGGAACTCGCAGCGGCAGAGGGCGTTGCCTCCTTCGGCGAGGACGCGGCGGGAGAGTTGTACGTGCTCTCGTTGAACGGGACAGTCTCGCGCCTCGTCGAGCAATGACGCAGCCCAACGCCCCAGTCGCCGACGCGCTCGCGGAGCTGGCGGCATTGCTGCGCATGAGGAAGGGTGAACGCTTCCGCGTCCGCGCGTACGAGCGTGCCGCGCGTGTGCTGCGGGCCACGCCGGTGGATGTCTCGGAGCTGACGGAGTCGGAGATCCGCCGGCTCGAGGGGATCGGCGCCGGCATCGCCGGCGTGGTCGCGGAGTACCTCCAGACGGGCAGCATCGCGATGCTGGAACATCTCCGGGAAGCCGAACCACCGGGTTTCGGTGCGCTGCTGCGACTGCCGTTGATCGGCGTTCGCGACGCGCGCGTCCTGGCGCGGACACATGGCTTCACCGGGCTTGCCGACTTGCGCACTGCAGCCGGAGCACCCGACGGGCTGGACACGCTGGGGGAACGCCTGGAGGTCCGGGTACGCGAGTCGCTACGTCGTGTCGACGCGGTTGCGTCAGAAGGCCTGCCGATGCCCCTGGCGCGGCGCGAGGCGGATTCCATCGCGTCGTCGCTGGCGGCCATCGAGGGCGTTGCGGACGTACTCGTCGCAGGCGCCGTGCGCCGCGCGGTGGACCTGGTGGACGAGTTCGATCTCGTCGTCGTGGGGGACGAGCCCGCAGCCGTCGCCGCCGCCCTTCCAGCGAGTCGCACCGTCGTCCGGGTGCTGCACCAGACGGAGCACCGGCTGCGGGTCGCGTCGGTGGCAGGCCGCCCGGCGACGCTGTGGGTGACCCGCCCCGCTGCGCGCGGCGCGGCGCTGTTGCTGGCGACGGGCAGCACGGCCTACGTGGCGGGACTGCACGACCGGGCTGCCGTTCGCGGCTACCAGCTGCGCTACGACGGGTTGTGGCGCGGCACCACCCGACTGGCCGGCGAATCGGAGGCGGAAATCCTCGGCCTCCTCGACGTCCCGGTGGCGCCGGCGGAACTGCGTGAGGACGCCGCGGCACTCGATTCGTCCGTGCCGCTGCCGGTCCGCGTGGCCGACCTGCGGGGTGATCTGCACGTGCACAGCGACTGGTCCGGTGACGGCAAGGCCACGATCGAGCAGATGGTGTCGGCGGCCGCCGCCCGGGGCTACGCGTACGTGGCGATGACCGACCACGCGGAGAACCTGTCGATCAACGGGATGTCAAGGACAGCCGTTGCGGCGCGCCGGCGGACGATCTCGCACCTGCAGGACCGCCACCAGCAGATCCGCATCCTCGACGGCGCCGAACTCAACATCGGGCTGGATGGCGGCATCGACTACGACACCGATTTCCTGCTGCAGTTCGACATCACAGTGGCGAGCATCCACTCGCACATGGACCGGTCGACGCGGCAGCAGACCGATCGGATCCTCGACGCGATCGCGCATCCGGCGGTGCACGTCATCGGCCATCCGAGTGGACGCATCATCGGCCACCGGCCGCCCTACGGCATCGAGTTGCAGGCGATTGCGCAGGCGGCGGCGGAGACCGGCACCGCCCTGGAAGTCAACGGGTCGCCCCGCCGTCTGGACCTCTCGGGCGAGATGGTGCGCGTCGCGCTGGCGGAGGGCGCCACCCTCGCAGTCTCCTCCGACGCCCACAGCATCCCGGAACTGGACTACGTCCACAACGCCGTCCCCACGGCACGGCGGGGATGGGCGACGCCGGCAGGTGTCGTCAACTGTGGCGAGCTGGACGATCTGCTGGCGTTCGTCGACCGCAAGAAGCGCCGAGCCACCTGATCAGCCGCTCAGCCGCTCCCGCACGAGCGCGTTGACGACCTTGCCGTCGGCGCGACCTTTCACCTTGGGCATGACCACCGACATGACGCGGCCGAGATCCGACGGGGCCGACGCACCTGTCTGGGCGACCGCGTCGTGGACGATGCCGCGCAGGGTCCCCTCGTCAAGCTGCTCGGGCAGGTACCGCTGGATGACGGCGAGTTCGCGGCGCTCCTTGGCGGCGAGTTCTGCACGGCCTGCCGCGTCGTACGCCTCGGCGGCCTCGGTGCGCTTCTTCGCCTCGCGGGTCAGCAGTTCCAACGTCTGCTCGTCGGTGACGTCGCCCTGCTGCCCGGTCGCGACGCGGGCGTTCTTCACCGCGGCCATGACCATGCGAAGGGTGCCGACGGTGTCGACGTCGCGGGCCTTCATCGCGGCCGTCAGGTCGGACTGGATCTGTTCGGTCAGCGCCATGCCCGCATCGTAGAGGCGCCGCAGCCGCCCCCCGGATCCGAAGATCTTCGGGTTCGTGTCCTCAGGGGAGCGAACCCGAAGTTGGACGCGCCGGCGGACTGGAAACGAGCCCGGCGAATTCGGATCCGTTACGCGCTCGAGACAGATTCGAATCTGTCCCGGTTGGTGCTTTGCGGTTGCCGGGACGTCAGCGCGCGCCTGCCGTACGGCGGTCCCGGACAGGACGGGTGCTCGGGTCTCGCGGACGGCTGAGGAACAACGGGATGCCCCAGCCGAGCATGGGCCAGATCGGCCAGAAGAAGGGCGGGCCATCCGCGGAGATTTCCGGTGGCCCGCTGTCGGCGGCGACGAACGTCACCAGCCAGATGGCGATCAGCAGCAGCATGACCTTTGTGTACACGCGCACCTCGGAGCCCCACCGCCGGCGGTGCGACGAGGAGCGTCTCTGGGCAGCCTCCGCGATCTTGATGTCGTTGACCCAGTCGCGGGGGAGGTCGCGCATCGCCTGGTCGAGGTCCCGGACTGTCTGCGCCGCGTACGCCGAGGACAGCCGCTGGTCGAACTCGTCCACCCGCAGGACCCCGTCGCGAAACGCCTGCGACAGCAATGCGCCGCCGCGCTCGCGATCGACGTCGCTCAGCCGGTCGTCCGGATCCTGCTGGCCAGTGCAACCGGCGAGTCGTCGTGCTGCTGCGTGTACAGGTCAGCGTCCGCGCTGGAACCTCACGCAGCCAGGTGTACCGCGAACTCGCGGCGCTGGCGGCGGCGGGATACGTCCGCGCCGGCCCGCCGGGACCCGGGAGGCACGCCCCTACCGGCTGACCCGAACCGGCCGGCACGCCTTCCGGCAATGGCTGTCGGAGGAGACTCCCACCAACCAGGTGCGCCTGGGGCTGCTCGTGATGGTCGCGTTCGGGAGGTACCTGCCTACGGGTCGGCTCCAGGAGCTGCTCGACGAGTACGAAGACGAGCACCGCCGGCGCCTGGAGGGGTACCGCATTCTCGACCAGCACCTCGCCGCCCGGGACACAGATCCCTACGTGCGCGCCACGCTCTCGTTCGGGATGCACTATGCCGAGGCGGTCCTGGGCTGGCTGGCGTCGCTGCCCGACCAGGTGCGGATGGGAACCATGTCTGCGTCGCGACGTCCGGATGAGCACGACGGCGAAGTGTGGGTGTGAGCGTCGACAGTTCGTCGAGGCGAAGGTGCTGCCACGTTGCGCAGGCGACTCGAGCACGACGGCGCGTGGCGACAGGTGCTGCTCAGCGGCGCCACGTCCAGCCGAAGTTGAACACGAAGTTCAGGCCGCTGCCGATCGCGATGCCCAGCGTCTGCGCGAGCAGATAGGGCATGAACTCCTTGAACAACGTCGCGCTCGCGACCTGCACTGCCGCGCCGATCAGCATCGTCACGTTGAACTGTCCAAGCCGGCGCAGGCTGAGCCTCCGGTGGTGAAAGGTCCACAGCTCGTTGCCCAGATAGTTGCCGATGATGGCGACCTCGGTCGCAATCGCCGACGACCGCGTGAAGCCCCATCCGAGCTGTCCGTGGAACAACTCGAGCATGAGCAGGTTGACGGCGGTGCCGATCGCGCCGACGACACCGAAGCGGAACAGCGCCACGATCAGCTTCGGCTTCGCGCGGGCCGGAACTCCTTCGAGTTCCTCGGGGAGAAACTCCTCAGGAAGCGGCAACGGGCTCGAGGATCTCGTCGTAGGCGTCGATGACGTCGTCGCCCAGCTCAAGGTCCGCTGCGGCGACGTTGTCGTCGACATGTGAGGGTTTGGTCGCTCCCACGATCACCGACGACACGAACGCCTGGCGCAGGCACCACGCCAGTCCCAGCTGGGCAGGCGTGCAGCCGGCCTCGTCGGCGATCTTGGACGTCTTCTGCACCGCGTCGAGCACGGCCTGGTTGAAATAGCGGTTCATGAACTTCGCGTCGTCACCCGCGGCGCGACTGTCGGCGGGGACGTCGTCGGCCGACTCGTACTTGCCCGTCAGGATCCCCATCGCTAACGGCGACCAGACGACACTGCCGAGGCCGAGATCCTCACATGTCGGCAGGATCCGTTCCTCGATCTGCCGCCACAGCGCCGAATACTGCGGCTGGTTCGAAACGGGTGGTGCCCAGCCTTCCGCTCGGCACAGGCTCACCGCGTGCGCGATCTGGTCCGCGGACCACTCCGACGTGCCCCAGTACAGGATCTTGCCCTGGCGGACCAGGTCGTCCATGACCCGGCAGGTCTCCTCCAGCGGGGTGTCCTCGTCATAGCGGTGGCACTGGTACAGGTCGATGTAGTCGACACCCAGTCGGCGCAGGCTGTGATCACACTGCTCGGAAACGTGCTTGCGGGACAGGCCGCCGTCGTTGGGACCCTCGCCCATCGGGAAATAGACCTTCGTCGCGAGGACCAACGAGTCGCGCTGGAAGTCCGCCAGTGCGCGTCCCATGACCTCCTCGGCGCGCCCACGCATGTAGACGTTGGCAGTGTCGAAGAAGGTGACGCCCAAGTCGTAGGCACGCCAGACACACTCTCGTGCCGCGTCCGCCTCGACCGAGCCACCGTAGGTCAGCCAGGACCCCAGGCCCACCGCGGAGACCTGCATGCCCCAGCGGCCCAGCTTGCGGAACTGCATAGCACGCGACCTTTCCCGATTTCACACGCCCGCCGATGCTAGCCCTCGGTGGACGGTGCCTCCTCAGTGGGTGGCATTCGCTCCGTGGACCGCGGCGGTTGCCTGCCCCACCTTCTGCCACTCGGGGCGCTGCAGGTCGCGCGCCACTTCCGCAAGCAGGTCGCTCAAGGGCAGAGCCACACGGACGGTGACGAAGCCGGGTTCGCTGTCGACGTCGACCTCGATGTCGTCGGCGTCCGCCCGCAGGGCAACGGCGGAAGCGGGGGGCCACTCCGGATCGTCGGACTGCTGCTCGGCGAGGTAGTCCCACGTCTCGCCTGCCACCTGATCGAGCAACATGGCGAGCCGGGACAACTCTGTCGTCACGCGGGGGACTAGGTTGCCGATCTCGTGAAGGCGGTCGTCGACCGACGCGCCGTGCTCACGGCAGTAGAAGTGATCCGGCGGCAGTGACTCGCCGCAGACGGCGCAGGTGTCGTCGCGGTACACATTCGTCCCTTTTTCGTGTCTATGCATGACGCACCGTTCCAGCACAAACGGCGAGACGCCGGCCACGGTGACGGTCCGTACCGAACCATTGTCAGACGTCTGTGACTGTCGTGTGACCACCGGCAGGCCCCCGATGGTCCGGTCGCCACGCTCGACGGCGAAGTGCCCCGGCGGCGCGTCGAGCCGGCTTGGGCGGCGGTCATGCCATGGAGACCGCGGCCCAGACACCGGACAGCCGCCACAGAGAACCCCTGGGCGACTGTCCGGATGTTGGGTGTCTACGGCCTGCCGACCTCCCCGCACGTGCCGTCGAGCTTGTTCTGTGTAGCGCCGGCGACCTGCGGGCCCTCGAAGTCCGTGAAGTCGTCGGTCAACGCCATCAGCGCTCTCAAGGTGCTCTGATCGGAGTGAGACCCGTATTCAGGCGTCTGCCCCGGCGGGTCTGCGATATCTCCGAGCGGATGAGCTGCGAATGCCGCCTCGTCGGCGCAGTCAAACGACTCGACGATCGGATGGATGGTTGCAAACGCCGGCACCGCCATGATCGTCAGGATCAGGGCAGCGAACACGGCGACAGCGATGGATTTCTTCATGACCAGCCTCCAGGCCCAGGGCAGGATGCGCTGGCCCGCGCCCGCGCACACGAATCCCACCCCTACGCACACTGTCGGCCGCGATCCAGTCAGTGGCAAGGGGACGATCTGCTGCAAATGACGCAGCATTGCATCGACCCGCGCCGACTCGCTGTCCGCGGTGCCCTTTAGGTCGCTTCCCGCCGCATGTGACGACCACTCACCCGCGGAGCGGGTTGCTTCGCACGCCGGACAAGGTCAGCGGGTGGGCGCCCGCCGGGTGGCCTGCCGCCGCTGCTGGGCGTCATCCCCGCGTCGCTGCGTTTCCTGGCGCATCATGTCGACAACCGCCTCGAAGGGCACCACCTGGTTGTCGTGGGTCCAGTGTGTGGTGTCGCACGCACTGCACCGGTACAGCACGAACGGGTCGTCGCCGACCTGCAGTTCGATGGTGCTCAAATCCTGTCCGCAGCAGCGCATCTCGACGCCTTTCTCAGCGTGGGTCGAGTTTCCTGTTTCGTTGGCCTACCCGGAACGGCAAACTCACATGCGGGGCAGCGAGCACCCCCGCTGCGGCTGTTCGGGCCGACAAGCGGTCGCCTGGCCGTCACGAGGCAGCGGCCAGGCCAGGCCGGCGATCACCTGTGTTGTCACGGTACACCCTGATTGAGTGGGGCTGCGGCCGCCTTACCAGTAGTCGGGGACACACCGTGCATCGGCGAGGTCGTACGACGCCAGCCCGCTGGGCCCGCCGGGCCGCGAGCGTGCCCGACTGCCAGCCTCGAGGTTCCCCAAGCTTGTCCGCGTGGCACGCCGCCTGGGAGTTGATGCGCATTCGCAATCCCGGTGCCGCGTCCCGGCCGGCCGCGACCATCGCGGGAACAGCGTCGAGCGAGACGTTCGCCAGGTAGCGGCCGTCCAGCGACGCGCCATCGGAGATGCGAGCGATGTTCTTGCTCGCGATGAAGCCGTCGGTGTCGGCCGGCGCGTCACCGGGGCGAGAAACAGCAGGAGCAGCAGTGACGCGGCGGCGACGACCACCAGTTCGAGGAAACCCCGCCGCGCGTACTGCGCGTCCCAGCGACAGCCCCAGCGGCCCGTCGCTGCGCGTCCGTTCCGGGCGGCTGCGCAGCGCGTGTGCGAAGACGCCCGCGCTGGCGTACGTGCATGGCTCGATTATGGCCGTCCTCGCAGTCCCAGTGGAGGATTTTCTCGGGTGCGACCGTCACAGCCCCAGGGACGTGCGGAGAAACTGCAGCTGCAGGTGCAACAGGTTCGCGGCCACGACCTCCTGCGGTGTCATGTGCGTCACACCCGACAGTGGCAGCACGGCGTGCGGCCGCCCGGCCTCGAGCAATGCGCGCGAGAGCCGCAACGTGTGCGCCGCGACAACGTTGTCGTCGGCCAGGCCGTGGATCAGCAACAGCGGCCGGGACAGCGAGGGCGCGTCGTCGAGGAGCGAACTGGCGCGGTATGCGTCGGCGGCCTCGCTCGGGTCCCCCAGGTACCGCTCGGTGTAGTGGGTGTCGTACAGGGTCCAGTCCGTCACCGGGGCGCCCGCGATCGCGGCGTGGAAGACGTCCGGCCGGCGCAGGACGGCCAGCGCCGCGAGGAAACCGCCGAACGACCAGCCCTTGATCGCAACATGATCCAGGTCGAGCACTCCGGGGTACTGCTCGGCGCAGGCGAGGAGCCCCTCGACCTGGTCGTCCAGCGGCGTGGTCGCGAGATCGGCTGCAACCGCGTGCTCCCACGCCGGACCACGCCCGGGCGAACCGCGACCGTCGATCACCAGCACCGCGAAGCCGGCGTCGGCGAACCACTGTGACTCCAGGTATGCGTTGTAGCTGCGCAGGACCCGCTGGACGTGCGGCCCGCCGTACGGGTCGAGCAAGACCGGCA
>WHTG01000068.1 GCA_009377835.1 Nitriliruptorales bacterium
AAAGGCGTCGCTGGCGACGGAGTCGTGGCTGTCCGCCGCGTCGTTCCAGGAGACCACACGCGTGTTGACCGAGGCGGCGATCGAGGGCAAGTCCGACAGCCTGATGGGGCTGAAGGAGAACGTCATCATCGGAAAGCTGATACCGGCAGGCACCGGTATGCGCCAGTACCGCACGGTCCGTCCGCTACCCACCGAGGTCCCCGAGCAGATGCTGCCCGACGACCTCCTCGAGCAGTTCGCCGACGGCACCTACGAGGGCTACGACACCGACGAGGGTTGGAGCATGGGTGAGGGCGGCTACTAGCCCCGCAGCCGGCCGCCTCGCCGTGTCGGCGAGTTGTCAACCACCTCTGGGAGGGGTTGGGGGCGGCGACCGGGAGTCTCTGCCTGAGACCGGGAAAACCGGCGACTGGTAACCCCGTGACCGGCATCGGGCCATGATGTCCCGATGAAGGGCCTGACCGTCGCCGCCGCGCTGCTCCTCGTGGCGTGCACGCAGACCGGTGACGACTCAACCGACGCCGCCTCCGAGCCGAGTGCGACGGAGGCGGCCGTCCCGGTCGCGGATGGTGCATCCGATCTCCCGGCTCTTGATCCACGGCCGCCGTCGGTTCGTGAGTTCGCCCGTGTCGCCGGGGACGCGTGTGGGGTGGCTGCCGCACAGGTCGCTGCGGCGCCGCTGCGTGGCGACCCGTTCCTGGCCGGCGCTCGGCGCGGCGACATCGTCTCCGCGGAGGCGCACTACCGCGCCGCGGCACAGGCCTGGACCGCGATGGCGGAGCGGCTGTGGGAGTTCGGATTGCCGAAGTCGCGCCGGGCGCAACGGCTGATCACCCTTCTGGACACGATGGGGCAGTACGCCGGTCAAGCGGCGGAACAGTTCGCCGAGCGGGATCTCGAACCAGCCCAGAGTTCGGTGAAATCGGCGGCGCACACCATGCGCAGCGCCGATCGCGTCGCCGCGAAGATGGGGTTTGGTCCGTTGGAACGGTGCGCCCGGGCCAGGGTGGCGCTTGCGAACGCCCGTCGCGTGGTCGTGGAGGCCACCGACTTCGAGTTCACCGTGCCGCGGCTGCGCCGCGGAGTGACGCGGTTCGTGCTGCGCAACGACGGTCGCGAGGAGCACCAGTTGTTCGTCGTCGCCTTGCGTCGCCGAGGAACCCTTCAGGAGGCGGTGGCAGCCGACCGGCACGGAGACGCCGTGGGGAAGTTTCTCGCCAGGACAGGCGCCACGACGCCGGTGGTCGGGCCCGCAGAGCGGGCGTCGGTCGACGTGCGACTGCGGCAGGGCCCGTACGGGCTGCTGTGCTTCGTCGCGTCGCCCGACGGCACTCCGCATGCCTACAAGGGGATGGCCACCGAGGTGCCGGTGCGTTAGAGCCGGCAGGTTGATATGGCACGTCCGCGACAACGTGGCGTCAAGTTGACACCCGCAGTGGCCGTGCATAAGGTGGGCGTTCGACCAGACGCCTGGGCCTCTCCCGGGCGTCGTTGCGCGTCCCGCTCCCTTTGCCCGCACGCGGCACGGGGAGCACCGGCACAACTCGCGACCCAGCGTCGCGGGTGCACCGTCACCGGGCTGCTCGGCAGCGTGGAGGGTGTCGCCGAACCGCACGAACCCCCCACAAACCCCGGTCGTGGTGCCCGACGCCACCACAGCGGAACGCCCGACCCCGTGGACCGGGGGACCGCAGCCAGGAACGACGAGACACGGCAGGACTCACATTGCCCACGATCCAGCAGCTGGTGCGCAGCGCACGCCAGACAAAAACAGAGAAGGCGAAGACGCCGGCGCTCAAGGGGTCCCCGCAGCGACGCGGCGTCTGCACGCGCGTCTACACGACCACCCCCAAGAAGCCCAACTCGGCGCTGCGCAAGGTGTGCCGTGTGCGGCTCTCCTCGGGCATCGAGGTGACCGCCTACATCCCTGGCGAAGGACACAACCTTCAAGAGCACTCGATCGTGCTCGTGCGTGGTGGCCGGGTGAAGGACCTGCCGGGCGTCCGCTACAAGGTGATCCGCGCCGCGCTGGACGCTTCGGGTGTCCGTGACCGCAAGCAGGCGCGCTCCAAGTACGGCGCGAAGAAGGAGGGGTAGGTCATGCCCTCACGTGTGCGGCGCAGCACTATTCCGTTCAGCGAAGCGATGGGGCGTTAGAGATGCCGCGGAAGGGCCCTGCTCCCAAGCGTCCGATCATCCCGGATTCGAAGTACGGAAGCCAGTTGGTCACCCAGCTGGTCAGCACGATCATGCTCGGCGGCAAGCGCTCGACTGCCGAGACGATCGTGTACGACGCGTTCGACTTGATGCACCAGCGAAACGGCGTCGACCCCGTCGCCACCTACAAGAAGGCGCTGGACAACATCAAGCCGCAACTCGAGGTCAAGTCCCGCCGCGTCGGCGGTGCGACCTACCAGGTGCCGATCGAGGTTCGCCACGGCCGCGGGACCACCCTGGCGCTGCGCTGGGTCGCCCAGTACTCACGCGCCCGCCGCGAGCACACCATGGCAGAGCGGCTCGCCAACGAACTGCTGGATGCCAGCAACAACACCGGCGCATCCGTCAAGCGCCGGGAGGACACCCACAAGATGGCGGAGGCGAACAAGGCCTTCGCGCACTACCGCTGGTAGCCGCCGGATCCCGGCCGGCGACGGCCGGATCCACCGAGGGCCGGCCGCCTGCCGCCGGTCCCGCGAACTCCATGAGGCTGAGAGAGAGCAATGCCGAAGCGCGAATTCCCGCTGAGCCTGGTCCGCAACATCGGGATCATGGCCCACATCGACGCGGGCAAGACCACCACGACTGAGCGGATCCTGTACTACACGGGTCGCAACTACAAGATCGGCGAGGTGCACGAGGGCTCCGCGACCATGGACTGGATGGTCCAGGAGCAAGAGCGCGGGATCACCATCACGTCGGCCGCGACCACCGCGTCGTGGAAAGACCATGTGATCAACATCATCGACACGCCGGGTCATGTCGACTTCACGGTCGAGGTGGAGAGGTCGCTGCGGATCCTCGACGGCGCCGTCGCCGTGTTCGACGCGGTATCAGGGGTGGAACCGCAGTCCGAGACGGTGTGGCGCCAGGCGGACAAGTACGGCGTCCCGCGACTGTGCTTCATCAACAAGATGGACCGGACCGGCGCCGACTTCTTCGGCTCCTTCGCATCCATCCGCGAACGCCTCGGTGCACATCCGGTCGCCATCCAGCTGCCCATCGGCGCGGAGGACCAGTTCCGCGGCGTCGTGGACCTGGTCGACATGAAGGCGCGGGTGTGGGAGCTCGGTGCGGACGACCTCGGCGCGAAGTGGGAAGACGTCGAGATCCCGGACGAGCTGGCCGACGAGGCCAACGAGCACCGCGCGGAACTGATCGAGGCGATCTCGGAGCACAACGAGAACCTTCTTGAGAAGTTCATCGGGGAAGAGGACATCTCGCACGAAGAGGTCGTCGAGGGCATCCGAGCCGCGACGCTCAACGGTGACATCACACCCGTGCTGTGCGGCACCGCGTTCAAGAACAAGGGTGTTCAGCTGCTGCTCGATGCGGTTGTGGCCTACCTCCCGAGCCCGTTGGACATCCCGCCGGTCACGGGCGTGGACGTGCGCACCGGCGAACCGCTGGAGCGCAAGGCCGATGAGTCCGAACCCTTCAGCGCACTGGCGTTCAAGATCCAGACCGACCCGTACGTCGGCAAGCTGACCTACTTCCGCGTCTACTCCGGTCAGGTTGACCAGGGCGGCGCAATCGTCAACTCCACGAAGGACCGCAAGGAGCGGATGGGGCGCATCCTCCAGATGCATGCCAACCACCGTGAGGACCGCGCAGCCGCGTTCACCGGCGACATCGCCGCCGCCGTGGGGCTGAAGCACACCACCACCGGTGACACCCTGTGCGACGCGGATCACCCGGTGCTGCTCGAGACGATGGACTTCCCCAAGCCCGTCATCCACATCGCCATCGAGCCGAAGACCAAGGCCGACCAGCAGAAGTTGGGCACCTCCCTGCAGAAGCTCGCAGAGGAAGACCCGACCTTCACCGTGCGCACGGACGAGGAGACCGGCCAGACGATCATCGGCGGCATGGGCGAGTTGCACCTCGAGGTGCTCGTCGACCGCATGCTGCGCGAGTTCAAGGTGGACGCCAACGTCGGAAAGCCGCAGGTCGCCTACCGCGAGACGATCAAGAAGGCGATCACGGGACACTTGCTGCGCTTCAAGCGTCAGACCGGTGGCTCCGGCCAATTCGCCGAAATCGAGATCGACCTCGAGCCCACCGGCAAGCTCGCGGACGCGCCACGGCAGGTTCTCGACGAGAAGGGTGAGCCCACCGGCGAGATCGGCGGCTACGAGTTCCTCAACGAGACCAAGGGCGGGTCGATCCCCAAGGAGTACATCCCCTCCGTCGACCACGGCATCCGCGAGGCGATGGAGGGCGGGGTTCTGGCGGGTTACCCGCTCGTCGACCTCCGCGCCCGACTCACCGACGGCTCCTACCACGACGTCGACTCCTCGGAAATGGCGTTCAAGATCGCCGGGTCCATGGCGCTGAAGGAGGCCGCGCGCAGGGCTGGTGCGGTCCTCCTCGAGCCGATCATGGACGTGGAGGTCGTCACGCCGGAGGACTACATGGGTGACGTCATCGGCGACCTGTCGGGTCGCCGTGGGCACATCGGCCAGATGACCGCCCGCGGCAACAGCCAGGTCATCTCCGCAAAGGTCCCCCTGGCCGAGATGTTCGGCTACGCGACAGACCTGCGCTCGAAGACACAGGGTCGTGCGACCTACACCATGCAATTCGCCGGCTACGAAGAGGTACCGACCTCACTCGCAACCGAGATCATCGCCAAGGTCCGCGGCGAGTAGCCCGTTCATACAGCTGTCACGGAAAGAGGAGAGAAAGCGTCATGGCCAAGAGCAAGTTCGAGCGGACGAAGCCGCACCTGAACATTGGCACGATCGGCCATATTGATCATGGCAAGACGACGTTGACGGCTGCGATCACGAATGTGTTGCATAAGCAGAATCCTGATGTGGCGTTCACGCCGTTTGATCAGATCGATAAGGCGCCGGAGGAGCGGGAGCGTGGGATCACGATCTCGGTGTCGCATGTGGAGTATGAGACGGCGAACCGGCATTACGCGCATGTGGATTGTCCGGGTCATGCGGACTATGTGAAGAACATGATCACGGGTGCGGCGCAGATGGACGGCGCGATTTTGGTGGTGTCGGCGGCGGATGGGCCGATGCCGCAGACGCGTGAGCATGTGTTGTTGGCGCGGCAGGTGGGGGTGCCGTCGATTGTGGTGTTTTTGAACAAGGCGGACATGGTTGATGACGAGGAGTTGTTGGAGCTGGTGGAGCTTGAGGTGCGTGAGCTGCTCAGTTCGTATGAGTTTCCCGGTGATGACATCCCGGTGGTGAAGGGCAGCGCGTTGAAGGCGTTGGAGGGTGATGAGGCGTGGGAGGCGGGGATTTTGGAGTTGATGGCGGCGGTCGACTCGTACATCCCGGAGCCTGAGCGGGAGGTCGACAAGGACTTCTTGATGCCGGTGGAGGATGTGTTTTCGATCACGGGTCGCGGCACGGTGGTCACGGGGCGGGTGGAGCAGGGTGTGGTCCGCACCGGTGAGACGGTGGCGATCGTGGGGATTCGTGACACGTCGTCGACGACGGTGACGGGTGTGGAGATGTTCCGCAAGCTGCTCGACGAGGGGCGTGCGGGCGACAACATCGGGGTGTTGTTGCGTGGCACGAAGAAGGATGAGGTGGAGCGTGGGCAGGTGTTGGCCAAGCCGGGCAGCATCACGCCGCACACGCAGTTCGAGGCGCAGGTGTACATCTTGTCCAAGGACGAGGGTGGTCGTCATACGCCGTTTTTCAACAACTACCGGCCGCAGTTTTACTTCCGGACCACGGATGTGACGGGCACGGTGCAGCTGCCCGGCGGCACGGAGATGGTGATGCCGGGTGACAACACCGAGATGACGGTGGAGCTGATCCAGCCCATCGCCATGGAGGAGGGGTTGCGGTTCGCCATCCGTGAGGGTGGCCGCACCGTGGGCGCCGGCCGTGTCACCAAGATCCTGAAATGAGCGCTGGCCGGCGGTACCCAGCGCCTTTGCGAACACCAGACCCGCACCACCAGTGACCAGCCTCCACGGAGGCGAACCGCAGACCCGACCTTCCAGCCCGTTGAGCTGGGAGGGATTGTCAGAAAGACAGTGGAATGCCGAAGAGTGATACGAGGCCGAAGGTGACGTTGGCGTGCGTGGAGTGCAAGGAGCGCAACTACATCACCACGAAGAACCGCAACACCCAGCGTGAACGGCTCGAGATGCGTAAGTACTGCCCCCGCTGCCGGACGCACCGGGCCCACCGCGAGACCAGGTAGGCCGCGCACGACTGGCGACATCACGCGTGACCCCGCCGGCGGACCGCCGGCGGGGCCTTGCCGTGCCTGCACGTCGCTCACAAACACACTCGGCCACGGCCGGGACTGACACAGGAGGAGCATGAAGGAACGACTGGCAACAAATGCTGAGATCCGGGCGAAGGAGGTCCGCCTCATCGGCCCGGAGGGCAAGCAGATCGGTGTGGTGCCGCTGAAGATCGCGATCGAGGCGGCGCAGGCTGTCGACCTGGACCTGGTTGAGGTTGCGCCCGACGCCAGCCCCCCGGTCGCGAAGGTCATGGACTACGGGAAGCACCTGTTCGAAGAGGAGCGCGCCCAGCGGGAGGCGCGCAAGAGCCAGCGGTCGGGGGGTCAAAAAGCGCTGCGCTTCCGGCCAAAGATCGACGAACACGATTTCGCCACCAAGGCGCGCCAGGCCCGCAAGTTCCTCCTGGAAGGGCACTCGGTACGGGTGCAGGTCATGTTCCGCGCCCGCGAACTGCGCCGCCCGGAGATGGGGCAGCGGATCCTGGACCAGCTGGCCGAGGAGTTGTCCGACGTCGCGACGGTTGAGACGAGGTCCGGGATGGAAGGCCGCTTCGTCACCATGGTGCTCGGCCCCAAGGGCGCCAAGTCGTGACCTCCTACGAGGTGCCGTCATAGCGCTCAACACCGCCCGGATCGGTCACGTATACCCCCCGTACCGCTACGAGGTGTCACGCGAGAAGGTGCGCGAGTACGCCGCCGCCACGGGAGTCCGCGGTGACGCGTCGGAGGCCGAGGGGGGGCCGCTGGTCGCCCCCCCCGCCTTCGCGGCGTGTTTCACGGTCGGGCGCGGTGAGGCGATGTTCTCCGACCCGGAGCTGGGTGCCCATCCCAACCTGGTGCACGGGTCTCAGGAATACGAGTTCCACCGCCCGATCCGGGTCGGTGACGCTGTGGTCTGCACGCCTCGGATCGCGGACATCAAGACAAAGGGTGGGATGGAGTTCCTCACGCTCGAGATCGCCTGCGCCGACGCGGCCACGGATGATCCCGTCGTGACCAGCCGCGGCACGATCATCTTCTTCGCGCAGGGGGAGTGACGTGCCACGGTTCGAGGACACCAACATCGGCGACCAGATTCCGGTGCAGACCGAGACGCTCGACCAGGCTCGGCTCATCGTCTACGCCGGCGCGAGCGGCGACTTCAACCCCTTGCACTGGCAGGAGGATTTCGCCGCCCAGGTGAGCCCGACCGGCGGGATCATCGCCCACGGCATGCTCAACATGGGAATCGTGTCCCGCGTCGTCACCGACTGGGCCGGCGGACCCGAGAACGTGCTGAAGCTGTCGTGCAACTTCCGCGCTCCCTGCCCCGTGGGGGCGGCCGTTTCGTTCGGAGGCGAGGTGCTCGCACTCGACGAGAACGAACACACGGCGACGCTGGCCGTTTGGGCGGAACTCGAGGACGGCGCGAAGGTCGTGGACCGCCGGGCGTCACGGGCGGTCGTGCGCCTCACCTGACCCTCTGGCGTCGACCGCGGCGCGAACCGGTTGCCGCTGGCCGCCCACGGGGCCTATACTCGCTGGACGCTGCCCTTCGGGCAGTGTTTTCTTTGTCCTGCGAACACTCGTAGGGGCGTAGCTCAACTGGCAGAGCGTCGGTCTCCAAAACCGAAGGCCGGGGGTTCGAGTCCCTCCGCCCCTGCTCTTGAGCCATACACGCCCACCAGCGAGGAGCCTCGCGTGAAGCAGGAGCGCGCACACGGAGGGACTGCGCGATGAGCGACGACGACCACATGAATCCAGACGAAACGGTGGACGTCCCCACCACGCCGGAGGCGCAGACCTCGGGTGACGCTGGAACGCGGGCTCGTGCCGCCGACTCGGCCGCTCCCGCCCGGCGCCCGAAGCGTGAACGCACCTCGCCGCGGCAATTCCTGCGGGAGGTCCGGTCGGAGTTGCGCAAGGTGGCCTGGCCGTCGCGCAAGGAACTGTTCTCCTACAGCCTGGTCGTCCTGGTGTCCGTCAGCCTCATCACTCTGTACATAGCCGGGCTCGACCAGTTGTTCGGAACCCTGATCTTGAGGATCTTCAGTTCATGAGTACTGATCCCTTGACCCCCGACGACCGCGGCGACGACGTCGTGGACGACGGCGCCGCGGCTGATCGTGCGACGGCCGGCGAAGCTGCCGACGCGTTGATCCCGACCCCCGAGGTGGAGCCGCCGACGGACAGCACGCCGGCGGACCCCGCCCCCATGCCCGAGGAATCGGCGACGGGCATCGAAGAGGTCAGCGGTGATCAGCCCGCCGTTGACGATGACCACCTGGACACGGACGGCCCGGAGGCCGACGCCGTCGGCATCAGCGGGGAGGACGACCTCGGGGACCTGCTCGCGCTCGCGGAAAACGAACCGTCGACGCAGGCCGGATCGTCGAGCGACACGAGCCCGGCGGCCGACACCGCAGACCTGGACCGGGAGGCGGAGGAACTGCTCGCCGAGGCAGGTGCAGCTGCGCCGTCCATCAAGGAGGCGGACAGCGAGGACACCGCACCGGCCGAGGAAGCCGCGGAGGCCGAGGAGGTTTCGGCGGCACTGGAAACGGCCCAAGTCGGCACGCCGGGCCGGATCGACTTCGCACGCCTTCCCGGCGATTTCTACGTCGTTCACACGTACGCCGGCTACGAGCAGAAGGTCAAGGCGAACCTCGAGAGCCGGATCCAGTCGATGAACATGGAGGACCGGATCTTCGACGTCATCATCCCGACCGAGGACGCCGTCGAGATCAAGGCCGGGAAGAAGCAGAACGTCAAGCGGAAGGTCTTCCCCGGGTACGTCCTGGTGCGCATGGCTCTGGATGACGACTCGTGGTACGTCGTGCGCAACACGCCGGCTGTCACCGGCTTCGTCGGGCCGCCGGGTGCCAAGCCCGTCCCCCTGAGCATGCGTGAGGTCGAGGACATCCTCCGCGAGCCGGAGGAAGGCGAGGAGGTCGCACCCAGCGTCGAGTACGAGGAGGGCGAAAACATTCGCGTGACTTCGGGCCCGTTCGCTGACTTCACGGGGACGATCTCGGAGATCAACGCCGACCAGTCCAAGCTGAAGGTGCTGGTGTCGATCTTCGGGCGCGAAACGCCTGTGGAACTGGGTTTCGACCAGGTCGCCAAGCTCTAGAACATCGAAACGACGTGGGAGGGTGCTGCAAGCACCCGTTGGCACCACCGAAGGAGACACACCGCAATGGCCAAGAAAGTCATGGCCCTCATCAAGCTCCAGATCCCCGCGGGCCAGGCGACCCCCGCCCCGCCCGTCGGGCCGGCCCTGGGTCAGCACGGCGTGAACATCATGGAGTTCTGCAAGGCCTACAACGAGCGCACCTCGGGGCAGCAGGGCAACGTCGTGCCGGTCGAGATCACGGTCTTCGAGGATCGTTCCTTCACCTTCGTCACCAAGACCCCGCCGGCCGCGCAGCTGTTGCTGAAGGCGGCGAAGGTCGACAAAGGATCCGGCGTGCCGAACCGCACGAAGGTCGGCAGGGTCACGAAGGGCCAGGTCCGCGAGATCGCGGAACTGAAGATGGAGGACCTCAACGCCATTGACATTGAGGGTGCGGCGAAGATCATCGAGGGCACGGCCCGTTCCATGGGCCTGACCGTCGAGTAGGACACAGCAAACGGCGTGGGAGGGCGCGAGCCCGCAGGAACCACGGGAGGTAGCAGCAATGGCACAGCGTGGAAAGCGATATCGCGACGCGGCCGCCAAGATCGAGCCCGAGAAGCTCTACGCACCGGCCGACGCGATGCGGTTGGTCAAGGAGACGGCCGGGGTGAAGTTCGACCCGACGGTCAACCTCGTGCTGCGGCTGGGCATAGACCCCCGCAAGGCCGACCAGATGGTCCGCGGATCGGTGGCGTTGCCCCACGGAACCGGCCAGACGGTGCGCGTGGCGGTGTTCGCAGAAGGTCCCAAGGCGGCGGAGGCGGAAGAGGCGGGCGCGGACATCGTCGGCCCGGCCGAGATCACGGCGATGATCGAGGCGGGCGACCTTGACTTCGACGCCGTCATCGCGACGCCGGACCAGATGGGCAAGATCGGCCGCTACGGCAAGGTGCTCGGTCCCCGGGGGCTGATGCCCAACCCGAAGACCGGCACCGTGACGATGGATGTCGCCAAAGCGGTTTCCGAGATCAAGGCCGGAAAGATCGAGTACCGGTCGGACCGTCAGGCCAACGTCCACCTGGTGCTCGGCAAGGCGTCGTTCGACGCCAAGCGGCTGACGGAGAACTACGCCGCGATCCTCGACGAGCTCATCCGGGCAAAGCCCGCGGCGTCCAAGGGCCGCTACCTGCGGTCGATTCACGTCGCCGCGGCGATGAGTCCGAGCGTCGCGATCGACCCGGCGCAGACGCGTGACCTGTGGACGGAGCCTGCCGCGGCCTAGATATCCACGGGTGGGTCTTTGACGGTCGGCGTACCTCGCCGTACGCTGGCCGTCAGCCGTAGACCGTTTGGTTCCGCGTGCACACGCGGCGAAGGTGCTCCACCAGGAGCCGGCCGGCGCAGGTGACCCAGCAAGCTGCGGCTTGCCGTCCCTGTGCCTCCCGGTCTGCGGGAGGCTTTTTCTTTCCGCGTGACCCGTCCGTGAGCGCCGGGTCGGTCACATCGATGAGGAGAACGGCATGGCGAGGCCCGACAAGGTGGCGGCGGTTACCGCCGTACGCGACCGGATCCAGGGGGCGTCGGCGACGATGCTCACGGAGTATCGCGGCCTGACCGTTGGCCAGTTGGCGCAGCTGCGCAGGGAATTGCGCAAGGCCGGCGCCGAGTACCGCGTCGTCAAGAACACACTGACGAAGATCGCGGTGCGCGACGCGGGATACGACGTCCCCGATGAGCTGCTGACCGGCCCGACCGCTGTGACCTTCTGCGGCGACGACCCCGTCGCTGCCGCAAAGGCGCTGCGCGCCTTTGCCAGGGCTTACCCGGCGCTGGTCGTCAAGGGCGGCATTCTCGAGGGCCGCTTCATCGACGCAGGCGAGGCCACTCGTCTGGCCGACCTGGCGTCGCGCGAGGAACTGCTGGCACAGGTCGCCGGCGCCATGCAGGCGATCCTCGCGCAACCGGCACGTCTGGCGCTGGCCAGCCTCAGCAAAACGGCCCGTCTCATGGCCGCACTGCAGGAAAAGCGCCAGGCAGCAGGCGAGATCATGGACGTCCCCGCCGACGCGCCAACCGTCGCGGAGACTCCCGAGGGAGACACCCCTGCCGCCGCAGCGGTGACCGAGGCCGCCGCTGACACCAACGGCGTCAACGCGACAGCCGGCGGAACCGGTCCGGAGGGCCCGGCCGCCGACACCGCGCCGGAGAGCGCAACCGAGACACCTGCGGGCGACGGCGCCACCGACCAGGCGGATGTGGACGCCGCGGCGCAGGCCGCGAACACGGACGCCGTCAAGGACTAGCCCCCGCTCCTTACAAATCCCCGTAGACCTCGTAACAAGGGAGAAACCACACATGGCCAAGCTTGGTACCGACGAGCTGCTCGACGCGTTCAAGGAGATGACCCTCCTGGAGCTCAGCGAGTTCGTGAAGAAGTTCGAAGAGGAGTTTGACGTGACCGCGGCCGCGCCCGTGGCCGTGGCTGCTGCTCCTGGCGCCGCCCCGGGCGACGGCGACGGTGCCGCCGAGGAAAAGACGGAGTTCGACGTCATCCTCACCTCCGCCGGGGAGAAGAAGATCCAGGTCATCAAGGAGGTGCGCGGGCTGACGAGCCTCGGTCTGAAGGAGGCCAAGGACCTCGTCGACGGCGCGCCGAAGCCGGTGCTCGAAGCTGTGAACAAGGAGGCGGCGGACAAGGCCAAGGAGTCCCTCGAGGGCGCCGGAGCAACCGTCGAGGTCAAGTAGGAGGTGATGGGGGGTGGCCGGGAAATCTCCACGGTCCTTGACGTCGTAGGACAGTGGTGTCACTCTTCAGGCAACTGCAGATGCAAGGAGGCGCGTTCAGCCGATCGTGAGTTCGGCAGGGGGCGACAATTGAGAGCGGTGTAGCTGAGGGCTACACTGTTTTCTCGCGTTCGCGTACGCCTCGGCTTCTCATGCTCAGTTTTCCCAATTGACGGTCTTGCGTCGTCGATTCCCTGATCCGTCCGGCGGCGGTTTCGCCTGGCCCCCGCCATCTCGTGGCTGACGCCACTCGAAGGAGTCACCCTTGTCGACGTCTCGTTTGAGCGACGACGCTTCGTCGCGCACCCTGAACGACCGCAACGGCTACGAACGGTTGTCGTTTGCGAAGATCGCCGAGCCACTCCCGGTGGAGGATCTGGACCTCGTTGCGATTCAGCGGGAATCCTTCCGCTGGCTCCAGGAGAGGGGTCTGTCGGAGGTCTTCGAAGAGATCTCGCCGATCTCTGACTTCACGGGTCAGCTGGAACTGTCCTTCTCGCAGCACCGGTTCGAGGAGCCGAAGAACTCCCAGGACGAGTGCAAAGAGAAGGACATGACGTACGCGGCACCGTTGTTCGTCACGGCGGAGTTCCTCAACCGCGGAACGGGTGAGCTCAAGCAGCAGACCGTGTTCATGGGGGACTTCCCCGTGATGACCGGCGGCGGGACGTTCATCATCAACGGCACCGAGCGGGTCGTGGTGTCCCAGCTCGTGCGCTCGCCGGGGGTGTACTTCGACACGTCGATCGACAAG
Organism: Nitriliruptorales bacterium; assembly: GCA_009377835.1. GTDB lineage: Bacteria > Actinomycetota > Nitriliruptoria > Euzebyales > Egibacteraceae > WHTG01. The sequence goes on from WHTG01000068.1 coordinate 13,080, forward strand.
GCGACGGGGCGGGACCTGTACGGCTGCAAGATCATCCCGTCGCGCGGTGCGTGGCTGGAGTTCGAGGTCGACAAGCGCGGGTTCGCCGGGGTCCGCGTCGACCGCAAGCGCAAGCAGCACATCACCGTGCTGTACCGGGCGCTGAAGGGCATCGTCTACGACGACGCGGCGCAGGAATACGCCCTCGCCGACCGCGAGATCCTGGACGAGCCGGTCGGGAACGATGAAGTCCTCGCCTTCTTCGACAACGACGAGCGCATCGCGCAGACACTGGAGAAGGACGCGCTGCTCACACCAGCGGATGCCCTCATGGACATCTATCGCAAGCTGCGTCCCGGCGAGCCGCCGACGCCGGAGAGCGCCGGTGGGCTGCTGATCAACCTGTTTTTCAACTCCAAGCGCTACGACCTCGCAAAGGTCGGCCGGTACAAGGTCAACAAGAAGATCGGCGAGGAGTTGGTGCGTCTCGGGCTGCGTACGGCGGACGAGGCAAAGCCGCTGGAATCTGGTGCGGTGCCCGACCGCCTCGCCGCTGCCGCCCAGGAGGCCGGCAAGGTCGCGGAGGTCGCGTTTCATCCTGGTGAGGGTCGCGCGGCGTCGTTCTCCTCGATTCTGACCAAAGAAGATGTCCTGGCGACGATGAGCTACCTGCTCAAGCTCGCCGACGACGAGGAGGGCTACGACACCGACGACATCGACCACTTCGGCAACCGCCGTCTGCGCAGCGTCGGCGAGCTCATCCAGAACCAGGTTCGCATCGGCCTGAGCCGGATGGAGCGCGTGGTCCGCGAGCGCATGACGACCCAGGACGTCGAGGCGATCACCCCCCAGACCCTGATCAACATCCGCCCGGTCGTCGCCTCCATCAAGGAGTTCTTCGGGGCGTCGCAGCTGTCGCAGTTCATGGACCAGACCAACCCCCTGACGGGGCTGACGCACAAGCGGCGTCTGTCCGCACTGGGACCGGGCGGTCTGTCCCGTGAGCGCGCCGGCTTCGAGGTGCGCGACGTGCACCCCTCGCACTACGGCCGCATGTGTCCCATCGAGACCCCTGAAGGTCCGAACATCGGCCTGATCGGCTCGCTCGCCACGTACGCCCGCATCAACGAGTTCGGCTTCATCGAGACCCCGTACCGCAAGGTGGTCAACGGCAAGGTCAGCGACCAGATCGACTACCTCACGGCCGATGAGGAAGACCGTCAGGTCATCGCGCAGGCCAACGCACCGCTCGACAACAAGTTCAAGTTCGTCAACGACCTCGTCCTGTGCCGTGCAAAGGCAGGGGAGGTACGCGAGGTGCCGCCCGCCGAGGTCGACTACATGGACGTCTCCCCTCGGCAGATCGTGTCCGTGGCCGCGGCCATGATCCCGTTCCTGGAGCACGACGACGCCAACCGTGCGCTCATGGGTACGAACATGCAGCGCCAGGCCGTGCCGCTGCTGCGCAGCGACTCGCCCTACGTCGGCACCGGCCTGGAGGCCAAGGCCGCGCGTGAATCCGGCGACGTCGTTGTCGCCGAGACCGACGGCGTCGTCGTCGAGGTGGCTGCCGACCGCATCATCATCAAGACCGACGACAACAAGCTGGAGAAGCACTTCCTTCGCAAGTTCGTCCGCACCAACCAGGGCACGTGCTACAACCAGAAGCCCATCGTGGACGAGGGCCAGGAAGTGGCTGCCGGTCAGGTGATCGCCGACGGTCCCTGCACCGACCTTGGTGAGATGGCGCTCGGGCAGAACCTGCTCGTGGCGTTCATGTCCTGGGAGGGCTTCAACTACGAAGACGCGATCATCCTCTCCGAGCGCCTGGTCAAGGAAGACGTCCTGACTTCGATCCACATCGAAGAGCACGAGGTAGACGCGCGCGACACCAAGCTCGGCGCCGAGGAGATCACCAGGGACATCCCGAACGTCTCCGAAGAGGTCCTGGCCAACCTCGACGAACGCGGGGTCATCCGCATCGGCGCCGAGGTCAACCCCGGCGACGTGCTCGTCGGCAAGGTCACGCCCAAGGGTGAAACCGAGTTGACACCGGAGGAGCGTCTGCTCCGTGCGATCTTCGGCGAGAAGGCGCGCGAGGTTCGTGACACTTCACTGAAGGTGCCGCACGGCGAGGTGGGGCGCGTCATCGGCGTTCGCACGTTCTCGCGCGACGACGGCGACGAGATGCCGCCCGGTGTCAACGAGCTCGTGCGGGTGTACGTCGCACAGAAGCGCAAGATCTCCGACGGCGACAAGCTCGCC
>WHTG01000224.1 GCA_009377835.1 Nitriliruptorales bacterium
GGCGCTGCAGAACCTCTCCCCCTGGCCGCTTGGGTCACGTCCGCGAGCCGGTGCGCGAGCGACGACCGGCGAGCGCATCGCTGACCAGCCACAGCGTCGGTGGCCACAGTCCGACGAACATTGCCCGGTGCTCGGCATGGGCGCGCTGCGCCTGGTCCAGCGTTTTGGCGCGGATCCACAACGCCAGGGACAGCCCCACCGACGCGATCGCCCCCAATTGCAGCTGGTCGAGGTGTGCCGTTCGTGACGGGCGCTGTTGCGTCATGCCTGTGCTCCTCTGCGTCGAGGATGGCGGTGGGACAGATGGCCGGATGCGTCAGTTGCGACGGTCACGTTGTCACGGGCGAGCAGGACGTGTCCGACTGAACTGTCGCCCCGACCGAGGGCCGCGACGGTCAGGCGCCGGATGCGCGCGCAGGCACGCCGCGCGAACTTGACCTGCATGTGCCGACCGAACAGGCGAAAACCCAGACGCACCAGGGGGTTGGCGATGGAGGCCGGGCGCGAGAACGACCCGATGCGGAACTCCACCGCTCCGTCGTCGAGCCACTTCCACACCTCGAACTCCATCTGACCCATTTCGAGGTGCCCCTGCAGCGTTCGGTAATTCCAGCCCCACACGCGGACCATGCGCCCGTCGACGGGGCAGGTGTCGTCCACAACGCCGCCAACACGTACGCCCAGGTGAAACGTCAGCCCATAGAAGCGCGCGCGCAGGAGCATGTCCCGGTCCGCCAGCGGCCGTTCCGGGTGGTACACCGCACGGACGATGCGCGGGTCGGTGAACTCGTAGTCGGCGACGAGTCGGCGGGCGAGTTCCCAGCTGCCGTCGCTCAGCGGTGGCCCGGGTGGCTCAGCGGGCAGGGGTTGCCGGTACTCGTCGATCCTCCAGCCCTGCTCGGCTGTGAACTCATGGCGCCGGGACGGGTCGAAGTTGAACGACTTGTCGTGCAGCTCGTCGAGCGCCTTGCGCGCTGCCGCTGTCTTCAGCAAACGCTCATCGGCCATCGTGGACATCCTGGCTGCGTTCGGTCAGTACGTGGATGCCGCCCGTCATGCGGGCGCCCGCGCCGCGCGCCACGCGCCCGAGAAAGTGCGTCCACATCGAGAGCTGCATCTCCTTGGCGACGTGCAGCCGGTCGTACAGGAAGGCGCTGAGGGCGTCACTGCTGCGTGCCCACGACTCGATCTCGAAGGTGACATGGCTGGCGTGGTGACCGGCACGGAACTCGATCTGCCCGGCTTCCAGATGGCCCGTGAGGGTCGCGAAGCGAAACGACGTTGTGTCCCGTCTGATGACGCGGACAGGACCGTCCCAGGGGCCGGGCATGCGGATCAGGTACTCGTCGCCGACCTCCATGGCGCCCGTGCGGCCGCGTGTCTTGCGGAAGCTGGCCACCTCCGCCGGCGACGCCCAGTTGGGATCCCGTGCTATTCGGGTCACGAGCTCCACTGCGTCCATCCGCGCCTCACACAGCTCCGTCCGGTAGCTGCGGTGAAACAGTGGGCCGACCCCGGCGCCGGGCAGTTGCACGCCTTCGTCATCCACTCCGACCGGCAGCGGCGGGACGGAGATCTCGGAGACACATCGGTCCTCGCGGTACAGGGGCGTCGTCCGCCACAGGTAGCGCCAGGACGCGAGGGCCATGCCGACGGGCCAGCGCGACACGACGCCAGCGCGTCTGAGGAGTCCAACTTCAGTGCGGGTACCCATAGCGTCCCGCTCGTACCCCCGCCGTCGGGACGGCAGTCGCGAATGACGCACCCCGCTGTGGGGTAGACGGCTGCGGACGCCCGTCGCTTGCCGGGGACGCACGTCGAGGAGGCAAGGTGCTTGCGAACCTGCTGCACTCCGCCGGGCTGCGAAGCGTGCACCTGCACATCGCGTCGCTGGCGTCGATCGGCCTGTGCGTCGCGCTGTGGACGCGAGCTCAGGGGATGGAGCACGAGGAGCGGGCGAACGCGGAACGGCGGGCGCTGTTCGTGGGTCTGTGGCCGCCCACGCTGTGGCTGATCGGCAACTCGCTGCAGCAGGAGGAGTGACGCCGGTCACCGAGGTGGAGGTGAGCGTGACGGGACGCCCGGTGAACGAGCTCATCCTCCTCGCACGTCTGGGCGACGCCCAGAAGCAGAACATGCGGGCGGGATGCAGCCCGGGCGACGACCTGAGATCGCCGCCCGGCCGACGCGCGTCCCGCTAGCGGGCGGCGTTCGTGCGCGTGAAGCCCGCGTCGTGGCTGGGCAGGATGCGCAGCGGCGTCCCCGGCGGGGTGGCCTGGCGGATCCCGTCCAGCAGCTCGTCGGGTGCGTTGCCGTACACGTCGATGCTCTCTGTCTTTTCGATGTAGTCGTAGGCGATGCTCAGGGTGCTGGGCGACGACCGTCATGTGGAACTGCATCGAGGCGGCGTCGGGGTGGACCTGCATGCCCGTGACGCGGTTGGCGTCCTCGTCGACGTACACGTTGAAGGCGATCATGCGCGGCTCGTTGGCCTCGACGAGCTCCACCGCACGATCTGCCGCGAGCGCCTGCGCGTACGGCGACCGTTGCTGTTCATCGCGCAGTCGAGCGCGATCGTCGAGATGCTCGCCGGAGACGACGATGGTGCCGAACCGCACCTGCATGCGGCGTTGGGCCTCGCGCAGGACATGGAGGAGTGGGAGGAGGCGCCCGTTGCCGCGGCGCGTCTGTCGACGGTGCTGCGCGCCCTGGACCGTCCGCAGGAGGCGACCGCCTTCGCCCACCACAGCGCCACAGTCGCCCCCGCCGACGGCGTCGAGGCACGGGCATGGTCGCTCGCCGCGCGGCTGGCGCGCGACTCCGTCGATCTGGTGCCCGAGGAGATGCTCAACCTGCGTGCGGACCTCCTGGCCGAGCTGGTTGCAGTGCTGCGCGCCGGCGACCAGGCGCCCGCCGCGACCCGAGCCGCTGCCACCGCCGTCGCGCTGTATGAGCGCAAGGGGAACGTCGCCGCGCGCCGAGCGGCTGCTGAGCTCCTGACCCGACCATACTTGGATCCACGCGACGACATCGACATCCTCGTCGCCCAGTTCCGGCCGTCAAGGACCTGTCTGACCGCTGTGCCCGGGGTGTCCGCCGACCGACCCGGCGGCGGTGCGGCGGGCGATCGCGGTGAGCATCCTGACGTCCGCGATGAGCGCGCCGTTGTCGACATACGGCTCGCAGCCGGCGACCATGTGCTGCTCCAGCGCCGCACGGGCCTCCTCGTCGGTTTGCGCGACCGCGCCCGCCAGCGGGGTGCTGTGGACGTACTGCCAGAGGAACGTCTGCGGCGGCGGCAGCCGCAACGTCTTGAGGGGACGGTCGACGACCACGTCGGCGAACCCGGCGCCCTCGAGCAGCCCGCGAAGCTCCTCGGCGTCGTGCAGGGAGAACACCGCGTGCACGAACCCGGCGACCTCGGGCCTGACATGCGTCGCCAGTGCCTCGGCCATGACCGCCAGCGGCGGCGGGGTTGGCCCCGGTGCGTTGAGTACGAGCCGGCCGCCGGGGGCGAGGACGCGCCGCATCTCGCGCAGCGCGGCGGGCTTGTCGGCCATGAACTGCAACCCCATCCCGCAGAGCACGACGTCGAGGGTGTCGTCGGGCAGCGGTATGGCCTCGGCGCTGGCCTCGTGCCAGTCGATCGAGACCTCGGGCGGGGTGACCGAGCGGGCGACCGCCAGCATGCCCGGGTTCAGGTCGAGTCCCGCGACCGTCCCGGTCTGGCCGACCTGCTCGGCCGCGAGGCGGGTCACGATCCCGGTGCCGCACGCGACGTCGAGGACCCGCTCCCCGGCGCGCAGCCCGGCGCGGTCGATGAGGTCACGCGCCACCGGCTCGCCGATCGCCGGGACGAAGTACCGCTCGTAGTTCTCCGGTGCGCTGCCCCCGTAGGTGGTGAAGGACACGGTCGTACGACTGTCGCTCATCGCTGGCCTCCGCGTGGTGGGAATGAGTCCGGTCCTGCGGGACGGTACGGACGCCCCACCGCGCTGGCATCGCCCACCACGACCAACCTGAACACGGGCCAGTGGTCCGTTCGTGCCATGGGTCTCTGGCCTCACGCCGGCCGCCACCGGTAAGGTGAGGAGTGCCCGCCGGTGGTTGAGTGGCCGGCGGCAGCGCGAATGCGATGGAGACAACCGGAGTCGGAGCGGCCCGAGAGGCCTTTGATCGCGCGGCGTGGGAGGATGCCTACACGCTGCTGTCGGCCGCTGCGCGCACGGACCCGCTCGAGCCACATGACCTGCGCCGCCTGGCCGTCGCGGCACTGCTGACGGGTCGGGACGCCGAACGGGACGACGCCTGGGAACGCGCCCACCATGCCTACCTCCGCGCGGGCGACGTGCCGGCGGCGGTGCGCTGTGCGTTCTGGCTCGGCTTCAACCTGCTGCTGCGGGGCGAGATGGCCCGCGGTGGCGGCTGGCTCGCGCGGGCGGAGCGGCAGCTCGAGGCCTGCGAGCAAGACTGCGTGGAACAGGGGTACATGCGGCTCCCCGGCGGCTTCCAGCGTTTCGCGACCGGCGATATCGCCGGGGCCTACGCGACCTTCGCCGAGGTCGTCGAGATCGCCGAGCGCTTCTCCGACTCCGACCTCGAGGCGCTGGCGCGCCATGCGCAGGGTCGGGCGCTGCTGCGCAAAGGCGAGATACGCCAGGGCACCCGCCTGCTCGACGAGGCCATGGTGGCCGTCA
>WHTG01000267.1 GCA_009377835.1 Nitriliruptorales bacterium
AGTGCCAGACGGTGGCCGAGGACGCGTCGACGTGCGAGAGCGGGTTCAACTTCCGCCGACGACGAGGGCCTCGTCCAGGAGGAGTTCACCAAGAACATCCCGTTCGCGATGGACGTCGCGCGCTCGACCGGCGACCCGGCGAACCCGAGCTCGCACCTGGGCAACGTCGCGGAGGACTTCCGCACCGACCCGTTCACCGTGTCCTACGGCACGCCGCAGCCCGTCGGCGTGTGGTCCGCACGCGAGCTGGGCGAGGTGATGTTGCACTACAGCGTCAACGGCGGCGCCGAGCAGACCGTCGGCACTGAGGAATGGGACGGCGGTGAGCGCTACGGCGGCACGAACGACGTGTACTACCGCGAGGTTCGCGGCCTCGTCCCGGACGGAGAACCGGGCGACGAGGTCACCGTGTGGTTCACCGCCGGCGGCGAGGTCAGCGAGTCGTTCACCTACGAGGTCGCCAGCGCCACGGATAACGACGTCCTGGTGCTCGCCAACGAGGACTACTCGGGCATCAGCCACAACCCGGGTTACGCCTCCGACAGCGAGCCGAACTACCTCCAGTACTACCTGGACGCGCTGGAGGACAACGGCGTGGGCGCGGACGTCTACGACGTCGACGCCCACGACCGGACGGCGCCGCATCACCTGGGCGTCCTGGCCCACTACGACGCGGTGGTCTGGTACCACGCGAACAACGTGACCACGCGTGACGTCGGCCATCCGTCGCCGAGCGCGTACGTGTCGAAGCTGGCCAGCGACATGGAGGTCACTGTCCGCGACTATCTCAACGAGGGCGGCAAGGTCCTCGTCACCGGGCAGCACTACAGCGTCGAGCACGCGTTGGGCTTGGGCTACAACCCTGCCGGCGAGCCGCCGTACTGCCCGGTCGGCAGCGTCGAGGAGTGCATCGGTCTGTCCGACGACTTCATGCAGTACTACCTGGGCGCCTACACGCACAACTGGGGCGCCGGCACGGAGTCGCTGACGGGCACGGACACGCCGTTCGGCGGGCTGGCGTTCGGGCTGAACGGCGAGGACAGCGCCGGCAACCAGGTGCTGCCGTCCTCGCTGCTGGCCACCTCCAGCTTCCTGCCGGAGGCTGAGTTCCCGCAGTTCGCCAGCGGGTCGACGATCCAGTACGACAGGGAAGGGGGCGCACCGTACGAGCCCCGCTCCGGCGACCAGTACGCGTACTCGCAGAACGCCGACGTCAGCTACAAGCGACTGTCCCGGACGATCGACGTCCCATCCGACGGCGGCCAGCTGTCGTTCTGGGTCTCTGCGGACACCGAGGCGAACTGGGACTACCTGGTCGTCGAGGCGCACACCGTCGGTGCAGACGACTGGACGACGTTGCCCGACGTCGGCGACAACCACCTGACCGGCCAGAGCACGGGCAGCAGCTGCCCGGCGAGCTGGCGCTCACTGCACCCGCATCTCGACCACTACCAGACGCTCAATCCTGACGGTTCGTGCTCGCCGACGGGGACGACCGGTGAGTGGCACGCGTTCAGCGGGAACTCGTCGGGCTGGAAGGAGTGGGTTGTCGATCTGGGCGCCTACAGCGGCAGCCAGGTCGAGGTCTCCGTCAGCTACATCAGCGACTGGGCGGTCCAGAACCTGGGGGTGTTCGTCGACGATGCGACGGCGCCGGGCGAAGCGGTCCATGACTTCGAGACGGGGCTGGGTGCCTGGAGCGTGCCCGGACCGCCGGAGAGCTCCGGAGGCAACGCCAACGACTGGACCGTCACAGAGACGGTCTTCCAGGAGGGGGCGGCGATCCGCACCGACGACACCCACTTCTTCGGCTTCGGCCTGGAAGGTGTGACCGGCAGGGAGAACCGCGCCGAGATCCTCGGCCGTGCGCTGGGTGATCTTCTGGGCAACTGAGCTGGCGGACAACGCGAGAGGGCGGCGACTTCGGTCCCGCCCCTCGCGGACGTCGGCGGCCAACGCCACCGACCCGGGGTCAGGCGTTGGCTGCCGGAGTGCCTGCGGCGTAGGCCCAGGATGCCTCGACCAGGCTCTCGATGACCCTGAGATCGTCGTCGTCGCGGGGTGCGTAGAGCATCACGACATTGGGTGGAATCATGCCGCGCCGGGCGGCGGGGTGGATCTCGGCCCAACCGGCGTCGATGGTGGCCTCGACAAGGCGCGGCGGCAGCACGACGTGCAGGCTCAGGTCTGGCGGTGGGTGCAGGTGCGCGAATTCGCCCGCGACCAGAAAGGCATCGCGGGGTCCTTTCGGCTGGTCGAGGCACAGGGCGCGGGCGCCGGGGACCGAGATCATGCTGGGACGTTCTTGGACGCCGGGCAGGGCGAAGACCCGGGCCGCAAGGCGTTCACGCACCGTCGGGTCGGTGGGCTGCTGGTCCAGCTGAGTGTGAGGGTTGGTCGTGGTCGTCTGCGGCCTGGGGCCGCGCCGCACCGGCAACCGGGTCTGGTCCATCTGCTTTTCCTGCGCATCGGTGATTTTCCAGAGGCCGTGCATCATGATCGCGGTCGTGGTCTCGGCGCTACTCCATATTTTGCTTCGTAAGGTCCTTGTCTGCGTGTCACGATCGTTCCCGGAGTCGCCCTACTGCCGGTCTTCCAGGCGCCGCTGGAGTTCCTGGGTGCGCGGTGGACAGCGCGATCATGCGACGGTGCGCGCCCGTGAGCAGGTGCGGGCCTGCCTTTCGAATCGAGGTATCACCGGCCCTCAGTCGTTGCGGCCGCGTGGCCGATCGATGCGCCGTGATCGTGGCTGTGGCCGACCCAGAGTCGCTTGACATGCTCGATGGCGCCGTGCCTGTGGTCATCGCCATGACCATGGTCGTGGGTGCTCATCGTCGTGTATCGAAGGCTTGGTTGTGGTTCTCGGCTTCGAGATGGTCGGGCAGATCACGACGCAGGTGGTTGGCGTGGAACAGGGCCTCCTCGAGCAGGCGTCGGACGTGAGCGTTCTCGATCAGGTACAGGATCCGGTTGCCGTCACGCCGCACCTTCACGAGCCGTGCAAGGCGCAGCTTGGCAAGGTGCTGCGAGACGTTGGCCGGCTGGGCGCCGACGTGCTCGGCCAACTCGCCGACGGCGTGCTCCCCGTGAAGCAGCGCCCAGACCGGTTGCAGCCGGGTCTCGTCGGCGAGCAATTTCATCGTCGCGACGGCTGTCGCGATCTGATCGTCATTCGGTTGCTCATGTATTTGCGTATCCACGCAGACACTGTAACGCCATCCGGAGATTTCCCTGTTGAGGCGGGGGCTACGAGGGCGCGTTATCGATGTCGGCTGTCGCCCGTAGCCCTGGTGATTTCCCTGGCGTCGGTAGCCACCCGTACGTTCGGAACGTCGTCGCGACGATGGCAAACCACGCAGCACCCAGGGCGGCGCCACCGAGCACATCAGTCAACCAGTGCACGCCTAGGTACAGACGCGACGAGCCGACCAAGAGCACGATGACCAGCGCAACTGCCCACACCGCCACACGTTGCCCCCATCGGCGCAGCAGTGAGGTCGCGATGTAGGCCAGCGCCGCGTAGGTCGCGGTCGCCTGTGCGGTGTGACCGGATGGGAACGAGAATCCCTCATAAGCAA
>WHTG01000242.1 GCA_009377835.1 Nitriliruptorales bacterium
ACCGGTTTTGACCGTGAAGGCCCCGATGATCGCAGCCAACATGCCGAACGCGGCGATGGCCAGGGGGTAGAGCAGGGCCGCCTGCTGGAAGCCCTCGGGCACTCCCTGCGCGAACGCGAAGCCGGCGAGGGCGATCGGGGCGATCAGTGAGCCGGCGTAGGACTCGAACAGGTCGGCGCCCATGCCTGCCACGTCACCCACGTTGTCACCGACGTTGTCCGCAATGGTGGCCGGGTTGCGCGGGTCGTCCTCGGGAATCCCGGCTTCGACCTTCCCGACGAGGTCCGCACCCACGTCGGCCGCCTTGGTGTAGATGCCGCCGCCGATGCGGGCGAACAGTGCGATGGACGACGCGCCCAGGGAGTAGGTGGTGACGACCTGTATCGGGTTCTCGATGCTCAGCACGTCGTTGAACACGATGTAGGCCGCGGCCACGCCCAGCAGGGACAGCCCGGCCACGGCGAACCCCATGACCGCTCCGCCCCGGAACGCCAGGGGGAGTGCGAGCTGCGGCCCCGACTTCGCCGCCTCGGCGGTCCGCGCGTTGGCCATGGTCGCCACCGTCATGCCGATAAAGCCGGCCAGGGCGCTGAAGACTGCCCCGACGAGGTACGCAAGTGCGGACAGCACCCCGTTGTCGAGCAGCAGTGCGATGAGCACGGCGAGCACCACGACGAAGACCGCGATGGCCTTGTACTCCCGGCGGAGGAACGCGCGGGCACCCTCCTGGATCGCCTCCATCAGCTGGACCATGCGTGGGCTGCCGGGATCGGCCTTTTTCACCACCCCGAAGAAGAAGAACGCAAGACCGAGGCCGGCAAGTGCGGCTGCAGCGGCCATGTACGGGATAGCAGTCATCAATCGCTCCGCAGTCGGGACAGGAAAATGAAAAGGCTCCGGTCCGCAACGAGGGCGCGCGGCACCGCTCGGTGGGCCGGGGGACCGCGCGTGACGGTACCAATCACGCGGAACCACGCACAAACGCGTCCGCTGTGGACGATGCGGTAGCCGCCGCCGGTCGCGCCGGTAGCCTCGGCCGCGATGCCTTCCCTGTCGCGCCGGACCCGCACCGATCGCGAAGTTGCCGAGGAACAACTGTCGCCGGGTGCGACGCGTTCGGTCGCCACACGCGGGCGTGACCGCGCCGAGGAGCCGGACCCGGACCGCACGTGCTTCGAGGTCGACCGCGACAGGATCCTGCACAGCAAGGCGTTCCGGCGTCTGAAGCACAAGACGCAGGTGTTCATGGTCCCGGACGGCGACCACTACGTGACACGCCTGACCCACGCGCTGCAGGTGACCCAGGTGGCCAGGGCCCTTGCCGTAGGTCTGGGGCTGAACGAACCACTCGCCGAGGCGATCGCGTTGGGCCACGACGTGGGACACTCGCCGTTCGGACACACCGGCGAGGACGCACTGTCGCCGTATTTTGACGGTGGCTGGCACCACGCCGCGCAGAGTGTCCGCATCTACGACGCCCTCGACCCGGCGAACCTGACCTGGGAGGTCCGGGACGGCATCCGCGCGCACACCTGGCGCATCGAGCCCCCGCCGGCGACGCCGGAGGCACACTGCGTCCGCTTCGCCGACCGCATTGCCTACCTCTCCCACGATGCGCAGGACGCGGTGCGGGCCGGAATCCTGCGCCCCGGCGAATTCCCCGCTTCGGCCCTGGGCGCCTTCGGTCCCCCGGGGGGACGCTGGATCGGCGAGATGATCCGGGCGGTGCTCGATTACAGCCCCGCGGCCGGCAGCGTCGCGATGCGGCCGGACTGCTTCGGAATAATGGGAGAGTTGCGGGGGTTCATGTTCGAGCGGGTCTATACCGCCGCCCGCCACCAGGACGAGCACGACGCCGCAGTCAGAGTGATCCGCCGGCTCGTCGACTATCACCTGGAGCACCCACACACCGTCCCGGTGACCTACCGCGACAACGACGCGGACGTGGTGACGCAGGTCGCCGACTACGTCGCCGGGATGACCGACCGGTTCGCGCTGAACGCCTACGAGAAGCTGTTCGGCGAGCGGCCCGCGGCACTGAACGGTCGCGTGGAATAGCCGGGACGGACGCCGCGTTCAGGCGGTGTCCGGGCGGACCATCCTCCTTGCGGCCCAAAGGCCGCCGGGTACTGTGAGACGACAATGGCAAAGAATCTGGTCATCGTCGAGTCGCCCGCAAAGGCGAAGACGATCGAAAAATACCTGGGCGCCGACTACAAGGTCCTGGCCTCCTACGGTCATATCCGTGACCTGCCGCGCAGCGACTTCGCCGTCGAGGTGGCGGATTCCACCGTTGCGCTGAAGTACGAGGTGCCGAAGTCGTCGGCGAAGTACGTCAGCGCCATCAAGAAGGAGGCGAAGAACGCCGAGCGCGTCTTCCTCGCCACCGACCTCGACCGCGAGGGCGAGGCCATCGCCTGGCACGTCGCCGAGGTCGCGGGAGTCGACACGGCGCTGGAGAACCGGGTGGTGTTCGCAGAGATCACGCGCGACGCGATCCTCGAGGCGTTCTCTCACCCGCGCCGCATCGACGAGCACCTGGTCGACGCGCAGCAAGCCCGACGCGCCGTCGATCGAATCGTCGGCTACCGTTTGTCGCCCACATTGTGGCGCAACGTCGCGTCTGGCATCTCGGCCGGCCGTGTGCAGTCGGTCGCGCTGCGCCTGATCACCGACCGGGAAGACGAGATCCGCCGCTTCACCCCGGTCGAGTACTGGTCGATCCACGGTGACTTCGTCCGCGATCCCAAGCACTTCGCCGCCGACCTGCACATGGTCGACGGCCGTCGCGTCACGAACCCCAAGCAGCTCGACGAGCGCACCGACAAGGGCACGCAGGACCAGCTGCTGCTGATCCGCGACGCCGAGACTGCCGAGGTGCTGCAGGAGCGCACCCGCCAGGTCGGTCAATGGCGTGTCGCCGACGTCACACGCCGCGAGGTCAAGCGCAACCCGGCGCCGCCGTTCATCACGTCGACGTTGCAGCAGGAGGCGGAGCGCAAGCTCGGCTTCTCCGCCGGCCGCACGATGCGCGTCGCGCAGCAGTTGTACGAGGGCATCAACGTCGGCAGCGACGCCGTTGGCCTCATCACGTATATGAGGACCGACTCGGTCAACCTGTCCGACACTGCCCTGAACGAACTGACCGAGCTGGTGCGCACCGACTATGGCGACCGCTACGCACTTGGCAAGGCGCGTCGCTACAGCGGGAAGACCAAGGGCGCCCAGGAAGCGCACGAGGCGATTCGCCCGACCAGCGCGTACCGCCGACCAGGTCAGGTCGCCCGGCACCTGGACCGCGACCAACTCGCGCTGTACGACCTGATCTGGAAGCGCACCGTCGCCACCCAGATGGCAGCGGCGGTGTTCGACTCGCTGCGCGCCGACATCGTGGGCGCGGACGGTTCGGGCGGGGAACTGAAATACCGCGCCACCGGCCAGGTCATGAAGTTCGATGGCTATATCAAGGTCTACGTCGAGGGCCGTGACGAGGACGACGAGGACACCGGGGACGGCACGACCGCCGAACTACCCGACCTCAACGACGGGGACACGCTCGCTCTTGCTCGGGTCCGCGGTGAGCAGCATTTCACGTCGCCGCCACCGCGCTACACCGGTGCGAGCCTGGTCAAGGTCCTGGAGGCCGAGGGCATCGGCCGGCCGTCGACCTATGCCTCGATCATCCAGGTGCTGGTGAGCCGCGAGTACGTCCGCGTCGAGTCGCGCCGCTTCTTCCCGAGCCCGCTCGGCGAAGTCGTCGTCGCGTACCTCAAGCAGCACTTCCCGGAGATCGTCGACGTCGGGTTCACCGCCACGATGGAGGACGAGCTCGACGAGATCGCCGACGGGGACCAGCAGTGGGAGCCGATGGTCCGCGAGTTCCTCACCGAGATCGACGACTGGATCGCGGAGCGCAAGCCGGAGCGGCCGCGCATCCCCATCGAGGACCAGGCGTGCCCCGAGTGCGGCCAGGCGATGGAGAAGGTCTTCTCCGGCAAGTCCCGGCAGTGGTTCGCCTCGTGCCACCGCTGGCCCGACTGCAAGGGGACCCTGCCGCACTCCGGGCACGCCTGGCCCTCGATGGGGATGCGCGGCCGCTCCGGCTTGCGCTCCGCGATCGCCAGCGCCCGCTCCACCTGCTGACCAACCGGCACAACCTCCTGGACCAACCCGATCCGCAACGCCTCCGCCGCGTCGAACTCATCCGCCGTCAGCACGTACCGCATGGCGTTCCCCCAACCGACCCGCTCCGGCATCCGCCAGTTCGCCCCGGCCAACGGGAAGATGCCGCGCGCCACCTCCAACTGCGCGAAGATTGCATTCTCCGCCGCCACCGCCACTTCCGACGCCAGGATGTACTCGATGCCGAC
>WHTG01000290.1 GCA_009377835.1 Nitriliruptorales bacterium
CGGTCACAGTTCACGCTCGACGACCACTACCAGCGCGCGGTCCGCGACTGCTTCGTCACCTGGTACGAGCAGGGCCTCATCTACCGCGGCTACCGGCTGATCAACTGGTGCCCGCGCGACATGTCGGCGATCTCAGACATCGAGGTCGACCACACCGACGAGCTCGGCGACCTGGTGTTCATCCGCTATCCGGCGACAGACGGCGGCCAGGGTGTCGTCGTGGCGACCACAAGGGCGGAGACGATGCTGGGTGACACGGCTGTCGCCGTTCACCCCGCCGACCAGCGCTACCGCGACCTGATCGGGTCTACCGTTCGATTGCCGCTGATGGACCGCGAAATCCCCGTCATCGCCGACGACCATGTCGATCCCGATTTCGGCACCGGTGCCGTGAAGGTCACCCCCGCCCACGACCCCAATGACCACGAGATGGGGCAGCGTCACGCGCTCGAGACCATCGACGTGATGACCGACGAGGCTCGCATCAACATCAACGGCGGCCGCTATGCAGGCATGGACCGCTTCGAGGCCCGCACCGCCGTGAAGAACGACCTGGCCAACCTCGGGCTCCTGGAAAAGGTCGAGGAGCGGGTCCACTCCGTCGGTCACTGCTCCCGATGCCACACGGTCGTCGAGCCGCGCTTGTCCGACCAGTGGTTCGTCGCCGTCAAGCCGCTGGCACAACGCGCGGCGGACGCAGTGCGCGACGGGCGGACCACGTTCGTGCCGGCCCGCAACGCCAAGGGCTTCATGCACTGGCTGGAAAACCTGCACGACTGGTGCATCTCCCGGCAGCTGTGGTGGGGGCACCGGATCCCTGCGTGGTACGACCGCCACGGCGCGATCCTCGTCCTGCGAGACGATCCGTCCCCGGAGGAGGTCGCAGAACACGGGCTGCGTCAGGACCCCGACGTGCTCGACACGTGGTTCTCGTCGCAGCTGTGGCCGTTCACCACCCTCGGGTGGCCCGACGACACGCCCGACCTGCAAACCTGGTTTCCGACATCGGTGCTGGTGACCGGCTACGACATCAACACCTTCTGGGTCAGCCGGATGCTGATGGCCGGCCTCGACCTGATGGGCGAGGTGCCGTTTCATACCGTGATGAACCACGGTCTGGTGCGGGACCGGTACGGCAAGAAGATGTCGAAGTCGTTCGGCAACGTCATCGACCCGCTGGAGCTCATCGACCGCTACGGAGCCGACGCACTGCGGTTCGCTCTGCTCCGCGCCGCCTCGCCCGGGCAAGACGTGCCGCTGGCTGAGGAGTGGGTAGAAGGCGCCCGCAGGTTCGCCAACAAGCTGTGGAACGCCGCGCGATTCGTGTTCTCACAGCTGCCGGACGGCACCGCCGCCCGTGAGTCGGTCGACGCGGTCGATCTGCAGCCGGAGGACAGCTGGATCCTGTCCCGCCTCGAGGCGGCCCGCGCCGCCGCCGACGAGGCCTACGCGTGCTACGACGTCGGACGGGCGTCGCAGACGCTGTACCACTTCATCTGGGACGAGTTCTGCGACTGGTACCTGGAGCTGGTGAAACAGCGCACCGACCCGGGCGCCGGGGCGGTGCTGACGACCGTGATGGACGTCGCGCTGCGGCTCCTGCACCCGATCATGCCGTTTGTCACCGAGGAGCTGTGGCGGACCCTGCACGGCGGCGGAGAGGTCACCCTCGTCAGGGCCGCATGGCCAGTGGCCATGCCGCAGCGGCGCGACGAAACGGCTGAACGCAGGCTCGCGATACTGCAGGATGCGGTCACCGCCCTGCGACGATTCCGCGCCGACCACGGGCTGGCGCCGTCGCAGCGCATTGACGTGATCGCGGTGACGGGCCCCGAGCAGCGCGCGCTGCTGGCTGAGGGCGTCGAGGCCGTCCGCCGCCTCGTCGGAGTCACCACCTGGTCGTTCGCCGATGACGCCGGCGACATCGACGCCCACCCGGTCGGCAAGGTCGTCATGCCCGGCGGTGAACTGTTCGTGCCCCTGACCGGGCTGATCGACCTGGACGAGGAACGGGCACGCCTGCAACGCCAACTGGACAATGCCAACGGTGAGTTGGAACGCGCGGAGCGCAAACTGTCCAACGACTCGTTCGTAGCGAAGGCTCCCCAGCCCGTCGTGGCCGCGGAGCGCAGGAAGGTGGAGGACTGGCGCGTCGCGATCTCGAAGCTCACCGCCCAGCTGGACGAGCTGGCCTGAGCCTCGACGAGCCGTTGCGCTCCCACCTGGGGGCGGTGGCGAAGCATGCGCTGGCGGCCGCGGCGCACGTCCTCGGCGGGGATGATCCCGATGCTGTCCACACCAATTTCGGATGGTGGCGCCAAACCGGACAGCGCGAGCTGCCATGGTTGGCCGGCCCGGGACTCTCCGCGCTCACCGAACTTGGGGTGCCGCCGCCCGCGGGTGACGACGTCCGCGTCCTGCAGCGCTTCCTGGTCGGTGCCGAGGCCGATCCCCGCACCGTCAACGTCGCATTCGAACGCGACACACAGACCGCCGCACGGCCCGGTCCCTCCGTCCCGCCCGACGCGCGCGCGGCGCTGGTCGCAACGGTCGAGCGGTACTTCGCGCTCCTGGTCGAGGCGTACGCAGAGCTGCACCAACCGATTGTCGCGGGAGACCGGCAGTCGGCGGAGGTGGTCTGTGAACGCTGGCGAACACGTCTCGACGACGCCGCCCGGAAGATCGAGGAGCGGGGGCAGGTCGTTCTGGGGCTGCGGCGACCGGTCGCGGCGCGTAGCGGTCCCGCACGGCAAACACACGATCACCCAGGCTGGGCAGTCGGGTTCGTGGTGCTTGCCGTGTGTATCGCGGCGTTGTTGCTGTGGGCGGTGTCGCAGGGGTGGGCGATGGACTCTGTGGACTTCGGGATCTGAGCCCCTGCCTTCCCTCAAGCAGCGCAGCGGTAGGGCCATAGGCTGCCCTCAAGCAGCGCAGCGGTAGGGCCATAGGCTGCCC
>WHTG01000314.1 GCA_009377835.1 Nitriliruptorales bacterium
ACCGTCGGCGCGGCCCGGACGCTTCCTGACCCCGTGGAGGCGGCGCTGTACCGCGTGGTGCAGGAGTCGCTGACCAACGTGATGCGCCACAGCGAACGCAAGGAAGCGACCGTGCGTGTCACGTACCACGACGACCGAGTCGTCGTCACCGTGTCCAACCCTGCCCCTGGTGGCCCCGCCGCCGGCGAGGGGCTGGGTATCGCGGGAATGCGCAAGCGCGTCACGGCGCTCGGCGGACACTTCAGCGTCGGCCCCACACCGGACGGCCGCTTCGAAGTCCGCGCAGCCATCCCCACGGAGGTAACCGCGTGATCAGCGTGTTGCTGGCCGACGACCAGGACCTGGTCCGCATCGGGCTTCGCACCTTGATCGAGTCCGACGACGACCTGACGTGCGTCGGCGAGGCAGCCAACGGCCTAGACGCGGTAAAAATCGCCGTCGAGACACGCCCCGACGTCATCCTCATGGACATCCGCATGCCCGGCCTCGACGGGTTGGAGGCGACACGGCGGATCACCAGCCACCCCGATCTGCACGCGACCAAGGTGATCGTGCTGACCACCTTCGAGATCGACGAGTACGTCTTTGATGCGCTGCGGCACGGCGCCAGCGCCTTCCTCCTCAAAGACACCAGCCCCGCCGAGTTGTTGCAGGCGATCCGTGTCGTCGCCGACGGCGAGGCGCTGCTTTCGCCGTCCGTGACGCGCCGGCTGGTCGCCGAGTTCGTCACCCAATCGCCCCGCTCGACCAAGCTTCATCCGTACCTGCACACACTGACCGACCGTGAGCGTGAAGTCGTCACCCTCGTCGCCGAGGGCCTCAACAACGAAGAAATCGCCGCACGGCTGGTGATCAGTCCCGCTACCGCACGCACCCATGTCAGTCGCGCCATGATCAAGCTTGGCGCCCGAGATCGGGCGCAGCTCGTCGTGTTCGCCTACCAGTCGGGCTTGGCCATGTGACAGCGCACCATTGGGGACGACCGCCGTACAGCGCGACGTGACACGCGCAGATGGTGGGGCCGAGTATCCGATTTGGGTCTAGGACGGTCCCCCGCCGTCAGGCGAGGTCGAGGAGCGGCTGCGGTTCGCGCTGCAGGTCGCACTGCTGCTGAGCGAGCACGACAGCCCGCGTGTCGTTCAGGCGTGGTTCCAGGGGCTGAACCCGCATCTTGAGGACCGCTCGCCAGCTCGGCTGCTCCGCGATGGTGATCTCGACGAGGTCGGTCCGCTCGTGCTCGCGGCGGCGCGCGCCTTCCTCGTCGGCGGGTGAAACAGGCCGACCACCCAGCGGAAGTGTTCCGGCTCGGGCGGCGACCGGATCCCTGGGCGTGGCCCGACTGGGCCTACGCCGAGGCCGATCGCACCTTCGGCAACCGTTACGACGACCCTCAGGGGACCTACCGTGTGCTGTACGCGTCGACCCAGCGCGTCGCCACGTTCGTGGAGTGTCTCGCCTCCTACCGGCCTGACGTCGACCTCGTCGCCGAGCTGCAACAGATCGTTGGCGACGACGGGGACAACGAACCGCCGCCAGCCGGCGTCGTGCCGGCCGAATGGGTCGATCAGCGCTGCGTCGGGCGCGGCGCCCTGGTCGGCGACTACGCCGACGTCGGCCACCACGAGTCGCTGGCGGAGCTGCGGACGACGTTGGCAGCGCGCGTGGTCCACCACGGCCTGCACGACCTCGATGCCGCCACTATCCGCCTCACCGCGCCGCGCGCGTTCACCCAAGACGTGTCGCGCTACATCTTCGAGCAGACCGCTGCAGGCAGCGCCGCTGGAACGGGCTGTGCTACCTGTCCAAGCACGGCGACGACCTGACCAACTGGGCCGCGTTCGAACCGGCCGCCCCCGACGTCATCGACGAGGCCCGAGTTCGACCGCGGCGACCCCGACCTGCTCGCCGCTCTCGCTCTACACGACCTCGGACTCGAGTAAACCGTCGGATCGCCCCAAACGGGAACCGGCGCGGATGCGATGTCACATCACGCGCACCTGAGGAGCAATTCCCTCCATG
>WHTG01000316.1 GCA_009377835.1 Nitriliruptorales bacterium
GATGGCGTTGTCGATCAGGTTGTCGAGCATCAGACGCAGCGCCCGGTGGTCGGCGCGGACGAGCGGCAGGTCCGGCGGAATGCTGACGCGCGCCTCGCACGACGCCGCGAGCAGCAGCTGGCGAAAGTCGGCGAGCGTGGCCTCGACCACCGCGTGCACGTCGACCGACTCGAACCAGTAGACCTGCGTCACGTCGGTGATTCGCGACAACGCCAGCAGGTTGTCGACGAGACGCGTGAGGTGCTTCGACTCCTGGACGACCATCTGCGCGTACTCGCGCTGGTCGTCCGGCCCGCTGAGACGGCCGGCGGCAAGCGTCTCACCGGCGGCGCGGATGGTCGCGATCGGGGTCTTCAGTTCGTGGGTGACCGTGGCGACGAACTCTGCGCGGAGCGCGCTGACCTTCTCGAGCGTGCTGACACCACGCGACATCAGCACCAGGCCCAAAACGAGGGTGCTGGCCGCGAGCGCGGCCACGAGAATCGTGCGGTCGGCCCCGTCCATGGCCGCGGCCAGGCGGGCTTCGGGCACCGCCACCGCCTGCGCCTGCCACGCCGGCCACGACAGGTCCTCGGCCGACTTCGCCGCGACCAGCAGCGGGTCGAAGAACATGACGCGAAACGGCCGCGCGCTCACGGGAGCCTCGGCGGTCGGAGGCCGTGCCGACGTGACCTCCCAGCCGCCGTCGTCGATGACTGACAACGCCACGCCGGGAGGGGCCTGCGTGGTGCGCGCCACCTGCTGCGTCAGCTCGTCGAAGTAGTGTTCGCGCGCCCAGCGCAAGTCGACCATGAACCCGAGCACACCCTCGAGACGCCCCTGGAGATCTTCGCTGTAGCGCAGATGCGCGATGACCTGATACGTCGTCCCGGCCATCTGCACCTCGAGGATGGAGAACCGCCGGTCGTTCGACAGCGCTTCGCGAATGGCCGCGATCAGAGGGATCGCGATTCGCTGGTGGTCCAGCACCGTCACCGGTACCCGTCTCTGCTCGGCGGCCGTCGGCGCCCATTGCGGCAGGCGGTCGGAGCGGGCAAAGAACAGCATCGAGGCAGGGTCCAACGCCCCGCCCACGGCAAAGAAGGAATCAGGATAGGGATAGCGTGCGAACGCGGTCGCCGCGAGATTCGCCAGCTCGTTGGGCGCGTCGAGATACGCAACCCAATCGGCGGAGGAAAGCACGCGCCGCTGCACGGCCTGCATGTCGCGAGTGAGAACGCCGGCGAGCATGTTGGCCGCCTGATCCGTCCGCTGTTGCATCAGCAGGACCGACGCGCGCTGCCATTCGCGGACGGCGCGAAACCCAAACCACGTCAGCACGCCCACCGACGCGCACAAGGCGACGGCGACCCAGCCCACCACTCGGCGCCAGTTGCGGCTCTTGGCATGTGTCACGGCATCAGCTCGCGTTCGCGGTAATACCGCGCCGCACCCGCGTGCAGCGGGATCGGGGCCGCCGGAGCCTGGTCGAGATCCGAGAAGCGCAGGATGTCTTGCGATCGCGCGAGCGAGGGGAGCGCATCGAAAAAGGCCTTCGTCAGCTCGTACACGACCCCCTCGCCAAGATCGCTGCGGCACACGAACAGTGTTGCGATCCCGATTGTCCTCATGGTTTCCGAGACCCCGGGGTAAGCGTTGCGCGGAACCACGGCCGGTCGCAAAAACGGGTATTCGCGCCGCAGCTGC
>WHTG01000015.1 GCA_009377835.1 Nitriliruptorales bacterium
GATGTGGACCAGGAGCAGGGTGAGGACGCACAGGAGGACCACGGCGCCGGCGAACAGGTTGCGGTCGACTGCAGCCGCGACGAGGAGCAACACCGCGGCGGCCGTGCCCACCGCGGTGGCCGCGGGAGCGTTCACCCTGCGCCCCCGCTCACGGGTGGCAGGAGTGCGATTTCTGCACCGTCCTCGACGACAACGTCGTCACCGGGTCGACAAGCGGTGCCGTCGCCGATGACGGTGCTCACCGCCACCCGCCGGCGGAAGACGTCGCCGTGCGCACGGCACAGCTGTTCGAGCACGTCGGCCAGCGGTCCGGGCTGCGCGATCGCGCGATCGGTCCCTGCTGCGTCCCGCAACGCCGCGAAAAACCGGACCTGCACCGCCATCGCAATCTCCTTGTCGCTCCGCCGTACGCTAACCGGATGGACGCCGCCCGCCGCACGGAGGTCGCCGCGGTCGGAACCGCCCTGCTGCAGGAGATGGAATCGATCGTCGAGGACAGCTGGAACGACATGCTGCCCGCTTCCCGCAACTGGCGCCCGGACGAGCGGGCCAGGGCGCAGTCGGCCAGCCGTGCGGCCCTGCGGGCGTTGCTCACCGCGTTCCAGCAGGGGGATCTGGACGACCAGACGTGGGCGGACCTGCGTGACGTGGTGTTTGCCCAGGGCCGGATCAGCAACGAGGAGGCGGCGGACCTGGTGCGCTCGGTCCGCATCGTGGGGGTCGAGGTCCTCGCCGATCGTCTGAGTCACAACATCGGCATCGGCCACGAGGAACGGTGGCAGCTGCAGCGGGAGGCGTCCGCGTTCTGCGTGACGCTGCTCGGCGACCGCGAGGAACTCGACCCGTCAACGTTCGACCAGCTGCTGACCGACCTCGAGCGCAGCGGGCCCGATCTGTCCTGACCCTGCGGCCAGTGGCCGCGGGCGTGCACGTGCGCCACGGCTGCGGTCAGACGTCGTGCGAACTCGGGCGTGACTCCATCCTCGGCATGGCCGAACCCGCCCGGCTCGAGCCACAGTGAGGCGGGTTCACCCGCCTGGCCGTGCAGCGCGAGTGCCTGCTCGGGGCCGAAGTAGTGGTCGTCGGTGCCGTGGACCAGCAACAGCGGGGTCGGCGCGATGCTGCGCACCGCGTCGACCGGCTGCAGGGGCCAGTAACGGGGGTCCGACGTGCCGTCGGGCCATGCCCCCATGGCGATGCGCACCCCCAGCAGCGCCCGGTACGCGCGGCGGTAGGCCGCCACCGTCACCGCCTTCGTCAGGTGACGCATAGCTGCGCTGTCCCGAAGCCCCCAGCGGGAGACTGCGCTGATGGTGCACACCGCGTCGTAGGCGCCCGGCGGCATGGTCCCGGCGGAACGCAGCACGGCCGTGGCGCCCATGGACACGCCGATTGCACCGATCCACCGGTGGCCGTGCCTGCGCAGCCACGCGGCACCGGCGGCGACGTCGAGCGTTTCGGCCAATCCGAGCGTGCTCTCACCACCCGACCGCCCATGGCCTCGACGTCCAGTGACAGCACACCCGCGACGGTGCTGAGTTCTTCCGCCAGGAGTGCGTAAGCGGGCTTGCGCCGGTGGCCTCCGAAGCCGTGCAGCAGCAGCACACCGGGCGTGACCTCCGGATCACCCGGACCTTCGATGTGGGTACCGGCAAGGCGGATCCGGTCCCTGGTGCGCACGACCACGTCGCTGTGGGGCACGCCGTATCCCGGCACGAACCCGCGGATGTCCAGCAGTCGGCGCAGGGACCCGCGCGGGCGCGTCACGGCCTCGGCGTTCGTCCGGCGCGTTGACGGCAGGGGCACACCAAAGGATGCTAACGACCCGATTCGGCCAGGAAAGGTGGACGTGCGACTGCTGGTTCTCTCCGACGCCGGCGGCAAGTCGCTGCTGCCTGCGCTGGAGTTCCTGGACCACAGCCTGGCGTCGGGGCCACTCTCCCCCGACGCGCTGAGTGCCGCCGGCGATGTCGACCTGCTCCTCGTCGACGCCACGCAGGACCTGGGCAAGGCGTCGCTGGCGTGCCGCACCAATGCGACCGGCGAGGCGCCACGGCCATGCCTGGTCGTGGTGACCGACGGGGGCCTCGCGGCGCTGAAATCCACGTGGGGGTTCGACGACTGGGTGCTGCCCCAGGCCCAACCGGCGGAGGTCGAGACGCGCTTGCGGCTGGTCGTCGAACGGGCGGCGGGTCACGGCCGCGGGCGAGCGGCCAGCATCGGTGAGCTGAACATCGACGAGGACAGCTATGTCGTGCGCCTGCGCGGGGTCCCACTGGACCTGACGTTCCGGGAGTTCGAGCTGCTGAAATACCTGGCGACGAACCCGGGGCGGGTGTTCACGCGCGACCATCTGCTGCAGGAGGTCTGGGGCTACGACTACTACGGCGGCACGCGGACCGTCGACGTCCACATCCGGCGACTGCGGGCGAAGCTGGGCGCGGAGTACGAAGCACTGATCGGTACCGTGCGCGGTGTCGGCTACAAGCTGGACCCCCATGGTCCCGGCCGCACCCCCTCCCCGGACGAATCCTGAGCGCTACGTGGGTCGCAGCAGCCCGCTGTCGACGTGTGAGACCACCGGGACGACCAGGTCCTCGTAGCACACCTCGCGATACTCGATCGTGAAGCCCTCGGACACGTAGAGCGCGACGGCGCCGGTGGTCGCGCGGTCCACGTACAGGATCGCCTGGCGGCACTGGCGGTCGAAAAGGTGCTGCAACCCGGCGAGCAGCAGTGCCCGCCCCAGCCCTGAGCCCTGCTCGTCGGGGTGAACCCCGAGGACGTACACCTCCCCTACCGGCTCGTGCGCGGGCACCTCGTCGGACTCGTGACTGTGCCACTTGGTCCAGTGGAAGCCGACGCAGCGGCCGTCGCGCCACGCCATGATGACGCCGTTCGGATCGAACCAGTCGCGTTCCTGGCGCTGCGCGAAATCCGAGCGCGTCCACCCCCCGTTCTCCGGATGACCTTCGAATGCGGTGTTGTTGACGCGAAGGAACTCGTCGTCGTCGGCGCCGGGCCGAAACGGGCGGAGGTCGACGCCCGCGGGCACGCGCGGATCCCGTGGCCGCTGCGGCATCGCTCGGCTCATGAAGGCCAGTTCACGCTGTACCCGAAAGCCGAGCCTCCGGGCGAGAGTGTCCTCCGGGTCCTCGACGCGGTGCACCCATAGGAACAGCACACCGCCGCCCGCCCGGGCGAGCACGCTGCGCGTCTCCCACAGCAGCAACCGCGCGACGTCGCTGCCGTAGTACTCGGGATGGACGACGGCCTCGACGGCCATGCGTGGGGTCGTGCCGGCGGGGTTCCACCGTGTGTGGGCGTAGCCGACGAGCCGGTCGTCCTCGTACGCCAGGACGCCGACCCAGCCGGTGGCGCCGACGGCCAGATGGGAGTACTTGTGTTCACCGACGGGTCGGTGTCCCTCGATCTCGGTGGCGTCGTCGATCAGCCGCGTGATCTCCTGGAGCACGCTGTGGTCGAGGACGGTGCGCAGCTCGACTCGGATCATGGGCGCCAACGGTACTGCCGCCCTCAAGCAGCGCAGCGGTAGGGCGTCAATCCAGCCCTCAAGCAGCGCAGCGGTAGGGCCTTAATCCCGCCCTCAAGCAGCGCAGCGGTAGGGCGTCAATCCAGCCCTCAAGCAGCGCAGCGGTAGGGCCTTAACCCAGCCCTCAAGCCGAAGCGGTGGGGCCTTGTTCAAATAATGCGGCATGATCGGGTGTATGGATGTGGGACACCGGCTTCGTGGTGAGGGCTATCGCCTGACGCCGCAGCGCCAGCTGGTGTGGGAGGTGCTGCGCACGGCGGAACATCACCTGACCGCCGAGGACATCCACGCGGAGGTGTCACGAACGGTCCCCGAGTTCAACGTGGCGTCGGTGTACCGCACCCTCACCCTGCTGGCGGAGCTGGGTCTGGCACACGAGGTTCGGCTCGGCGACAGCCGCGGCTACTGGGAGGTGGCCCACCCGGACGACGCCTTCCATCTCGTGTGCCGCGTGTGCGGGAGAGTCGTGCACCACCAGGGGGATCTTGTCGAACAGGTCCGTGAACACCTGACCGGCGGGCACGGGTTCACGGTCGAGGACGTCGACCTGGTCGTGCACGGGGTGTGCGGGGACTGCCGCCAGACGGCGGTGGCGCAATGACAGGCTGCATCGGTACACTGCCGCGGCGCCTCGTCGGTGCGGGTACGCTGCTTCTGGGCCGTTAGCTCAACGGGTTAGAGCTCCGGACTTTTAATCCGGCGGAGCGGGTTCGAGTCCTGCACGGCCTACTGGATCATTGGCCGCCGCAGCGGGGCCTTTTTGGAGCTGTGGAGCAGTTAGGAGTGCTCGTCACCCTGTCAAGGTGAAGGTCGCGGGTTCAAATCCCGTCAGCTCCGCACAATCGCAACGCCGCACACCTCCCGGCCAGCGGCCACGGGTCGAGCGCAACCGCTCGGTCCGTCCTCGTGCCGCAGGAGCACCGCCGTCGTGGCAGCCCGAAATGCGATCGGCTACGCTCGGCGGCCGCCCGGTCAGGTAGCTCAGTTGGTACGAGCGTCCGACTGAAAATCGGAAGGTCGGCGGTTCGACCCCGCCCCTGACCACCCACACGCCTGCCCCGTGCACGCGCTGTCATGGAGACTCGGTTTGTTCCGTGGGGGCATCCGTCGGGGACTCGGTGGATTCGGTCGACTCTGTCGGCTCGCTGGGCTGAGGCGTCTCCGTCGGCGTGGCGGATGCCGTTGGTGGCGCCCAGATCTGCGACTGTGCCTCTTCCAGGGCGTCGGCCAGGTCATCCGCGGTCTCGGGGAAGTGCAGTGCCAGGTTCGGCGCCTCCCGCTGAACACCCCGCAGTCTTCGCTGCAACTTCTTTGGCGCGTCCAGGCCGAAGAAGTGGAACCGGACACCAAGATCCTCACCCACCTCTTCCAGGCGCTCGCGGATCCTGCGCACGAACCTGTCGTCGCAGGTGTCCCTGCCGGCGGTGAGCACGACCACGTTCTTCCGCACCGTCGGCGGATACCGGGTCGCGTCGTTGAAGCCCCCCGTCGCACTCACGATCGCGTTCCCGAGATTGGCTGGACCTTTTGGTTCAAGCCCCTCCAGGGCGGAAATGATCCGGTCCGCGTTGTTCGTCCGGAAGCCGACGACGTTTCTGGCACCCTCGCTGCCGCAGGCGCCACCCGCTGTCCACAGCGAGACGTTGTCGTGGTCGCGTCCCTGCACGTCCTTCGCGAGCTCTGCGACAGCGGCTTCGAATCGAGTGGTGCTTCCGAAGGTCTCCCTCATCTCCTCCGAGACGTCCAGGACCAAGGCGACGTTGACGTTCACGGGCTGGGGATCACGGAGGAGCCAGGCAACCAACCCCGTGATGGCAGCGACGATGAGCGCTGTCGCGACGCCCGCCACGACCGTGGGCAGGATGGACCTCCACTTCGATTCCGGCAAGGTCCGCTCCCGTTCGAGCCCCTAGAGTCCGAGCTTGCGCCAGGGCTGGGGATCCACTTCACCCAGGTTGAGGTCGCGCCGCCACTTGACGACACGCCGTCCCGTCGAACCCTCCCGCAGGATCTTCGGGTCGGTCGCCCCGCCACCGCCCTTGGTGGGGCGGGCGAAACCGACGGTCAGCGACTCGTGGCGCGTCCTGCGGAGCACGCCTCCGCCGTAGCGGTCCGAACTCATGGTGTTGCTCCTTCTCTGTTGTCGACCCACCGCCCGCTACCCAGACCCGCTGCGCCATTCCTACTCCGTCCACACAGTCCAGACCGATCGCGGTGACAACGTCGCGTCGATGCGTTGCAAGGCAGCCCGCCACTGCCCGAAGCGCAGGTCGTCGTCGGGGCAGAACTGCAGTGCAAGGGCGACACCCCAGCGCAGGATGGGTACCTCCCCTCGGGCGGCACGCGCTGCAAGCCGCTCCACCAGCGTGGAATCGGGGCCGCCACCGGTGTGGGTGGCCAGGCTCGTCGCGAGCAGGTCGACGTCCAACCCCAGCCACTCACGCCGTCGCAACTCGTCGAGGACCTCCGCCAGTTGCTTCCATTGCCGCCGACCGTGGAGAGCATGGGCGGCGGCCAGGCCCAGCACCTCGTCGACGCTCGCGCTGGCAAGCAGCTCGGTGAGACCGTCGGGGTCGATGTCCTCGATGCGGCCCGCGCACACGAGCATGTCCCACTCGGGTAGTGGCACGTCGGTCAATGGTTCCACTCTGGAAAACGCGTCCAGCGCGTCGATCGCCAGCGACCGCACAGGGCTCAGCGGGAACACGGTCGCCGGCGCCACACCAACTGACGCCATCCAGCCGCCGTCGTGACCCTTGTGGGCGAGGTTGTCGGCGGCAGTCAACACCCATCCTGGGGAGGACCCCGGCGCAGGACGCATCTCGACGGACGAAGTGGCAAGCACTCCTGGGCGTGCCCGGGCGGGGGGTGCGTCCCCCGCGCCGCCGACGACGGCGTACCCGCCCGGCCACCCGGCGGCCCCCAGCCGCACGCGCAGGGGTGGTGCCCCGACCTGGGTCGGGAGCTGAACGACGCTCGAGTGGGCAACGTGGGCATCCACCGTCTTGCGCCACGACCCCCATGGCAGGTTCACTGACAGCCGCACCCGCCCCGGCGGGACGCCGAAGCCGCCCTCACGTTCGAGCTCGGCAAGAGAAATCTCGTGCACCGTCTCCCACACCGTCTCGTCACCTGGAACGTCGACCTCGAGCACAGCGCGACGCGCCAAGGGACCTGCCAGCCCGGCCGCGCCGTGCTCACCCAGGAGCACCTCGACCCTGGCCTCCGCAGCAGGTATTTCACTGGATGCGTCGGTGGCGATGATTACGTCAGACGACATGACGTCGCGCAGGACCTCGGCGGCGACGGCGGCAACACGCCCAGCCGCCGCCTCGGCGCCCCGATCCACGACGAATTCCGGCCCGCTCTCGTAGACGTTGAGGTGCACGCCGGGCGCCACCTGGGCGCCGTCGTGCATGCTGCTTCCCAACGTCCTGCCGAGCTGCTCGTACTCCGTCCGCCCCAGCGCCGGCGCCAGGCCTCCCTGGTGCGTCAGCGTCTTGACGCCGATGACGGACTGGTGCTGCGCGGGCGGTTCCGACTCTCCGGCCGCCTGCCCGACGTCACGCGGCGACAGCTCGAAGTGCACGGGATGCTCGCCGGTGACCGGCACATCGACCGTTGGATGAATGACGTCCCACGGCGTTCCGGAAGCCGTGAGACACCGAATGTTGGCGTGCTCTCCCACCGGAACCCTGGCGGTGATCGGTATGGACAATGGTGTCCCCCGCGGACGCGGCAGCCGCTGTGACCACGGTCGGAACATGACCTGCAACTCGATGGTGTCGACCACAGACGAGGCGTCAACCGGGGCAAGGTCGATCGAGATCACACCGGTCTCGACGTCGGGCAACATCAGCACGGGGCAGGGGTCGTCGGCTCCGAGCGCGCCGTACGGCACCAGTTGCGGTGACTGATCCACCGGCGGCGTCAGCGCGCCCGCCGCCCGTTCCACCGCGGGGCGAACGTCATCCGAGATCACCCGCCGCAGGTCGAGGCTCTGACGGCCGGACGCGAAGTCGAGGTCGAGGGCGTCCGGGAACGGTCGCGTGATGTCCAGCGCCTGGAGCAACCGGTGAAGAAATGCGCCACGCCCGTTGATCTCGGCGGCACGTTGCCCCTGCTTGGCCGCGAAGGCCGCCGCCAACGAGTTGCCCGGCCGGGGGGTCGGAGGAACAACCCCGCCGTAGATAGCGGCGTCGATCTGCTGCCGCTTCGTTTCGGTGTACGGGTAGTTCTGGCACCCGTCCATGAACAAGAACGTCCGCGTGAAGCCGGTCGACAGCAGCAACCGGACGTACAGGTCGATGCCGAGGTTGTTGTAGGTACCAAGCGCCCCGGCCTCCTGCGTCAGGAACAGCCGGCCCTTCGTGGGCTCGTACAAGCCGTGTCCGGAGAGAAAGACGAACAGCCGTGTCCCGCCGCGGACCTGCGTCAACCGGTGGACGGATGCCCAGATGTCCGGTTCGCGCGAGGCGCTGAAGGGCACCCCCAGTGCGTCCAGCGGCCCCTTGCTCGCCTCGGATGGCGAGGCGTGCAGCAGTATCTGCTCGTCGGGAACGCCGAGGGCGCGCAGCCACGTCACGGCGTCGACGGCATCGGCTACGGCGCCGTCCAGCGACGCCAGTGACGGGTCGTCGTAGCGGTCGATACCGACCACCAACGCCCATGTGGTACCCGCTTCGCCGGTCATGGCCTACCGCGGCCAGGCGTCTCGGAGCAGCTGGTATGTGCGGTCGACGTGCCAGTACGCGGAATGCGACTGTGGGAACGGCACACGGGAATCAACCTCGACGTCGGTCAATCCCCGCGCCGTCGGCCACAGGCCCTTGGTCACGAACGACAGCAGATCTCGCCGGTTGTAGATGTTCAGCCAGGGGCTGAAGGGAACATTCGAACCGCGCGGCCGCAGGTCCCCCAGCGCATCGATCGCGAAGAACATCGGTGACTGCGATCCGACCGTCACCAGGAGGTCGACGTCAGGCGCACCGTCGCGCGACAACACGTCCACAAGGATGATCCCGCCGAGGCTGTGGCCGACCGCAACGATCGGCCGCTGATGACCGGTCAAGCCTTCGGCGACGACGTCGGCGATAGCGCCACCGCGGCGCTGATAGTGCAGGATGTCACCGACGCCCGGTGTGCTCGCCCCCTGCAGCGACGATCTGCGATCAACGGCCATCGCCGTCGCGCGCTGAGCGGCGAACCCGATAACCTTCTTCTTCACCCAGCCGCCGATGCCCTTGACCTGCTCGGGCGCGATGACCTTGACGGTCGCCGCGACGAGCTCATCACGAAGCTCCCCGCTCAGGGCGGCCGGCGGTTCGGTGCCCGGCGCGTCCAGACGGTGGCCGGCCAGGGCCGTCGCTACGACTGCTCGGGCCATGACCTCGATCAGGTCGGGGTCTGCGGCATCGCCGACAGCGAGCGCCGCGCCCTGCAGCTCGGAACTGCCGATGACGCGGCCCGCCGCGGCCGACAACTCCTCTGGCGTCAACCCCGTGCCGCTCAACTCCGGGGGACGATCCTGCACCTGGCGCAGTGCGGTCTCAGCGCTCTGATCGGCAAGCGACCCGCCGACCACCACACCGGCCTGCTCCATCTCCGCCGACTCCGCGACGAGCCGCAGTTCGAACAGCGGGTCATCCAGAAGCAGCGCCCACGCGGCAGTATCGAGGTCGGCATCGTCCGGCGCCGCGGTGTCGAAGGCGTCGCGTGTGACGGCTTCGGGGGGGAGGGACTTCTCCACAGCATCGACGGGGACACCGAATTTCGGCCCCCAGGCGACACCGCTGATGGTGATGCCGTCCAGGCCGTTACGGCGGCACCCCTCGCGGATCGCCGACATCGTGAGGTCATAGCCCTGCTGCCGCACACCTGTGCCGTGCACAAAAACCAGTGTCCCGCGCATCGCGTTCCTTTCCAGAACCCGGACTTCGCCCCCACCCCACCGGACGCGGGGCGCCCGCAACTCCCACGCCACTGAGCCGGCGACCACCGGCTCGCACGCAGAGTCAGCGTGTCACTGCGCAGCGTTCTCGTAAAGGAAAAAATCAGGCGACCTGGGACGCATTCCGGCGCGAGTTCGTCTGCGGCGATGTTGCGGGCACCGGCGAATCGCATGGGCCCATCCCGAGTGGCACGTCGCGTGTCACCTCCGGACGATCTCGCGCCCAGGTGGTTGAACTAGGGCGTGGGACAAGATGCGCGACGTGACGCGACACAGTCAGGGGCGCGATGACCGGCGAAACAAGTGACAGTCGACTGTCGCGGGACCTCGGACTGCGCGACGCGGTGGTGGTCGGCCTGGGGTCCATGCTCGGCGCCGGCGTGTTCGCCGCGTTGGGCCCGGCGGCCCAGGCCGCCGGTTCCGCGCTGCTCGTCGGCCTGCTCATCGCCGCCATCGTCGCGTACTGCAACGCGACGTCGTCTGCGCAACTGGCCGCGGCGTACCCCGAATCCGGCGGCACCTATGTCTACGGTCGGCGCCGGTTGGGGCCGCTGTGGGGATTTCTCGCCGGTTGGGCGTTCGTCGTGGGGAAGATTGCGAGTTGTGCTGCGATGGCGCTGACCTTCGGGGCGTACGCCGCCCCGGCGGTCGCGCGCCCTCTGGCCGTGGCGGCAGTGGCAGGCCTGACTGCGGTGAATTACCGCGGCGTGCGCAAGACGGCGGGGCTGACCACTGCGATCGTGATCGTGGTCCTGCTGGCGCTCGCCGCGGTAGTCGCAGGGGCGCTGACCGGCGGGACCGCCTCGCCCCGGCACCTCCGGTCGATTTCTGACGCTGACCCCCGCGGCGTGCTACAGGCTGCTGGCCTGCTCTTTTTCGCCTTCGCCGGGTATGCGCGCATCGCGACGCTCGGCGAAGAGGTGCGCGATCCCCAGCGCACCATCCCGCGTGCGATCCCCCTGGCGCTGGGCGTCACGCTTGGCGTGTACGCGCTGGTGGCGGTGGCCACGCTGCTGGCCGTCGGTCCCGAGCGCCTGGGCGCAGCGGAGACGCCGCTGGCCGTCGCACTGAACCAGGGTCGCTGGGCCGCCCTCACGCCGGTCGTGCGGGTTGGCGCGACGGTGGCCGCGCTGGGGGTGCTGCTGTCTCTGCTCGTTGGCGTCAGCCGCACGGTATTCGCAATGGCGGTAAACCGTGACCTGTTCATGCCCCTGGCGGCGGTCCATCCGCGGCACCGGGTCCCGCATCGGGCAGAGCTGCTGGTCGCGACGCTGGTCGTGGCGATCGTGCTCGTCGCAGACGTCCGCGGGGCGATCGGGTTCAGCTCCTTCGCGGTCCTGACGTACTACGCGATCGCGAATGCCGCCGCCTGGACCCAATCCGGCGACGAGCGGCGGTGGCCACGAGCCTTGCAGGTGGCAGGCGTTCTGGGCTGCGGCGTCCTGGCGTTCAGCCTGCCGGCCGCGGCGGTGGCCGGGGGTGCGGGGGTGCTCGCCGCCGGCGCGATCTGGTGGTGGGCGCGCCGCACGTTTCTTCGCCGCCTGCGTCGGCGTGACCGGCCGAAGCGACGAAGCAACCCGGATGGCGACGTTTCGTGATGCGCCGCCCCGCAACCGATCGGCGGGACGGCAGCGGTAGGTGAGAGGACTCTCACGTTGGGCTCATTCAGGGCTCACGTGGCCACGCCACCGTGTGGGTTCACATGGGGCCCTGGGCACCCGCCAGGCGTGACGGGGCTGCGGATGGCGAGGTCCGACGAGTTCGACCTGCTCGTGCTCGACCTGGGACTTCCCGACATCGACGGGCTGACGGTTCTGACCGAGGTTCGCCGGTCGCGCAACGACATCCCCGTGATCATCCTGACCGCGCGCGACGGTGTCATGAACACGGTGGCAGGTCTCGAGGGGGGCGCCGACGACTATGTCACGAAGCCGTTCAAGTTCGAGGAGCTGCTGGCGCGTGTGAAGGCGCGCCATCGGCTACCTGCGACGCAAGCTCGGGCAGCACCGCATCCAGACGGTTCGTGGCATGGGATACCGGCTGGTCGACGACGCAGCCCCCGGACCGTGACGTACGCTGGCCTCCCCCTCCGAGGGAGTGGTTGTCATGCGCGTTCACCAGTGCCCCAAGTGCGAACTGCGGTTCTCCGACGAACACGAGGTGAAGCAACATCTCGTGGACGACCATGACGTGGACCCGGAGCACCTGGACCGGCACCTCAGCGGGCACCTCCCTGGTGTCCACCCGCACCGCGACACGCCGTCGCCGGCGCGGCCCCACCGCGCCTAGCGGTCTGCAGGCCAACCCGTCGAGGCGGTGGCGATGGCGTGGGTGACCCGTGCCGTCCTGACACTGGCCGCGACATCGTGCACACGGAGGATCGCCGCGCCCTCGTTGACGGCCACCGCCACGCACGCCAGGCTGCCCTCCAGCCTGGCACCGGTCGCCGCGTCGTCCAGCAGCGCACCAAGGAAGCTCTTCCGCGATGCACCGACGAGCACTGGTCGGCCGATGCTCCGTAACTGGCGCAGACCGCGGAGCAACTGCAGGTTGTGCTCCGGTGCCTTCGCGAAGCCGAGTCCCGGGTCGACGATGATGTGGTCGAGCGCGATACCACTGTCGACGCACCTACGCACGCCGAGGGCCAGGAATTCATAGACCTCCGCGACCACATCGTCATAGGACGCCAGGGACGCCATCGTCTGCGGGGTTCCGCGGCTGTGCATCAGCACGTACGCGGCACCCGCGTCGGCCACCACTGACAGCAGCTGCTGGTCCTGGCCGCCCGAAACGTCGTTGACGATCACGGCGCCCGCCGCAACCGCCGCCGCCGCCACGGACGGTTTCGACGTGTCGATGCTGATCACGGCGCCCGCTCCCACCAGCTCCTCGACGACAGGAACCACCCGGCGCAGCTCCTCGTCGGCGTCGACCGGATCGGCTCCGGGCCGTGTCGACTCCCCGCCGACGTCGAGGATGTCGGCGCCCTCCTCCCGCAGTCGGAGTCCGTGCGCGACAGCCGTGTGCGGATGGTCGGCCGGGTACAGCGGCTCGTCCTCGGCAAACGAATCCGGTGTCACGTTGACGATGCCCATGATCAGCGGGCGGGCGTCGGTTCGCAGGAGGCCAGCCGGAGAGGAGACCGCCCGCGGGGGGCCGCCCCACGCCTCGATCGCTTCGAGCAGCACCTGCTCGAACCGCCGCGCCTCCTCGGCGCCGAAGGCTCGGCCGGCAGCACGGACCAACGCCGGCACCGTGGTCGTCGCGTGCAGCCGGTCGCCCAGGTGCTGCACGGTCGCGCCGGACGACGACCAAACCCCCCGCAGGCGACCAAGGTCCAGGTCACCGCTGACGACCAACCGGGCGTGGCCCTCCGTGCCCAGACCCCCCTGCTGCACGCGGATGACCGGGTCAGATCGGGTCACAGTGCTCCCGGGCGGTGGCCCATCGCCAGCGCCATCGCCTCGGCACGCGTTCGCGCGTCGTCGCGCATGATCCCTCGCACGGCGCTCGTGACCGTCACGGCGCCCGGCTTGCGGATCCCCCGCATCGTCATGCAGTAGTGCTCGGCCTCGATGATGACCATCACACCACGAGGCGACAGAGCCTTTTCCAATGTGTCCGCGATCGTCGTCGTGATGCGCTCCTGCACGTTGGGACGCTTGGCGACCAGGTCGACCAGGCGCGCCAGCTTCGAAAGGCCGGTGACCTGTCCGGCTTCGTTGGGCAGGTAGCCGACGTGCGCGCGTCCCACGAAGGGGATGAGGTGGTGTTCGCAAACCGAGGCGAACGGGATGTCGCGGATCAGCACGAGCTCGTCGTGGCCTTCTTCGAACACGACGTCGAGGATGTCTGACGGGTCGACGACCAGTCCCGCGAAGATCTCGTCGAACATCCTCGCGACCCTGCCGGGCGTCTCGCGGATCTGGGCCTGCTCAGGATCCATGCCCAGACCCTCGAGCATCATCCTCACGCCGGCGGTGATCTTGTCGTGGTCGAAGATACGCATCGGGACCGCGCCGGAGGTGACGCGGATGCGTTCGCTGGAGGTGGTGACGGGCGTGCGCGCCACGGCTGCGTCGTCGGGCTGGTTCATGTGGCGGTTCTCTCAGCTGGTCGTGAGGATGCCCGTCACTCGGCGCTGCTTCCGGGATTCTTCATCGAGCGCGCGACCGCCTCGGGCGACATCCGCCGCAGCTTGCCGACGATCGTCTTCCCGCTTGGTGCCCGCCCGGTCCCGCCGTTCATCAACGGCTTGATCTTGCGCGACGGACGCGGCGTGACCTTGGCGAGAAGCGTGGTGAGCTCCTCCTTCTCGACCGTCTCGCGTTCCATCAGCTGGTCCGCGAGCTCCTCGAGAACGGACCGGTTGGCGACCAGGACCTCCAGCGCCTCGTCGTGAGCCTCGTCGATCAGCGCGCGGATCTCGCGGTCGATCTCGATGGCGACCTCTCCGGAGTAGTCGGCCTGGTGACCGAAGTCGCGGCCCAGGAACGGCTGGGAATCCTTCTGGCCGAATGTCATCGGCCCGAGCTTGGCGCTCATGCCGTACTGCGTGACCATGTCCTTCGCCGTGGCCGTCGCACGCGAGATGTCGTCCGATGCCCCGGTCGTGAAGTCGCCGATCGTCAGCTCCTCGGCGACTCGGCCGCCCAGCATCATCGCCAGCTGGTCGATGAGCTCCCCACGGCTGACCAGATACTTGTCCTCCGTCGGGAGCGTGAGCGTCCATCCCAGCGCGCGCCCGCGCGGGATGATCGACACCTTGTGGACGGGATCCGCGTGGGGCAGGGCGTGGCCGACGATGGTGTGGCCGCCCTCGTGGTAGGCGATGACGCGCTTCTCGACTTCGCCCATGAGGCGCGTCTTGCGTTCGGGGCCTGCGATGACGCGGTCGATGGCGTCCTCGAGGGTGTCGATCGAGATCTCTTTGAACCCCTGGCGAGCCGACAGCAATGCGGCTTCGTTGATCAGGTTGGCCAGGTCTGCACCGGTGAACCCGGGGGTGCGACGAGCGATGACGTCCAGGTCGGCGTCGAGGGCCAACGGCTTCCCGCGCGCATGCACCTTCAGGATCGCCTGGCGGCCGATGAGGTCGGGGCGGTCGACCGTGATCTGGCGGTCGAAACGACCCGGGCGCAGCAGCGCGGGATCGAGGATGTCCGGTCTGTTTGTTGCCGCGATGAGGATCACGCCGGTCTTGACGTCGAATCCGTCCATCTCGACGAGCAACTGGTTCAGCGTCTGCTCGCGTTCGTCGTGCCCACCACCCATGCCGGCGCCGCGGTGACGCCCGACCGCGTCGATCTCGTCCATGAAGATGATCGACGGGGCATTCGCCTTGGCCTGCTCGAACAGGTCGCGCACACGGCTGGCGCCGACACCGACGAACATCTCGACGAAGTCCGAACCGGAGATCGAGAAGAACGGGACGCCGGCCTCACCGGCGACGGCGCGCGCCAGCAGCGTCTTACCGGTACCCGGGGGGCCGAACAGCAGCACGCCCTTGGGGATCTTCGCTCCCATGGCCTGGAACTTCGCGGGGTTCTCGAGGAAGTCCTTGATCTCTCGCAGCTCCTCCACGGCCTCGTCGGCACCGGCTACGTCGCTGAACGTGACCTTCGGGGAATCCTTGGTGATGACCTTCGCCCGCGACTTGCCGAACGACATGACGCGGTTGCCGCCGCCCTGCATCTGGCTCATCAGGAAGAAGAAGATCCCGAAGATGACGATGAACGGCAGGACCGAAAGAAGGACACCGACGATCATGCTCTGCGGCTGCGGGTTGACGTCGTACTTCTTGACGTCGCCGGACTCGTACGCTTCCCGCAGCGCTGCAGCCAGCTCCTCCCCGTGGAGGTCGGCGTTGTAGCTGACCTTGTAGAGCGGGTTGTCCTCGTCGTCGCCCGGCGTCTCGTCGGCCAGCGTCCCCTCGATTTGGTGCTCGCGGCGAAGGTCTGTCGCGCTGGCGATCTCACCCTCCGCGAGTTTCTGGAGGAACTCCCCGTACTCCATCGGTTGCGGGGCGTTCGCGGCGTTGAGCGTCGTGACGAACGCGAGAGCGAGGATGAGGAGGACCGTCAGCCAGAGGAACGGGCCCCGCAGGAGTCGCTGGAAGCTCATGTCGGACCCTGTCGGTTGCGCGATGAGATAGGGCCCTCACCGCGGGAGCAACTGCTGCCAGCGTAGCACCGGCCCTCCCCGGGACCGCGGCCCGAGGTGGCGTCAGTCGCGGTAAACGGAGGGCTTCAACGTCCCCACATAGGGCAGGTGCCGGTAGCGCTCGGCGTAGTCCAGGCCGTAGCCCACGACGAACACGTTCGGCACCTGGAACCCGTGGTAGCGGATCGGCAGGTCCACGCGAATCTGGTCGGGCTTGCTGAGCAAGGCCATGATCTCCAGTGACGCTGGGCCCCGCGCGCGCAGGTTGCGCAGGAGATAGTTCAGCGTCAGCCCCGAGTCGACGATGTCCTCCACGACCAGGACGTGGCGTCCTGCGATGTCCAGGTCGAGGTCCTTGAGAATCCGCACCACGCCGGAGGTCTGCGTCGCGGACCCGTACGAGGAGACCGCCATGAAATCGAACTCGACCGGTACGGTGAGGTAGCGGGCGAGGTCGGCCATCACGATGAAGGCGCCCTTGAGGACGCCCACCAGCAGCACGTTGCGGTCGGCGTATTGGAGGTCGATCTCCGCGGCGATGTCTTGCAGCCGTTCCTGGATCTGTTCCGAGCTCACGACGACGTTGTCGATGTCGTCGTGCAGCGGATGGTCCGTCTGTGCGGTACGGGCGCCAACCATGCCCGCAGGCTACTCCCCCGCCCAGCGCTCGAAACGCAGAGCACTGGCGCCGGCGGCGGCGTGCCGGATAGCCACACCGGGAACCCACAGCACGCCCTCGGCGTCCTCCACGACCGGCACGAGGTCCCGCGCGATCCGCGGAACACCCGCAGCCGACATCGCCCGCGCCACCGAACGCACCCCCTGCGCGGTTCGCACCACGTCGCCGGAGCGCCGTGGCCGCACCAGCAGCGACTCGGCCCCGTCCACGCGCACCATGGCGGCCGCACGTGGTGGAGCCCAGGGCGGCAGCACACCCCGAGTCGCCCCGGCGTCGCGCCGCAGCGCCATGCCGATCTCGGGCATCACGAGCCGCTCCCCCGTCAGCTCCCGCTCCGTGGCGCGGTGGTGTCCTGCGGCGACGGCCAGGTGGCCGCCGCCACGGCTGGCGACGATCCCTCCTGCCAGATTCGCCGCCTGGCCGTCCGCAAGCCGCAGGAGCTTCGTCACGACCGCCTCCGACGGCCGTGCCCCGGGAACCGCGCGGCACACCAGCATCCGCACGACTCTCGTCGCGACCGCCTCGTGTGTGCCGGCGAGCACCCGGTCCGTCACCGCATGGACGGCGCCCCACCGCACGGCGCGGCGACGCAACTCGTCCGCCGCAATCGCGTCGAGTGCGTCGTTGTCGCGGCGCGCGTGCCGTGCCAGCCGCGTGAGAGAGTCCACGGGGTCTGTGCCGGAGCCAGTCAGCGCCGCCAGGCGTGGAAGCAGGTCATGTCGCGCGCGGCTCCGCCGCTGCCGCGGATCGTCGTTCGTCGGGTCGTCGGCCAGCTGCAGCCCCGCATCCACCGCGACCTCCCGAACCACGCCCCGACGCAGCCCCAACACGGGGCGCACCACGCGAATGCCGTCGCCGATGGTGAGCACAGGCGGCATTCCCGCGAGTCCGGCGAGCCCGGTCCCTCTGGCCATGTTCAGCAGCACCGTCTCAGCCTGGTCATCGGCGGTGTGTCCGGTGAGGATGAACGCGGCGCCGGCTTCGGTCGCGGCGCGCGCCAAGGCGCTCCAACGGGCGCGCCGCGCGGCGTCTTCCGGGCCGGAGCCGGTGCGGGCGACGTCGACGCCGATCACGTGCCCGGGAAGTCCGAGACCTTCCGCGTTCTGCAGGGCGGCGGCCGCGTCCGCCGCGTCGTCGCGCAGCCCGTGCCGGATGTGGACCACCACGCAGCGCAGGTCCGGGCGTGCCGCCGTGACCAGCTGCGCCATGCCGACGGAGTCGGGCCCCCCGGACACCGCAAGCACCGCCTGGGCGGCACGCGGCACGGGCCGCAGGGCGCCGGCGACCGCGGCGACTGCGTCTGCCACGCCCCTGCGGTTCACGCCGTCGCGCGGGCCGCCCGCGCCGCCCAGGCGTCCGGGTCCTCCAACTCCTCGGGCGTAGGAATCAGCTCGGGGCCGGACCACACCTTCGCGAAGGTGTCACGGCCGTGGTGCTCCGCGACCTGGAGGATGAACTTCTCTCCCACGCGGTACTGCTCCGCCTTCATCGCGAGTCCCAACATCTTGCGCAGGGTTTGGTCAACCGTGCCCGCCCGGCGGCGGTTGAGGACCTCGCGGACGCGGCTCGGGTCGAAGTCGACGCCGCCGTGGGTGTTCGCCACCTCGGCGCCCCAGTCCATGACGACGTTGCCATGACCCTCGAGCAGCGACATGAGCGCCTGGGCGTGACGCATCGTGGCTGCCTGCGCCGGGGTCAGCACGATCTCCATGAGTCGCGCCGGGTCCGCCAGCTGCCCAGGGTTGCGCAGAAGCTCAGGCAGCTGCGCCAGCACCTGTCTCATCCGTTCCGGGTCGACGCGCGTCTGCTCGAGATACCCGTCGAGCAGGCCGCGAAGGTGTGGGCGGAGCCAGTCGACGGCTTCGAACTGCAGCCGGTGGGCGATCTCGTGGAGGCAGACACCCATCCGGAACTCGTCGGGGGAGACACCGGTCTCGGGCAGCAGCGACCGTTCGAGCTCCAACAGGTTCGGACCAACGAGCGTCAAGCGCCCCGGTGCCGCGTCCCCCGGCAGGAAAACCTCGTACTGCCCGAGCACCTTGGTCGCCAGGTACCCCATGACGACGCCGAGCTGGAAACCGAGCACCTTGCGAGCCACGGCACGGGAGACCCCGCTCTGCGACAGCAGGCGATCCGCAACCGGCGCCGTGATCCACGCCATGCTGTCGAGGTTGGCGCGGATCCACGTCCTGCGCCCGACGACCCGGCAGGTCGCGGGGGCCAGATCTGCGCCCAGGTTCGTCGCACGCCGCGCGAGTTCGTCCGCAGTCGCGACGGTGCGGGCGAGGCTGTCGCGCAACGCCGCGACCTCGGCGTGTGTGGTCGCGGGCGACGACGACGAGGCCACCAGCCAGGCGACCTGTCCCGCGAGGCCCCAGTCGGCGAGCTGGCCCTGCGGCGGCGGGGATGAATCAGCGACGACGCTTACTTCTGCGCTCCTCAGCGAATCGTGGTTGCCACTGCAGGTTCCGGAACAGGAGCAGGAGGATGACGATGATTCCCACGATGAACAGGGGGACGTACAGGAACCGCTGGAACGCCGGCAGTTCCGACTCCTCGGGCAGGTACTGCTTCGACACGTCGTTTTGCGTGCCGATGTCCTCGATGGAACGCGAGCCGGACTCCTCCTGGCCCTCGACGGCAGGGGCCTCGGAGCCCGCCTCGACCGCGAACACCGCCCCGCCCGGCACCACGACGATCACGGCGCACAACGCGATCGTTGCGGCGGCGCGGGCCGCGCGCGACGACGCCACAGTGCGGGACATCCGGACCTCCGTGCCGACAACCACGTTTGGGCATCGGAGTGTAGCGGAGGGGGCCGCACGTCCCCGCGCCTACGGCTGGTCGGGCTCGGTCCCGGCGGCGGCGGTGGCGCCGCCGGCGCCACGGAGCGTGTCAGCCTCCCCGAGGACGGTATGGTCGGCGGGAAGGTTGCCCTTGAGGGGTTCGCCGGGCCGCGGCAGTGACGGCGCCGCGGCGTGCAACGGTGAGGACGGCTTGGTGGGCTGCGGGACGGCCGGCACGATCCTTTGGGGTTCGTCCCGTGGCTCGTCAGTCGCGCGACGTCCCGACCGCTGGTTGCGGTCACGTGACGTCGTCGTGCCGGATCCGGCCCCCATGCCGGCCGTCGACCCCCCCGAGGAGTCGACGGCCAGGATGGCGCGGGTCGTGTCACGCAGCAGAGCATGAGAGCGTGGGCCGGCCTGCGACGAACGCCCCCGGTCCCCAGAGGCGGAGTCCTCCGTCACCGGGCGTCGCCGGCCGCGGGCCGCGTCCAGACGTTCCCAGGCGGCGGAGAGCTCGTCCGGTGACGTCCGCCGGTCCATCAGGGAAGCCAGCGTCGCGCGCGGGGAGGCCCGGCCGGACGGGAGCAGCAGCACCAGGGCCACCGCGGCCGCACCCGTGAGGGCGAACGCACGCCGCCGGCGAGTGCAGCGGGTTCGCCTTGGGCCGGGGGTCTCGGCGCAGGCCAGGTAGACCCGCTCGGCTTCCCGTTCGAGGGTGGCGTCTGCCACGGCGACCTGCAGGTCACGGGCCATCGCGTGCAGCGACGCCCGGTGACCATCCAGGTGTCGTGCGGCGGCCTCGGGCTCGTCGAGACGTAGCAATGCCTCGACAATGGTCAGATCGACCGCAGCGTCGTGGCGGTAGGCGCCCGCCCGCTCTCGCAGCGCGCCCGACAACCTCGCCCGCGCGATCCCGCTGGGCACCTCTTCCGCACGGACGACACGGGCGAGGAACGCGTCCTCTGGGTCGTCTGGGGCGTTGCGGATCCGCATCGGGCAACTCTCGGACGTCGTTCGGTTCATCAGCCACTTCGGCATCCACCAGTCCGATTCCTGCCGCAGAACCGGCGAGAAACAGCGGCGCGGAACTGCGCGGTGCCGTCAGTCGGGCGTGTCGTCTCCGCGGCCCAGGATCCGGACGGCTCCCTTGACGACGTCGGCTTCGGACAGCAGCACCGTCCCGGCCGCGGGGCCCAAAGGCACATAGCTGTCGGCGGAGCGAACACTCCCGAGGCGGCCGTCGTAGCCGCGCTCGACCAGGCCCGCCACCACGGCGTCGGCTATCCCGCCGCCGGTCGCGCGGCACTCGTCGGCGACGAGGACCGCCGAGGTGCCGGCGGCGGCGCGGCCGACAGCGTCAAGCGGCAGCGGATTGAGCCACCGCAGGTCGACCACCCGGGCAGCGACCCCATGGTCGCCGCGCAGCCGGCGCGCGGCGCGCAGTGCCATACGGACACCGTTGCCGTACGTCACGATCAGCACGTCGCCGTGGTCCGGGTGGTGCACCCCGATGTCCCCCGGCAGCAGGATCTGCCCAGGTGGCGGATAGTCACTGAGCCAGCCGCCGTCCCCCGGCTCGTGCAGATCCTTCTCGTGATACAGCGCGATCGGTTCCAGGAACACGGCGACCCGTCCCGTCGTCCGTGCGACCGCCAGCACACCGCGGAGCATCTTCGCCGCGTCGTCCCCACGCGACGGGACGGATAGCAGCAACCCGGGGATGTCGCGCAACGCTCCGACGGAGTTGTCGTTGTGG
The DNA here is from genome assembly GCA_009377835.1 of Nitriliruptorales bacterium. Taxonomy (GTDB): domain Bacteria; phylum Actinomycetota; class Nitriliruptoria; order Euzebyales; family Egibacteraceae; genus WHTG01. Next base: position 20,887 of record WHTG01000015.1, read on the forward strand.
AAGTGGCCGCCGAACCCCTTCTGATAGGCCAGGCCGGCGACGCGCACCACCATGGGGTTCGAGAACTGGCCGGCGGAGAAGAAGCCCAGCGAGGCCGCCTCGCCCCGCAGTTGGTCGAGCGCGTTGTGGAGGTACGCCAGGTACTGGATCTCCGGCACCGGCAGGAAGCCAAGCAAGGCCGCGCCCTGCGCGACCCCGAGAATGGTCGTCTCGTCCAGCAGTGTGTCGAAGACCCGCGCCGCGCCGAAGACCCGCTGGAGCCCGGATGTGACGTTGTAGACGCCGCCCTTGCGGCCGACGTCCTCCCCGAACAGCAGCATCTCGGGCCGGCGCAGCATCTCGTCGTGAAGCGCGGCGTTGATGTGCGCCGCCATCGTGCGGCGCACGGCCACGGTCGCGTCCTCCGGCAATGCCGAACCGTGGACGCTGCGTCGCTCATCGTGGCTCGGCACGGCGTCGGCGTCGCGGCGCGAGGCCGGTTCGTCGTACGGTGCGAGCGTCGCCATCACCGCCTGGCGAGAGGCCAGCGTCGGCGACCCGATCAGCTTCGTCGCCTGCGAGTGGACGTGATCCCGGACACCCGCGACCAGGTCGCGAAGGTCGTCCGGCGACGCCGCACCGAGCGCGATCAGCCGCTGCGCGTTGCGGACCAGCGGATCCTGCGCCTCGGTTGCGGCGATCTCCGCGGCCGAGCGGTATCCCGATTCGACGTCGGATCCGGCGTGACCCCACAGGCGAACGGTCTGGAGGTGCAGGAAGACCGGACGCCGCCCGTTGCGGCACGCCGCCACCGCGGCCACGGCCGCGTCCCACACCTCGTCCAGTTCGCCGGCCGCGTGCACGTACTCCAGATGCGGTAGGTGGCGGAAGTTGCGCGCGATCCAACGCCGCGGTGTGTCCACCGAGATGCCGATGCCGTTGTCCTCGCACACGAAGAGCACCGGAACCCTGCTGCCCCGGCGGTGCGAATAACGAGCCGCGTTGATGCCGGCGAGTGCGGTGGCGTGGTTGGCCGACGCGTCGCCGAACGAGCAGCACACGATGCTGTCGTCCGGGATCTCCAGGGACATCCCCACGCGGGCGGCCCGCTGGATCGCAAACGCAGCCCCCATAGCCTTGGGAATGTGCGACGCGATGGTGCTGGTCTGCGGCGGTACCCACAGCTGGCGGCTCCCCCATACCTTGTGGCGCCCATGGGAGATCGGGTCCCCGGCAGCCGCCAGCAGCGACAGCAGGGTGTCGGTCACGGCGTCGACTCCGGGCACCTGGCGTGAACGGGCCATCATGAAGCCGCCGGAGCGGTAGTGCAGGAAGGCTGGATCGGTCGGTCGCAGCAACGCCCCGACCACGGCGTTGTTCTCATGGCCCGCACTCGAGATCGTGTAGTACCCGGCGCCCTTCGCCTTCAGTTCCCGCGCCGCGACATCCAGCGTCCGCGACGTGACCTGGTCGCGGAACACGGCGACGGCCTCGGCGGTTGACAGTGTCGTGCCGGGTCGCAGAAGGTCATCGGGCTCCAACCTGCGTCGCGGCGGCGGCGCTTCGTCGAGGGCACGATCGAGGTTCCGTTCGACGACGACGACGCGGTCCTCTGGCACACGGCCAGCGTAGGACACAGCCCCGTCCGGGCCACCCCGGTGGGCTCCGGTACGGTGGCACGCCGGCTGGGAGGACGCCGATGCACACCGCCGCGCGTGGTCTGTGGGCATTCAGCGTGTGTTTCGTCCTGGTGGCCTGCTCGTCCGGGGACGCCGCGACACCCACCGCGACGACGCCGGCCCCCACGCCGACAGCCGCTGCGGACGCAGCCGCGCCGCTGACCGCAGGGACTGAAGAATCCGGCGAGCCCGACGGTGGGCAACAACGACGCGTGCGGCAGCGTCGTCCCGGCTGGCTGGGGACACGGGTGCTCCCGCGCCGGCCTGACGGCTTCGGCGAGGTCCGCGCGACGCCACCGCGGCTGCGCGACCGGCGGCTGCCGACGATCGACGTCCTGCCGGCGCCGTCTACGGCGCGGTTCGGCTGGTCAATCGCACCGGTGCCCGACGATGTCCTGGCGAGGTCCACCTGGTCGCGGCACTGCCCGGTACGCCGTGTCGAGCTGCGCTACGCCACCGTGACGTTCCACGGCTTCGAGGGGCGGCCGCACACCGGGGAGCTGCTCGTGCATCGCGCGGTGGCCCGCGACGTCGTGCGTGTCTTCCACCAGCTGTACCGCCTGCGCTTTCCGATCGAGGAGATGCGCGTCGTGCGAACCGACGAGCTCGACCTGCCGCCCACCGGCGACGGCAACAACACGACAGCCTTCGTCTGCCGTCCTTCGCGGGGTTCGACGTCGTGGTCCGAGCACGCATACGGCAGGGCGGTGGACGTCAACCCGTTCCACAACCCGTACTCCAAAGGTGGCCTGGTGCTGCCGGAGCTGGCCTCGGCGTACCTGGACCGCGACCGGGACCGGCCGGGCATGATCACGCCCGACGGTCCCGTTGTCGGTGCCTTCGAGCGGATCGGTTGGCGCTGGGGCGGCGACTGGCGCAGCGTCTCGGACTGGATGCACTTCTCGGTGTCCGGCCGCTGACACGTCAGCTGCGGGCGGGTCGCCGGCGCTTGGCGACGTGCGACGGAAGGCCGGCCGCAACATGCGCTGCCTCGTCGCGCTCCAGGTGTGCGGCGTGCAGCGCGGCGGCATAGCCGCCCGGGCCGCCGCCGGTGACCAGAAGGTTGACGATGTCGTCCATCAGGGTGCGCGGATCGCCGTGGGGACGGCGGCCGCGCGCCGGCGGGCCGCGGACAGCGACGGTGACACGCCTGTCGCCAGCCGCATCCCCGCCACCAGCATCCGCGTCTGCACTCGAAGAGCCCGTACGGGGGTGCCCGGCGGAATGCCCAGCAGCTTCCGCTGGTCACCCTCCAGCGACGCCACGGCCCCCGCGAGCATGGGGAGGTACGCCGCGCGCAGCGGCCCCGGGACGTCGGGCCACAGCAGGAACCGCAGCGCGCGCCTGCCCTGGTGGTTGACGTCCAGGTGTGGTCGGAAGTCCTCGAGGCGTTCGCGCAGCTGCGCCACGGTGGAGGGCAGGATCGCGTCGCTGAGCATCGGCAGGTCCAGGCGTCCCTCGCGCAGTCGCTGCAGCGACTCCTCGTCGGACCCGAGGGCCGCCAGATCCACGCGGCGGTCGAGCAACGCTGCGGCCCGCGACTGCTCGGCGACGAACGCGTCCGCGGTTGCGGCGTCGACTGCGGTGGCTGCGTAGCAGCCATCGGTCGCGAGGAAGCTGGACGTCAGGGCGATCGAGACCCATGCGAGCAGCTGCGGGTCATCGGCGGTGTACGGTCGCCCGTCGGGTGCGGTGCCGCGAACCCGCCGGTGCACCTTGCGGACGGTCGCCGCTGCGGTCAGCGCCTCCGGCGTCGAACCGAAGGTGGTCGCCGTGACATAGGCCGAGGTCCTCTGCAGGCGCGACAGGGCGTCCTCGCGGAAGCGCGAGTGCTTGGCGACACCGGCCATCGCCAGCGGGTGGAGCGACTGCACCAGCAGCGCGCGGATACCGCCGACGATGGCTGCGGGCTCACTGATCACCTGCCACGACGCGGACCCGGGACCGAACAGCCCCGGGTCCCCGGGCGCCGCGGCCGGGTCGAAGGGGGGCGGGCCGAAGGCCCGCGCGAGTCCGGCCCGCACGACGCGACCCGTCAGCGGCAGCCCTTGGGGGACCACCTCCGCGAGCATCAGCAGCGGCCTGGAGACCATGCTCCCATGATGCGGTTACTCCTCGACCGTCACCGGAACCCGATGAACGCTGTTCGTGGCGTACCCGCCGAGATTCCACGCCGGAGTCAGGGGTTGGATGTTGCCGGCGGCATCTGTCGCCCGCGACCACAGTTCGGTCTCGCCCGGTTCCTGCGGCTGCCAGCGCAGCGACCACGACTGCCAGGCGAAGCGCGAGACGGGCTCGTCGACGACCGCGTCCACCCACGATCCGCCATGGTCGTCGGTGACCTCGACCCGCGTGACACGGCCGGCCCCCGACCATGCCCTCCCCGTGACGACACACCCTTCCCGGGTCACATGGCGGCGCGGGTCGCGAACTCGGGGATCCCCGGTGGGGCGATCAGGGAGCGGACGGCGATCGGACCAAGTGCCTCGCCTGGTTCGTCGTGCTCCTGGCGCAGCCGGTATGAGGTGGCCTGCTGGTATCCGTCGAAGGGCGTGGTCACGGCGGTGATGCGCTGCAGCCACTTCACGCTGGCCATGCCGTACCAACCGGGAACGACCAGGCGGGCCGGAAAGCCATGCTGCGGGGGCAGGGGCTGGCCGTTGATCTCGTCAGCTATGAGCACCTCCTCGCTGCGTGCATGGTCCAGTGTCAGGCTGCGTTCGTAGTGCTGTCGCATGCCGCCCTCGACACCGCTGTCCAGCCCGCTGAAGACGACCTCGACGGTGCCGTCGGCCACCCCTGCGTCCTCCAGCACTCCCGCCAGCGGCGTACCAGTCCACTCCCCGGTCCCCACCGCCTCGTACAGCCACGGCTGACTGACCGCGCGCGGTGATTGCAGCACGCGGCCGTTGCCGGCGCATTCCAGCGTCACGCGCCGCGTCACGCGCGGCCGCGACCGCAGCTCCTCAACTGACAGCTCCAGCTGCCGGTTGACGTTGCCGTCCACCGTCAGCCGCCAGGCCGAGTCGTCGACGAAGGGAATGTCGTAGTGGATGAGCAGGTAGTGCAGTCCGACGGGGGTCACGTCCCGCCGCAGCGCCTCCAACGGCATCGCATGGTTGCGGGCGGCGAGCCGCAACTCGTCGACGCTGATGTCTTCAGAGTCAGTTGTCCCCCGCGGGACGGGTCGGTCGAGGACCACAACGTCGCCTTTCGTCCGCGGTGATCCTACGCCGCTGCTCCCCGCGCGGGTCAGGCCAAAGGCTTGTCCTCCCCTCGGCGCCCGCAAGGCCCCGACGAACGACTGCGGATCGGGACCTCCCGGGTGGCCGCCGGGGGATGGTTTGGGACCGCGGCCGTGTTGCAGTACTGCAGGTGACGAGAAAGGCCGTGTCATGAGGCTGGGAGTTCTCGGGACGGGCCGTGTGGGGCGCACTCTGTCTGAAGCGATGGCGCAACGCGGCAATGACGTGACGATGGGCGCCAGGGACCCGTCAGCGGTGAGCGGCCGTGAGGCCGACGGCGAATTGTTCGAGGTTTGGCTGCGGCGTCACGACGGCGTTCGCGTCGCGTCGTTCGCCGACGCGGCAGCCAACGGTGAGATGGTGTTCAACGCGACAGCAGGCGCAGCCTCGCTCGACGCCCTTCATGCGGCCGGCGAGCAATCGCTGCGCGGCAAGATCCTCGTCGACGTCGCGAATCCGCTCGACCTTTCTGGGGGTGTGCCGCCGACCCTGACGGTCGCGAACACCGACTCGCTGGCTGAACAGATCCAGCGGGCGTTCCCCCAGACCCGGGTCGTCAAGGCGCTCAATACCGTCAACGCCGCAGTGATGGTGAATCCCGCCGCCGTCGGCCAGGGAGACCACGACCTGTTCGTCTGCGGCGACGACGGCGAGTCCAAGGCCGCGGTGAAGGTGATCCTGCGCGACTGGTTCGGCTGGCGCACCATTCACGACCTGGGGGGTATCGACGGCGCGCGCGCGATGGAGATGTACCTGGCCTTGTGGATCCGGCTCATGCGGTCGACGGGCTCAGCCTCGTTCAACGTCAAGGTGGTCAGCTGACAGGCCCCTGGAATCCGTTCCGGGAAGGCCCCTGGTCGGGCTGACCGTCGAGAACGGGGACACGCCGGCGCAGATCGACTTCGTCGTCGAGCATGTCCAGCAGGGCGGCCTGCAGGACGGCGCTCCGCTGGTGGTGGCACGCGCGACCAGCGGAACCCCCGTCACCGGCAAGAAGGGCATCTGGTTCGGGATGTCGGGATCGCCCGACGTGTACACCTTGGACCCCGAGGGCGACCCCGAGGCGCTGGTGGGCGCGGTCGCCTTCGGCCTCGCCTGGGACGGCACTTCGACACTGGCCGGTCTGCAACCCGCGTACCAGATGGAGGAGGTCCGACGCTATTCCGCAACGACTGCACAGGTCTCGGCGGTGACATTGAGCAGCACCGGCGCGCAGAAGGTCGCGGCCTCGACGGGAATGCCCACGGCCCAGGTGCAGCGCTTCGAGCAGCTCGCGATTCCACTGGCGCTGCCCGGATCGGGTCAGCGCCTCAACCTCGTGCGTCGTGCCGCCGAGCGTGCCGGACTGCGCGTGGTGCCGGTGGCGACGGGAGCGTCGACCAGCGCGGCGGCGGCCGCCATCCCCGCTGAGCTCGCGGCGGGCGACACCTTTGCCGCCGCGCTGTCCTACGGCTACCTGACAGCGGCCGCCATCGGCACGACCACATACACGTGCGGCGACTTCGCCATGGCCTTCGGGCACCCGTTCTTCTTCTCCGGCCGGACGGGTCGACCAGGATCGCGCCGCCGGAATCCGCGCGGAACTCGGGCGCTGCGTTCCGCTGGTCGCCGTCAGAACGAAGGTGAGCGCCCCCGACATCGACGACCGCGTCCGCCGGGCTCGCAGCGACGTCGTCGTCTCCGACGAGGTGCCCTTCCTGACGTGGATCCACACACTGAAAGGAGGGCCCGTCCGGCCCCTCGTCCTTCCGTGAACTCATCGACGCGATGGCCCGCACGCCGCGCAACGACGTGCTCACGACACGCCTGAGGCTGGTGGACTTCGACGAACGTACCGATGAGGTCTTCGTCACGAGCCGGACGCGCCGGCCGCGTATGCACAGGGTCGTCGTCGGTTCCCACAGGATCCCCGTGACGGTGCGGCGGCGGTAAGGGGGCGCGGCCGGACCCTCATCCGGCCCTAGTGACCGCTACGCGTTCGCAGCGTTGTAGGCCGACTGCTCCTGGGAATCGAAGATCGGGCCGAACATGCGGTCCTTGACCGACTTGTACCCGTAGCTGTTGACCGAGTTCAGCGTCCCCGGTGCGTCACCGCTGCTGAAGCCCCGGAACCACGGCCCGCCCGAGGAGCCGCCGGTCATGTTGCAGGGGATCGACTGCGTGTCCCGGCCGTCATAGCCGATGGTCACGCTGCCGGAGCAGTAGATCAGTGAGGCGCCGTTGTACTTGCGGGCCGCCGGGTACCCGAACGCATGGACCTTCGACCCGCTGGACGGCCGGGTGAAGGAGATGCCGGGTGCAGCGCCGCCTTGCGCGGCAAGTGCTGCCTCCAGCGTCGTCGACGTACCGTTGCCCACCTTCGCGAAGGCGGCATCGTTCTCGAAGGCGTGTGTTCTCGAGGTCCAGTCGTTCGTCGCCACCAGCCTTGATGCCGTCCACGCGCCCAGAGCTGGGTCCGGCCCCTTGCTGTAACGCGGATAGAAGATCCAGTTGGTCACGTACTTGCCGGTCGCGCCGCCGTCGTGCGCGCAGTGGCCGGCCGTCAGCACCAGACTCCGGCTCGAGCTGGAGACCGCGCTTCCGGAGCACACGTACCGGGAGCTGCCAGAGGTGAAGAACACCTTGCCGGTCGTGACTGACACACTGCCGCCCTGAGTCCAGGGCGCGCCGAGGACGTCTCCACTGCCACTGCCAGGCTTGTCCCTGGGGTTAGGCTTCGACCCCAGGGGCAACATCACGTCGCGCGGCACGGCGCTGGCGCGACGCGACGCCGTCCAGTATTCGGCGACGCGGCGGTGCTCCGCTGCGCGAGCCTGGCCGGCGTCGTCAGAAGCGCTAGGAGCCGACGACCGCGCGACGGCCGGTGAGGCGAGCAGTGCGAGCGCCAGCGACAGAACTGCAATGGCGACCAGTGGAAAACGGCGCATGAACCAACCCCTGGATGGGAGAACCGGATTCTGCTGACCGTACCCTAACAAAAGGTGTGGTTCACCCCTTTTTTGAGCCGTAGCAGCCGCCGGTCTGGCCCCCGTGGGGTTACGCCCACCCAATCGACGGCAGCCTGCCGCTGGCCTGGTGGTGGGCTCGCTCAGGACGGTGGAAACGGCGGCGCCTGTGACCCTGACCCCCGCGCCGGGGCCTATGCTTCGGATGGGACGCAGATGAAGGGAAACCCCATGCCGTCAGGGAAGTTTGGCCTCGACCCGCGGGAACTCGACGACGCCTCGCTCGAGCGCGAGTTGCACCACCTGTACGAGACACGCGCGGATACCTTCTTCCACGGGTCACGGCAGGCGCTGCTGAACCACACTGAGCGCATGCTCGAACTCGAACGGGAGTATGTCTCTCGGTTCCCGGAACGCACCGAGCCCGACGAGATGCGCACACGCAAGGGGTCGCGCGAACGCGCCGGACAGCCCAGGACGTGACCGCAGTCCGGACCCTCGTCGGGCGCTACTCCCCGGGGCCTGCTCGCGGAAGACGAGTCGCAGACCGTCGTCGTCCGCCTGGACGTCCATGACGGCCGACGACAAGGGCCCGGCAACCTCGGGGGCCACGTACACGTCCGTCCCGGACTGCCCGGTCAGCTGGTCGGTCTCCTCCGGGGTCTCGACGAAGGCGAGGTTGATCACGATGTTGCCGTCGGGCTCCTGGCCACCTGACAACCGCACGCCGTAGGACTCGGGCACTCCCTCGGCGGCGCGAGCGTTCTCCAGCGCTGCTGCGGCGTTTTCGGAGAGGCGAAGCATGTCTGCTCCTTGCGATTGGGGTCACCGCCCACCCTAGGCGCCCGGGCATATCCGGTCAGATCGCAGCGGACGTCATCTTGCCCGGCACTGCAGGGTCTGCTCAACGCGGTCGACTACCGTTGGAAGGCCCTCGCAGGCCCGGCGCAGGCGCTGCTCGACCCACGCGGCGTCGCTGCCCGCCGCAACGTCCGTGCGGCACACGTCAAGTCGCAGCGGCATGGCGTCCACCCTGACCGGCGTGGTGCCGTCGAGGTGGACCGTCCACAGGACTCCGAGATCGTTGCGCAGGTGCGGATCGACGGCGTAGTCGTCGAGGAAGTCACCCATGTCGTACAGCACGCAGGTCCCTTCGTCCCAGGTGACACCGTGGAACACGTGCGCGGAGTGCCCGGCGATGATCCCCGCGCCGGCGGCGGCCAGCGCCCGGCTGCCAGTCAGCACGTGCGGCACGGGTGCCGTCGTCATGTTCGGGCCCCAATGAGGCGTCACGAGCACCACGTCTGACGACGACGCGGCGTCGGCAACAAGCGTGACGAGCCACGCGGGAACCTCGCGGTCGAGATCCACGTACGCAATGCCTGGCCGGTCCGCAGCGGCGCCGTAGACCTGCGGATGATCGGC
>WHTG01000234.1 GCA_009377835.1 Nitriliruptorales bacterium
ACGAAGAACAGCGACGCGATGTTCGAGCCGCACGGGTTCTGCTGCTCGCCGCCGACCAGCGTGATCATCTGCTGCGACGCCGTGTCGGTGCCGCCGCCGGCCCCAGAGACCACCGTCGAGGAGCCACCGGCCGCCTCGACCTCAGCCGCCTCGACCGTATCGGCCGAGCCAGCTCGGCGGGTTGGCGTATCCGCTGGGGCCATGATGAGCTCAGCGGTCGTGTCTGATGTGACGTTCTCCGTCGCCTCGTTGTCGGTTGTACGGCTCTTCGGCACCGAGGTGTCCGATGTCGTCGAAACCGACGTATCCGATGTCGTCGAGACCGCAGCATCTGAGGTCGCCGTTGATGTCGCATCGTCCGACGTCGGCGGGGTGCTAGGTGCCGCACCGCTTTCAGCGGTCGGGGGGGTATCGGGCGCGGCGGAGGCAGGAGAGCCACCATCATCGGTCGACTCTGCGGGAGCGGCAGCTACGTTCGTGGTGTCCGTCCCAGCGTCAGCCGTCGTAGTGGCCGCGGGAGTCGTATCGGCCGCAGGGGCTTCGACGGGTGCAGGAGCATCCGCCGCTTCGAGCGCCGTCGCCGACGTGGCCCCAGGGTCAGCCTGGTCGACAACCTCGCTGACGGTGTCCGTCGTCTTGTCGACGAGGTCGCCGGCAGTTTCCGTAAGCGCGTTAACAGTCGCTGAAACGTTCTCCGTCGGACGCGTATCGGTCTGATCCTGAGCGTAGGCGGCACTCGCTCCAAGCGATGCGAGGAGGAACACAAGCGTGCCGAGCAGAACCTTGCCAAACGTACCCGAGTAGTGGAACCGATCAAACGGCTGCTGCATTAGGGCTGACACCTCCGTCAGGTGCTGGGAACTCATAGGACCACCACCCTTCGGAGGTCCTCCAGGATAAACCTGGGAAGTCGTGCCGCACGCCCAAAGACGCTCAATAAGGACTCGACGATTTCCCTTAGCCGGCCCGGGACTATACATTGGTATAGGCCGGTGTCAATACCCCGAGCTCAGGAGCGTCGGCAGCTCGGTCGGGGCGCTGCGCTAACCCAACTGATCTCGCGGCTCGCGCCGCTGGCGCCGATTTCCTGTCCGTGGTACCAGTTCGAGCGAGTACTCGGCACTCCCACGGGGACCGCGGTCTTGTCGCCCACGATCACGCCCCGTGCAATGAGGCCCGTCCCGAAATGGCCGAGTCCTGCCACGTGGCCAAGCTCGTGCGTGACGAGCGTGCAGAGGGCGCGTGCGAAGTCGCGCCGCTCGAACGCCAGGCGCCGCTTCTCGCGGATGATCGCCAGCGCGCGCCCGGCCCAGTACGCCTCCACGAGGATCCGACAGCCACCACGCCATGCACGACCGAGTGCGTATGGGTGTCTCGCGTCGCCGAGGTCGTCCGCAACGTCGAGCGCAATGCCGGCCGGGCAGGGCATCCAGATCCCACGTTGCCGCCAGAACTCGGCGTCGACGGCCCGCATCTTGAGCAGGATCGGACCGTTGCTGACCGCTGACGGGGACTCGCTCCGTGTCGGCCGGAGTTGGGGGACGCAGCGGCCAGCAGCGCGGTGACCGCGGTGAGGGTGAGCAAGAGGCCGCCCCACAGCACGCGCGAGCGCTGCCACCCTGTAAGCCTCAGGCGGCGTACTCGATTCAGCCCCCGACGACCGGACGCGCGCGTGCGCGCGCGTGTGTGCGAGCAATCGTCGGCACCAACGCCGACGCCTGCCCACGTCGACCATCCCGCCATCCGCCCTGCTGCTAGGTCACCTGCCAACCGCCTTGCGGCATCCACCGTGTCGAATCCCGACGCCTTCTTGCGCGCAGGTCGTTGTGAGGAGGTGCCCCACGGCCGCGCCGCCGCTGGCGGCTGAGCGCCGTACCGGATCGTCTACGGACCGTGCAAACCTCTCATTGGGAGGTTCGCTGCCCTGATCACAACCGATTCGGTGGGCGCGGCGCTGCACCAGCTACGCCACACCTACGCCACCGCGCTCATCAACGCCGGCGTCAGCCTCGAGGCGCTCATGGCCCTGCTCTGGCACTCCAGCGCCGCGATGAGCCTGCGCTACGGGCGCCTGTTCGACGCCACCGTCCGCGCCGACTACGAACGCGCCCTGGGCCAAGCCAAGGACCGCCTCGGACCCGTCCTGCCCGACGCCCCCGCCGACCAGCCCAACGGCGACTGGCGCGAGCTGCCGCTGATCAAGTCCCGGCTCGCGGGCGGCTTACTGCGTCAGGACCGCTGCGCAAGACACGCGGCAACCCAGGAGACCGCGCCTCCGTGCCGAGCGGTGAACGGCGCCGCCGAGCGCGCGCTGACCACCAGGCCCGTGTCGAGATGCGCGCGCGCGCCGACGCGCGTGAGCGCGATCACCGACCCGCGCCCGTCGCCCACGCTCGCACGCCACAGCCACCCGCTCCTCACGAGCCGCTCGATGTGGCTGTAGATCGTCGCCTGATTGACCGCCAGCACGAGCCGCGCCGGGCTCGATCCCCGACACCCCGAGCCGCGCCACCCAGCCGAGCAGCCGGACGCTGCCCGGACCCGGCCGCTGCGGCCGCCGCACGCCGCTCACCACTCGCCCCACACGCGCGTTTTCATGCCCGCTCTCCCCCACGCCGACCGTCCACCGTCGCGCACCCGCAACCCGCGTCCCAGCCGATCCCAGTCCACCCGTCCGAGCCGTTGCCGTTGCCGTTCTCACTGTCTTTGCCTTGCTGCTGTCTGCCCTGTCTCTGCTGTTGCTTGCCCTGGCCCCGCTGTCCACCCTGTGCTTTCCAGGAGATGCTTCCCGACTTCCCTCACCCACATGTTGTTTTCGTGGTGGGAGGGAAGTCGGGAAGCGGCGACTGGCGCAAAGCACGCAGGACAGCGGGGGCCAGGGCAAGCTGCTACAGAATCTGGTTCTGTAGCAGCAGCGGGTGCTCGGGTCGCCCGTCATCCGAGCGCCGGGGTTCGACGCCGCGCTCGGCGGCGCGCCTCGTCCCTGCGCGCCTCGGCCTCGTCGACGAGCTCGAGCAGCCGCTCGTCTGACCGGTCAAACAGCTGCGTCAGCGCAGCCGCGACCGTCATCGCGACCGGCAACCCGAGCGCGCGGGTCCGCTCCTCTAGTTCGACCAGCAGCTCGTCCGGCAGCCGGTAGCTGGCCACCCGCATGCCCCCGCCCCACTCTCGCGCCGACCGCTCCGCGCCGGCCGTCTCCGCCGCCGACGGCGCCGGCGCGGCGCCCGACTCCCGCGGCGACACGGCGGCCCCAGCGCCCCCCGACCTGGCTGGCACGCGGCGCCGACGAGCCGCCGGTGCCGGCGACGCGCTTTCCCCGCTCGAGCGGCCGGTGTCGGACGCCTGCTCAGCGCCGCCGGCGGACGTCGGCGCTGGCGGCTGCTCGCGCTCCTCGGACCCGGCGACGCCGGGCACGGCCGACTGCCGGATGAGTGGATCGAGCGGATCGAGCGGATCGTCAAGCTGCAGCTTGGGCCGCGCGAGCTTGGCGCTCATGCCGGCACCGTCCCGGCCTCGGTCAGCAGCTGCTCGGTCAGTTCCCGGTAGGCACTCGCGGCCAGGCTCTCGGGGGCCGCGACGGTAACCGGCATGCGATTCGCGGCGGCCTGCTGTACGAGCACCTGGGCCGGGATGCGCCCAGCGAGCCGCAGGCCCAGCCCGAGCACCGCTTCCTCGACCACGCTGGCCATCACGCGGTCGATCCGCCACTTCGTCATCACCACGGCCAACGGCGGCTCGCTGCCGCCACGCAATCGCGCGACCTTCCCGAGCGTCGCGCGTAGCTCCGCGGTGCCCTGGGCAGCACCCTCGTCCTCCGCGCTCACCGGCGCCAGCACCAGATCGGCCGGCACCAGCGCGTTGACGGTCAAAAGGCCCAGGTTCGGCGGCGTGTCTATCACCACCAGGTCGTAGCGGTCCAGCACCGGCTCAAGCGCCGTGCGCAGGAAGGTCTCGCGCGCGACCTCGCCAGCCAATGAGAGCTCGACGGCGCGCAGCTCGCGAGCCGCGGGCAGCACGTCGACGCCGAACACGTCGGTCACGATCGCAGCCGCGGCGTCCACTCGACCGGCGAGCACATCGACGAGCGTGACCGGCAACTCCCCCACCCGCAGCCCCAGCTGCCGCGTCAACGCGAACTGCGGATCGGCGTCGACCGCCAGCACCCGCGATCCCCGATCCGCGGCAACCGCTGCCACGCTCTGAGCCGTGGCGGTCTTGCCGACCCCTCCCTTTTCCTGCGCGACCGTGATGACCATGACCGTCCCCTTCGACGACGTGTGGCGTTCGCCTTCCGCTGATGCGTAAGCTTTCCTGCAAGCCGATCCGTAAGCGGACGTGAAAGCTAGACCATGCGCTGGACAGCAAGCGAAGCCTGTAAGCGCAGCTGTAAGGCGTGGTGTAAGTCATCAGTCCGAGGCGCGGCAGTAGTTTCCGCTCTGGCCGATCCACACCGGCTCGTCGAGGTCGTCGTGACCGGGCGGGCACGGTGGGGGAGCGTCG
>WHTG01000288.1 GCA_009377835.1 Nitriliruptorales bacterium
CGTCCACCGTGATCTTCTGCGACAGGTCGCCATTGGCCACCGCGGTCGTCACCTGCGCGATGTTGCGCACCTGACCCGTCAGGTTGCCGGCCATGAAGTTCACCGAGTCGGTCAGGTCCTTCCACGTCCCCGACACGCCCTGCACCTCTGCCTGCCCGCCAAGCTTTCCCTCGGTGCCGACCTCGCGGGCCACACGGGTGACCTCGTCGGCGAAGCTCGACAGCTGGTCCACCATCGAATTCACCGTTGTGCCGATGCGCAGGAACTCGCCCTTGACCGGCTGACCCTCGATCTCCAGCGCCATCTTCTCGCTGAGGTCACCCTCGGCGACCGCCGCGATGACGCGAGCGACCTCCGTCGTCGGGCGGACCAGGTCGTCGATCAGAGCGTTGATGGCCGTCGTGGTCTGCACCCACTCACCGCCGCGATCGGGCAGGGCCACGCGCTCGGTCATCCTGCCTTCGCGCCCGATGACGCGTGCCGCTCTCTGGAGCTCCGCTGCACGAAGGGCGTTGATCTCCACGACCTCGTTGAAGCGTTCCGCGATCGCAGCCAGTATTCCGTCGGAGAACTCGGGGAGACGGACCGTGAAGTCGCCGTCGCGGACTGCGGTCAGGGCTTCGAGGAGATCCTCGAGCGTGACCGGAACACCCTCGGGCGAGGGTTGCGCCGCAACCTGGGGCTCGCGGACCGTGCCGCTATCCGGTGTCATGCGTGTCACTCCTGGGCAAGTGCGGCTGCGATGTCGCGATCGATGCCGAGCGCGAGAATTGCGATGTCGTCTCGGGGGTTGCCGTCCTGGAACGCCATGACGGCGGTGTCGATCCGTTCGACGACCTCGACGGGTGAACGTCCGGGCGCGCCTGATAGCAGGTCGTGCAGCCTGCCCTCTCCGAAGAACTCCCCGGAGCGGTCCCGCGCCTCCAGCACACCGTCGGTGTAGAGGACCAACAAGTCCCCTGGATGCAGTTCGACGACTTCGTGCTCGATGTGCACGTCATCGAACAGGCCGAGGATGGCGCCCACGGCTTTCATCGCCACGACGGTGCCGTCGCTCCTCACGATCATGGGGTTGGGGTGACCGGCGGAGGAAACGACCAGCTCGGCGCCGTCGTCGCGAACCACCATCTGAACGTACGCCAACGTCACGAACCGCTCGCCGTACTCAGGCGCCAGAATCGCATGGTTGAGCGACGACAGCACCTCCACCGGCCCCGATGCGCGCATCGCGGCGGCGCGCAGGGTGTGCCGCGCCAACCCGGTCAGGACCGCGGCGTCGGTCCCCTTCCCGGACACGTCTCCGAGCACGACGCTCCAGCGGTCGTCCCCGGTCTGGAACACGTCGTAGAAGTCACCGCCGATGTCACTGTCGGCGACCGCGGCGCGGTAGCGGGCCGCGATGTTCACCCCCGGCACGTCGGGCAGCTGCGGCGGCAAGAGGCTGCGCTGGAGCACCCGGGCGACATGGGTCCGGTCGGCGAACAGTCGGGCGTTGTCGATGCTCAGTGCGGCGCGCCGGGCCAGGTCGCCTGCCAGGTCCAGGTCCTCGGTGCTGTAGCTGAGGTTGGAATCGCCGATGGCGAACGTCATCGCGCCGAACGTGCGCCCGCTCGCCGTCAACGGGACGATCATCAACGAGTGCAGCCCCAGCGCCGCAAGCAAGGCGCGGTGCTCGGGGTTGCGTGCGACGCGCGGCCATGCGGTGACGTCCAACCGCTCGAACAGACGGGGGTGGCCGTCCCTGATGACCTCCACGACGTCGGGTACGGCACCGGCGCCGTTACCGAATCGACGGCCCAGATAGCCGACCAACTCGCGCCGCGAAGGATCGCTGTGCGCCGTGGCGACAGTCCGGATCCCCGCCGGGTCAGCCAGGTCGATTGCGAACCAGTCCGCAAGTCGCGGCACCGCCAGCTTCCCGACGGCGGCCATCACATCTTCGTCGTCGAGCGACTCGGCGAACGCGGCACTCGCCTCGGCCAGCAGCGTGAAGCGGTCGCGGCGCGCCCGTTCGGACCGCAGAAACGCCGCCCGCTCCTCGTCGGCATGGCGCCGCTCCGTGATGTCGTACGCAACCCCGGAAATGCTGGTCACCTCACCGCCGGTCGTGAACGTGCGGCCGACGCACTGGACCCAGGTGTCGTCCGGTGCGGCGTGCACGATCCGGTGTTCGATGTCGAGTGTCCTGCTGCCGGACGCTACGGCTTTGCGCACCTCCTCGATGACCCATCCCCGGTCCTCCGGATGGATCAGATCGAGCCAGCTCCGGCGGCTGCCGGGGAAGGAGCCGCGCTCCAGACCGAACAGCGCCTCCATCGTCTCGTCCCAGGTGGCGAGCCCGGTGGTGATGTCCAGGTGCCAGGCGCCCACATGAGCAGCCGCCAGCGCACGTCGCGCCCGCTCTCCCTGCTCCAGCACCTGACGCCGGGCCCACGTCACGTCCGTGATGTCGGTGACCAAGCGCAGTATGCCGTTCACGGCGCCCAGCTCGTCTGCCAGCGGCACCTGATGCACCCGCGCCAGGAACGCCATCCCCGCGCGCTTGCGCAGCGCCATCTCACCGGACCACTCCGGGTCGCTCTGCAGGCGCTGCACCACTTCGTCGGGCGTCGGTTCCAGGAGGATGAGGTCGACCAGGCGCGCGCCCACTGCCTCCTCGGGGCTCCAGCCCAGGAGCCGGGCTGCGGCGTCGTTCCAGAAGGTCACCACACCGTCGGTGTCGGTGATCACAACCGCGTGCAGGAGAGTCTCCAGACCCGGCATACGTTTCAGCAGTTCCTGCACATCCCGCCTTTGGAGTCCGCCCATGCCCTCTCCGGCGCCCGAGCCTGCTCCGCCCCTGTCGCCAGAAGACATAACTGTACGCGGAACTACCAGACCTCAGACAGGAAAAACGCCCCGAATCAGCCGCCGCGCAGAACTTCCATGAGTTCGACGACCCGGGTTTGGCCCTTGACGACGTACGCGCACGCGCCCA
>WHTG01000291.1 GCA_009377835.1 Nitriliruptorales bacterium
CTGGATCCGACCGTCCGCGGTACACGACCCAGGTCGCTGCCCGCGCCGCCACATGCGCGGCCGGGGCTGCGAGCACGGCGACGACCGCCGCGCCCCACCAGCCCGTGGCCACGGCGCCCACCCCCGAGGCCGCAGCCGCGGTGGTTGCCGTGGCATACACCGCGGCCAGCAGGGCGCCCGCGATGGTGACGCCGAGAACCGCGCGCAACGTGGCGTCGACGCTGACCAGCCGCGGCCACAGCAGCCCGATCGCGAAGGCCACCGGGATCGGCAGCGCCGCAAGGTCCGCTAGTAGGCGTGTCGCAGCCGTGCCCTCACCGACGGTACCGCCCTCCACGAGCATGACGGAGAGGAACAGCTCCACCTCGACGAGGATGCCGAGGACTGCCCACCGCACGCTCTCGCGTTGTGACGTCGTCGCGCGCAGCCGGTAGCGGTACACCTGACCGCCCAACATCAGCAGCTGCGACATCGCGAACGGCCCCCACCAGTTCTGCTCTCGAAGCGCGCCGCCCAGGGCAACATCGAGCAGCGTGACGATGGTGTACGCGGCAGTCGGCCACACGAACCACGTCGGAACGAAGCGGCCGTCCGGGTAGGTCGAGCACAGCACCGCGAAGGTGATGAACCACGGCGCCGTCAGCACCGTGAACCACGTCGAGCCCTGCGCCGGGGCCAGCAGGAGGCTCAGCGCGTGGCTGACGAGGAGCGCGGCAACCGCGATGACCGGCAGGAGGGCGGGTCGGGGGCGCCGGGATGCAACCCGGACCAGCAGAAGCGCGGCGAGCGGCCAGGCCACGAGCTGCCAGATGACCCGGCCCGCCATCACCCAACCGCCTTCCATAGCGTGATCATCCACCGCGCGACGCGAGAGGGCTACGCCTTCCGCGCTTTGACCAGGAACGCGACCCCCGCGATGAGCAGATATGCCTCCATCCCGAGCAAGACGCCCCAGGGTGGTGAGAACGGCATCGTCAGCAGCGGCACCACGATGACAGCAGCAGCGAGACCGGACCCGACTGCCAGCGGTCGCCCGATCAGTGCGTGCGTCCGACCGGCGGTTGCCAGGCCGAGCAACCAACCGGCGAACGCCAGGCCTGCGGCAACAATGATGCCAATGGCGCCGACGTTGTGGATCTGCAGCACGGCCTGTTGGAGAGCGACGTCAGGGGCGGCCTCGGTGATGGCCTTTCCGACCGAGGTGTAGGGGCCCATGTACCAGCCGGCCAGGAGGATCCAGGCGGACCCGGCGATGACACCGCACAACTGTGTGACACGCGTCGGCACGGACACCGCGTCGGCGCGTCCTGCGAGGAGTGCCTGCACGGCCAGCACGAGGACCAGTACACCGGCGCCGATGCCCGTGAACACTGCCGCCTCGACGGGTCCGCCCCAGGGATTCTCCAGCAGGTAGTCCATAGTCGGAGTCTCGGGTGCGTCCGCACCCGCCACCACGAAGACCAGCAGCGGCTGGACGAGCCACGCCACGGCAGCCAGCACACTGCCGAAGCCGGCCGTGCGATACAAACGCCGCTCCCTGATCGGCAGATGTGCTGGGGCGGCGGCTGCCATCGATTCAACGGCGGTCATGGCGGTCCTCCTTCTTCGCAGGTCGCGCCCTCGGTCCGGCACACGAGGTGGCGTGGTGCCAGGGTCCTCGCCGCGGTTCCCGGGAGGCCAGTGAAGCGGCATCCCGATTTCCCGGGCGCTTTGCCCCACGTCAATGATCCTGGGCGGTTGTGTGAAGGGCGCGTAGCGAATCAGGCCAGATCCCGCGGACGCGCATCTGCCTTCCCCGGCTGATGAGTTCCGGCTGCGGCAGCGCAGCAACTCGGCGTCCAGGTGCCTGACGAACGAGGCGTCACCCTCCGCGGGAATCCCAAAACAGGATGACGTGCTTCTCGCGGTGCGCCGGAGGTTGCTTGAACGACCCGGCGCGCGGTCAATGGGTCAACCAGGGGAAGGGGGATACCCCGATGCCGAGTCTCGACGTGTAGCATTGTCTCAATGAACGTTGAGACAATCCCGCTGGAGTCACGCGCGGCGATCCACCGTGCGCTGGGCGATGCTGGCCGCCTGGCGATCGTCGACGCGCTGGCGCTGTCGGATCGCACGGTCGGCGAGCTCGAGGAGCTCACCGGCCTGGGATCGAGCCTCCTGGGGTTCCACCTGCGCGTGCTCGACGACGCCGGCGTCGTCCACCGGCGTCCGTCCGACGGCGACCGCCGGCGCCGCTATGTCCGCCTCGACCCGGCTGCGCTGAGCCCTGCGTCGCTGCCGCGAGTGGGGGAGCGGTGCACGGCACCGCTGTTCGTCTGCACGCACAACTCGGCGCGGTCGCAGTTCGCGGCGGCGCTGTGGCGGCAGCTCACCGGTGGTCGCGCAGACAGCGCCGGCAGCCAACCCGCCAATGCGGTGCACCCGCTGGCCGTCACAGTCGCCCGGCGCCACGGCCTGGACCTGGCAGACGCCCGCCCGCGGGCGTACACCGAGGTGCAACACCATCCAGACCTGATCGTGTCGGTGTGCGACCGGGCGCTGGAAGCCGGGGTGCCCTTCGACGCGCCGCGCGTCCACTGGTCGGTCTCGGACCCGACCGGCGGCGACGAGGCGACATTCGTGGCCGCGTTCGACGAGATTGCACAGCGCGTCGCACGGCTTGTCGAGGCCGCGGCGTGACGGCGCGGCGGCTGACGGCCGAGGTACTGGGCACAGCCGGTCTGCTGCTTGCGATCGTCGGGTCGGGGATCACCGCGTCAGGCGACGGAGCAGCCTCGGCGCAGCTGTTCCAGCACGCCGCCGTCGTCGGCGCTGCGCTTGCCGCGCTGATCTTGACGTTCGGGCCGATCTCCGGGGCGCACTTCAATCCGGC
>WHTG01000091.1 GCA_009377835.1 Nitriliruptorales bacterium
CCGATCATCGAATACGCGTCGTGCCCCATCGCGAGCACGTCGCCCGTTCGCTGGTTGAGCGCGATGACCGTGGGCTCGTTGAGGACGATCCCCTGGCCCCTGCTCCAGACCAGAGTGTTCGCCGTGCCCAGATCGATGGCGAAGTCACGCGCCAACGCGGATCCGACCTAGCGCCGGACGGGGCGGCGGGTCGCCGCCGAAGCCGCGTGACGCCGCGGCAACGACCCTCGAGCACGACGGGCCCTTCGCGCGCGCGCCGCCTTGCTGCCCCCGGCAGCGGAGCGCACACGGCCGCGTGGTCGTCGCCTCGCCGACTCCGGCGCCAGCGCGTTCAGTGCGCGGGAGTACTCGGCGACGCTGTCACCGGGATGATTCGTGGTCCGGGTGACCAACGACAGTACGAGCCATCCTGCGGCGGCAAGCACACTGAAGATGAGCAATATCGACATGGGCACGTTGCGGCGCGCGGAGTAGGAGTCAGAGGTGAAGGACGCAGCCGCCGGGGGCAAGCGTAGGCAGGCGCCCTACCGGTCGCAAAACGCGCCCTGAGGTCAGTCGGGTGAGCCCGGCCAGGACGTGCCGCCCGTGGCCCAGTGTTCCTGCTTCCAGATCGCCACGTTGGACTTCAGCTCGTCGATCGCCCAGCGCGCCGCCACGAAGGCGTCGTCCCGGTGGCCCGCCGAAACACCCACGACGACAGCCGTTTCACCCACCGCGAGATCACCGGTGCGGTGTTCCAGCCAGACCGCCGTCGCGGCGGGGTAGCGCTGCGTCACTTCGTCGGCGAGCGCGTCCAGTTGCACCTGGGCCCTTTCGCCGTAGGCCTCGTAGGTCAGGCCGCGCACGGCCCGTCCTTCGCTGTGGTTTCGCACCATTCCCGTGAACACCACAGTTGCCCCGGCGGACGGGTCGGCGCAGAAGGAGTGAGCGGACTCGGCGGACAGCGGAACATCCGTGAGCCGGGCATGGAGACGGGCAGCCACCTGGGTAGCGATCGTTCAGCGCTGGACGGGCGAGGCCGGGTCGACGCCACGAGCCACGCACCACTGGCGGTATGCGATCGGGCTGATTTCGCTCGGCTTGATCTCGCTGCGCCCGCCCCAGAAGACGTTGGTGTAGAGCACCGGGATGCCGACCGACTCGAGGTGCGCATCGATGGCGGCCTTGTGCGCGAGCACCCGATCCTTCTCGGTCCCGTGCGACACACCCATGATGTTCACGTTGGAGAACTCCGCCCCGCCCTCCCGCCAGTACGCGTGCGTCATGCAATGGTGGCGACCAACCTCCTGACCAGCACGCAGTTCCATGCCCTCCGGGACGCGCCAGTGAAACAGCGCGTTGTAGCGCGTGACCCGCCGCCCGTCCGCATGCTTCTTGACATGTTCGAGGAAGGTCGAGAAACGGCCGATGACGTTGCGCTCGTTCAGAGACTCGGCGATGGCACAGAAGCCAGCCATCGACTCTCCGGCCTCCGCGGCGCGGGGAACCCACAGGTCGGGTTGCAGCTCCTCGGGGGCGAACTCGCGCTTGAGTGCCATGAGGACGCGCCACTCCCGGTCGGTCAGGTCCACGATTTGCGTGTCGAGCACCTGACCCGGCGTGTCGGTCCTGTCGCCGGGCTCGATCGTGCGGCGGCGCACGTGGCCGACGCCGAGCGTGAACAGCTTGCGTGCCGGCAGCAGCTTGTAGGCGGTGGCACCGGTCTGCTCCATCAGGTAACGGCAGTGGGTGTCCATGTCGAACGGGCGCGGCACCTTGACCGTCGTCCACAGCTTGAAGCCGCTCCCGGCAGACTCTCGGTCGGTGGTCCGCGTGACGACGTGTCCGGAGAACGGGTCCTGGCCGAACATGTAGTCGAAGGCGGATCTGATCCGGTCAGCGGGCACCTTCCACGCGACCAGCGCCCCCGGAGCAAGGCTGGTTGCCAGTAGCGTCTGGCGCACACGCCGGATCGTCCCTGCCCTGAGCATCGCGGCGATGCGTGAGGTCACCGTGTCGACGTCGACGCCGGCGGCGTCGGCGATCGCGTGGAGCGGATGCCGCCGGAATCCCTGCACCCGGTCCTCCGAGATGGCGAGGATGCGCGCGTTGACGGGGTCGTCGACGTTGAACGGAATGGTCGCGGTGGGCATGGCGACGATTCTAGGGCGGGACCGGACGGGTGCCGGGCACCGGCTAGGAGAGGAACATCGGGATAGCCGTGGCCAGCGCCATCCCGAACATCCCGGCGGCGATACCGCCGGCTGCGAGGCCTTCGCCGGCACCGCCGAGATGGCGCGAATGCGAGACACCGACGAATCCCACGATGATCGCCACGATCCCGAGGACCATGCCACCAATGACGGTCAGGGTGGCGGGGAGCGACAGCAGCCCCGTCGCCAGCGCCGCGACTGCGGGCCTGTTGTCGATGGGGCGCGCGGAGCCGCCGGTGCTCATGCTCAATCGGCGATTCCGACGCCGATTTCGACGCCGTTGCCGCTGCCGCGTTCGAGGACCGAACCGCTGTCGGTCATGATCCACGGTACGAACAGCAGCAGGAACACCACCGGGAGGACCACGCTGACCGCTCCCGCGACGATGCCACCGATCGCCTGGCCACGACCCGCGCCGCCAAGGTCGCGCGCCTGGCGCAGGCCCAGCACCCCGAGAACGATCGCTGCGAGTCCCAGCACGAGGCCGCCCAACACGGTGATGATCGCAGGGAGTGAGACGATCCCGATGACCAGCGACGCGGTGGCCGTTCCGTTGGTCGCCGGGGGGTGCCCGGCATAGGTCTTCATGGCCGCCTCCTTGAGTTGATCACCCGTCGCATGCCGCGGAACACGAGGAACGCGCCGCCCAGCGTCGCAGCGGTCGCGAGCCGGTGCACGGTGCGCCGCCGGAAACGCCACGGCCCCATGGAGACGAACGGCCGGTGCTCGACCGCGAACTCACGCAGCACTTCGCGGTTCGATCTGCTCGCGGACCAGCCGAACTCGTGCAGACGGTCGCTGGTCAGCACCCACGGGTACATCAGATAGCGCAGTGCACCGGCTGGTGCACCCAGCACCCGGTGCGACCACAGGGTGCGTGCTGCCGGGAAGGCGAGGGCCTCCGGCACCGACACGGTCCGCTTGCCGAGCAGGTGCGCCAGTTCCTGCGTGGTGACCCAACCGTCGGGTGCGACGTTGAACACCCCTGCCATGTCCCGCGTGACCGCGATGTGTACCGCGGCGGCGAGGTCGTCGACATGGAGGAACTGCACTGGCGGCAGGTTGTCACGCACGACGGGCAGGACCGGTTGCTCGAAGTGACGTGCCACGAAGTTGTCGGCGCCGGGGCCCAGCGTCGTGACCGGCCTGAAGATCGTCACCACGGCGTCCGGATGATTCTCCGCCCACGCCTGGACCAGTTCCTCGGCGAGTTGGTGGTGGTACGCCCAGCTGAAGTCAGGATTGGCCCGCAGCGGCTCGTCCTCCGTCAGCGGCACGAGGTTGACGTCATGGGCGCCGTACACGGCTGCCGTCGAGATGTGCACGAACCGCTTCACGCCCGCCTTCGACGCGGCCTCGAGCAGGTTGCGGGTGCCGTGGACATTGATCGCGAACATCGTGTCCTCGGACTCCAGCGGCCCCAGCGTCAGTGCGACATGCACCACGACATCGGCCTCGTCCAGCGCAACGCTCAGCAGCGGGTCCCGCACGTCGACCGTGCGGAAGTCCAGCTTGGCGACGGGCATCGGCGGCTCGTCGCAGTCCAGCCCGATGAGCCTGGTGATGCTCCGGTCCGCGTCCAGGCGCTCCAGCACGGCGGCTGCGACGAAATTCGCCGCACCCGCAACGGCAACAGTCAACGTCGCCGGATCGGCGGCGGGTCTTGGCATGTCGACTCCCTGCGCTGCGGACCCGCCGAAGGGTACTGCCGGGGCCGGTCATCCACGCGCCATAGCATGGGGTTATGAGTGACCCGTTCGGTGGCGCCTTCGACCCGCGCATGTTCGCAAACGTGCCGTTGTTCCGGGAACTGGCCAAAGTCATGGCTTGGAGCGGTGGCCCGATCAACTGGGATCTCGCCAGGGACACCGCACTCTCGATCGTCGGGACGCCGAAGGCGGTCGGGTTCACCTCTTCGTCCTCGTCAGGAGGGAGCACAGAGTTCCCCGAGGCGGTCGGTGTCGCGGAGCTGTGGCTGGATCAGGTGACCGAACTCGCGGCCGTAGAGGGTCCGGCCCTCGCCCTGAGCGCGGCAGAGTGGACCCGCCAGGCAGCCTCGCCGGCAGGCCTGGGCGTGTATCTCGAACCGGTGGCGCAGGGCACGACGGCGTCGCTGTCGGAGGGGCTCCCCGAGGAGCTCGCCGGACTGGGCACGCACATGGCGCAAGCGATGGGTTCGCTCAGCGCCATGCTCTACGGCGTGCAGGCCGGGACCGTCGCAGGCCACCTGGCGGAGCAGCTGCTCGGCGTTCACGACCTGGGCGTGCCGACGTTGGATCCGCGGACGGTTGCCACGGTGGGCGATGCGGCGCAGCGGTTCGCCCGGGACTATGGGTTTGACGAGGTCGAGTTCCGCTACTGGCTCGCCCTGCGCGAGGCGACGCACCGCCGCATGTTCGCCGGCGTGCCGTGGCTGCGCCCGATGGTCGGCGACCTGATCGGGCAGTTCGCCGCCGAAACCACGCTCGATCTGCAGGAGATGATCGAGGGCATGGGCGGAATGGGACTGGATCCCACCAATCCCGAGGCGCTGCAGGAACTCCTCAGCGGTCCTGACGCCTTCAGAGTCGAACCGACCGCCGAGCAACGGGCGACGCTGCGG
Organism: Nitriliruptorales bacterium; assembly: GCA_009377835.1. Taxonomy (GTDB): domain Bacteria; phylum Actinomycetota; class Nitriliruptoria; order Euzebyales; family Egibacteraceae; genus WHTG01. Next base: position 4,795 of record WHTG01000091.1, read on the forward strand.
CGGCTGCAGGCCATTGTGTCGTTCGTCGAGGGCTACAGCGAGACGATCGTCACGGCCGCTGCCGGCGACCGGCTCACGTCGCTGGGGCGGATCCAGGAGGCGGCCCGGCGGCGGCGTGCGGAGAAGGGCCCCGGCGAGAGCTCGCTGGAGCAGTTGCTGGGCCTGGATCTCAAGCCCGGCGACGTCCGCCTCGGCCCTGCGTTCTGCCAGGCGGTCATCACCGCGCGCGGCATCAGTGGCCTGGATCGAGCGTGGCGGTCGCCCGAAGCACTGCCTTCCGCGGACGAGCTGTCAGAACACAGCCACTGGCTGGTTCGGATGGCGGCGGCGGAAATCGACGCGGAACTCGACGCGCCGGACGGTGGCGGGGACGCCACTGCGTAACGCGTGGTCGGGGTGCGGTCTCTGTGCGTGCTCCGCACACGGACGAGAATTTTTTTCTTCCACACCGCCTGACGGGCGCGATGTCGCGCAACGGGGGCGATTGCCTGAACAATATGTGCGCGGTCTGCCGCTCGTCCACAGCCGGTGTCCACAGCCGTGCCAACCGTTCTCCGCGCTCTTCCCACAGGTGTCCACACGGTGTGGGAAAGTCTGTGGATAGCGCGGTTGCCGCAGGGACCGAGCGCCCGTACGGTTCCCCGCGTCATTCGGCCTCCGGTAGCCGACCGGGACCGTCCTCCAAGGGGAAGGGGGGGCGGAATCCGCGAACTCTGCCGGGGGCCGTTTGGCGTCTGCGAGCGCGTCGAACCCTGCTCTGCGGTGCTTTGTCGCACGCGGCTACCGCCCGGTAACCTCGGCCCAAGCCGCTGAGGAGGGGCCATGAGCGACGCACTGCGCACGATCGTCGACGCCGCACTGTCGGGCAGCACGGCCCCGGACGAGATCGCGAATCTGCCGCTGCCGGAGTCGATGCGGGCCGCGGTTGTGCGGCGCAGCGAGGTCGACATCTTCGGGGGACTGCCGTCGTCGGACAAGGACCCTCGCAAGTCCCTTCACGTGGACCAGGTCGACATCCCGCCGTTGGGCCCGAACGAGGTGCTGATCGCGCCGATGGCGTCGGCGCTGAACTTCAACACGGTGTGGACGTCGATCTTCGAGCCGCTGCCGACGTTCGGGTTTCTCGAACGGTTCGGCAACGAGTCGGACCTTGGCAAGCGCCACGACCTCGACTACCACATCGTCGGCTCCGACGCCGCTGCGATCGTGCTGCGGGTCGGGCCGGGGGTCCACCGCTGGAAGCCGGGTGATCGAGTGACGGTGCACTGCAACTACGTCGACATGGAGGCGCCGGCCGGCCACGACGACTCCATGATCGATCCCAGCCAACGCATCTGGGGATTCGAGACCAACTTCGGCGGCATGGCCGAGCTCTCGATGGTCAAGGTCAATCAGCTCATGCCGATGCCCACGCACCTGACATGGGAGGAGGCCGCCTCGCTGTCTCTCACGCTTGCGACGTCGTATCGCATGCTCGTCAGCCCCAACGCCGCGAACATGAAACAGGGTGACATCGTCCTGATCTGGGGCGCGACCGGTGGCCTCGGCGGCTTCGCGGTGCAGCTGGTGCGCAACGGTGGCGGAATCCCGATCTGTGTCGTGGGCGGTCAGGAGAAGGTCGAGCTGCTCAACAGCCTGGGCGTCGACACGGTCATCGACCGCCGGGCCGAGGGTTTCCAGTTCTGGAAGGACGGTGTGCAGCAACCCAAGGAGTGGCGGCGGCTGGGCAAGAAGATCCGCGAGTTCACCGGCGGCGACGACGTCGACATCGTCTTCGAGCATCCTGGCCGCCAGACCTTCGGCGCGAGCGTGTTCGTCGCGCGCAAGGGCGGCACCATCGTCACGTGCGCCTCGACCTCGGGGTACCTGCACGAGTACGACAACCGGTACCTGTGGATGAACCTCAAGCGGATCGTGTCGTCGCACTTCGCCAACTACAAGGAGGCGTGGGAGGCGAACCGGCTGGTCGACCTCGGGATGATCCACCCGATCCTGACCGAGACCTACGCACTGGACGATGTCGCGGAGGCCGCCTACGCGGTCCACACGAACCAGCACACCGGCAAGCTCGGCGTCCTGGTCAACGCGCGGGCCGAAGGTGAAGGGGTGGCGGACCCCGAGAAGCGCGCGCGGTTCGGTGCGGAGCTGGAGGCGTGGAAGCGGCTGACGTAGCGAGCTATTCCTCGACGCATTCGCCGGTGCCAGATGCCACATCGAACACTGCGTCCGCCCCGTCGTCGCCTGTGACCGTGGCGCGCCACTTCGGCGGCGCGGTCCACTGCATGCCGTCCCAGGCCACCGGAGCCCCGGTGGCGTAGAGGACCGTGGCCGGTGCGGCGACGCCGCACGCGCGGGTGTCCTCCGACTCCAACAGCGCTTTCGGCTCCAGCGCGTCGTCCGGGAAAGCAGGGAGTTGCGCAAGACCCTCGGCGTTCACCGGTTCCACCTGCAGCGTCGACAGCGTCGTGCGCTGGGGGTTGAAGCCGGACCCGGCCGTCACCAGCGACAGGAAGCTGTCCGCGTCGGCTGCCAGGTACACCGCACGTGCCTGTGTCCACCGGTGCTGCTCGTCGACGTCGACCTCGACCTCGGACAACACCGGCTCGTCCTGCCACTCCTCCGCAAGAAGCAGGGTGCGGTCGCGCAGCTCCTCAAGCTTCGTGGGCAGACGCGCGTCGGGCGCGCCCAGCCGAGCGCGCTCGCTCCCTGTGCGCGGCAACGCCGTGGGCCCCACGGACGGTCCGCCGGCAGGCTGGCAGGCCACCGCCAGGACGGCGGCACAGAGCAACAGGACGGGCACCCGCATGGCGGGGCAGTGTAAGGAGTTCGTGATCACGGGTCACGCCGGGGAGCGTGACCGGGGCTGGTACGTGTCGGACGGCGGCAGCCCCCGTCCCGCCGATCTACCGTGGGCTGATGTCCGCGGATCGGGATCTGCCCTGGCAGCCTTCGCTGCTGGCCCTGGGACCCCCCGACTTCGACCGCACGTTCACGGGCATTTCTCGCCGTCAACTCGGTGACGACGCGTGGGTCGACCACCTTCCAGGTTGGGTGCGAGGCGCCGACGAGTTGTTCGACAGCCTGCTGTCCGTGACACCGCTGGTGCAGCACGACATCTGGATGTACGACCGACGCGTCGCCGAGCCGCGGCTGACCCACCGCTGGCAGCTCGACGAAGGACCTGCGCCGCCACCCCTGCTTGCTGAGATGGCTGCAGACCTCAGTTCGCGCTACGGCGTCGAGTTCACGCAGGTCGGCGTGAATCTCTATCGCGACGGGCGTGACAGCGTCGCGTGGCACGGCGATCGCATCGCACGGGAACTGCCGGAGGCGACGGTGGCGCTCGTGTCGCTGGGCCAGCCACGCCCGTTCAAGCTGCGGCCCAAAGGTGGAGGTCGCAGCATCACCTACGTCCCAGGCCGCGGCGACCTGCTGGTGATGGGCGGATCGTGCCAGCGCACGTGGGACCATGCCGTCCCCAAGGTCCGTTCTACGGGGCCGCGCATGAGCGTTCAGTTCCGTCACGCGTACGACCACTGAGCTGATACCACCCCGGGTAGGGCACCATGAGGCCGTGACCGAGCCGTTCGTCATCGCCCGCAATCCTGATCCCGACAGCACGCTGCCGTACCTGCTGCGGCTACCGATCGACGACGGAATCGTCCTCCGCGCGAAGTCGACGTGGCCGACGACGGCTCGAGTGTTCTGTTACGAAGGCGGCGATGCATGGCCTGACGATCCGCACATCGTCGAGACCCACGACGTCCGCTCGTGCCGCCGCCGCGGTTCGGCGATCGACCTCTTGCTCGCGCGCCGGAGCAACAACCGCAGTCAGTTCGTGTTCACGCAACTCAAGGGCGGACGCACGGCCGTGTTCTGGCAGACGGCGAAGACGGCCAAGGCGGCGCGGCCGGGCGCGCGGATGCCACAACGCCGCGCCTCAGGGCAAACGGGCTTGGTGATCGTGTCGGACCCGCGGGAGCGCTACGCCTACCGGTTCGCCGCGCAGCAGGCCGACGTCGAGAGGGGAACGCTGCGGGCCGGTGACTACGCCGTCCTCGACGATGACGGCGAGATCCTCGCGGCCGTGGAACGCAAGCGTTTCGACAACTTCGTCAGCGGTGTCGTCGACGGATCGCTGCAGTTCCAGCTCGCCGAGCTGTCGGACCTGCCGCGCGCCGCAGTCGTGGTCGAGGGGCGTTACGAGGATCTGCTGAGGCTCAGGCACACGCAGCCCGGGTGGGTGATGGACCTCGTCGCCCGAATTCAGGTGCGGCACCCCGGCGTGCCGATCGTCTTCGCCGGGTCGCGCAAGCATGCAGAGGAGTACACCTACCGGTTCCTGGGTGCCGCGAGGGCGGAGGTCGGTGAGACGTAGGCATGGGAGTCGCGCTGCGCCGTCAGCCGCCCGCGATTGCGCCAACCACGCGAAACACGTCATTGCCGGCGACCACCGGTGCTGGGAGGGGCGTGTCTGGTGGGTCGTGCGAGAGGTCCTGTTCGCACGCGAAGAACCGCATGAAGGCCCGACGCCGCAATGTGGCGTGGTCCCGGATCGTTCCCCGCAGCATTGGATAGGCCGCCTCCAGCGCGTCGAGTACGTCGCCTATCGACGGGTCGTCGGGCACGTCGACCGCAATGTCGCCGGTGACGCCGGCCAGCGTCCGCAGATGGGACGGCAGCGCGACGCTGATGCTGGTCACGGCACTTGCCTCACTGCAACGTCTGGACTTCGACGGACAGCACGGCCGGCAGGTGTTCCACGATCGGCTGCCAGGTGTCGCCGCCGTCAGGCGATGCGTAGACGTCGCCGCCCGTGGTCCCGAGGTAGACGCCGCAGTCATCCATCCCGTCGACGGCCATCGCGTCACGCAGCACGTTCACGTAGCAGTTCTTCTGCGGCAGGCCGTTGGTGAGCAGCTCCCACTCATGCCCACCGGTTCTGCTGCGCGCCACGCGGAGCTTGCCCTCCGGCGGGTAGTGCTCTGCGTCGCTGGTGATCGGCACGACGTAGATGGTCTCGGGATCGTTGCTGTCGACGGAGATTGGGAAGCCGAAGTCGCTGGGGAGGTTGCCGCTGATCTCCGTCCACTGCTCCCCTGCGTCGTCCGTGCGCATCACGTCCCAATGCTTCTGCATGAACACCGTGTCAGGACGGGAAGGGTGAAACGCCAGGTTGTGCACGCAGTGACCGACCTCCGCATCCTCGTCGGGCAGGAACTGCGACCGCAGCCCCTTGTTGATCGGCCGCCAGGATTTGCCACCGTCCTCGGTGCGGAATGCCCCGGCCGCCGAGATCGCGATGTACATCCGGTCGGTGTTCGCCGGATCGATCAGGATCGTGTGCAGGCACAGGCCTCCCGCGCCGGGCTGCCATGTGTTGGCCGTGCTGTGCGTGCGCAGCGCGTCGAGCTCCTCCCAGGTGTGCCCCCCGTCGGTCGAGCGGAACAGCCCCGCATCCTCCACACCGGCGAACACGGTGTCAGGATCGTGTGGCGACGGCTCGAAATGCCACACCCGCGCGAACTCCCATGGATGGGGCGTGCCGTCGTACCACTGGTGCGTGCCCGGAGTGCCGGCGTAGGCGAACTCGTTCCCCACGGCTTCCCACGACCCACCACCGTCGTCCGACCGCTGCACCACCTGCCCCGACCAGCCGCTGGATTGTGACGCATACAGCCTGCCGGGATCCGCCGGGGACCCCTTGACGTGGTAGATCTCCCACCCGCCGAAGTGCGGACCGTCGACCTTCCAGTCGTTGCGTGCGCCGTCCGACGTGAGGATGAACGCCCCTTTGCGCGTCCCGACCAGGACCCGGACCTTCGCCATGCCGACCTCCGTCTCGATACCGTGTCAGAGGGGCAGACCGCCAACGGACCGCAAACTCATCGGTCGTCGACGCCGCCCGTTCTGGCAGCCGCCACGCATTCAACCGCGTCCTGCGCTCGTATGCGGGGCTGTCAGTGCGATGTGCGAGAACGTCGCGGCGCGGCTCGACGCCAACACGGCCAGCGCAGGACGCGCCGCTGACGCTCGGACCCGTCGCGGCATATCGTGGTGCCGCGGCGGGGGCAGTCAGAAGGGATTCGGCCAATGACAGAGATTCTCGGAGCGGATGCCATGGGCAGCGCGTCGGCAACACGGACACCGGGGCAGTTGGAGTCGGCACTGGAAGCTCACCGACGGGAACTGACGGGCTACTGCTACCGCATGCTCGGGTCCGCGTTCGAAGCCGACGACGCCGTGCAGGAGACGCTGTTGCGCGCGTGGCGGGGGATCGGCGGCTTCAAGGGCGACGCGTCGCTGCGGTCGTGGTTGTACCGGATCGCGACGAACGTGTGTCTCGACATGCTCGACGGCCGGCGTCGGCGTGCGCGGCCGATGGACCTGGAACGGGCATCCGTACGGCCGTCGGGACCAGGCGAGCCCCTGCCGTCCGACACGTGGGTCGAACCGATCCCCGACAGCAGCGTGGTGGGCCAAGGTGCGGATCCAGCTGACCTGACGGTCGAGCGGGAGACGATCCGGCTGGCCTTCGTGGCGGCGTTGCAGCATTTGCCGCCCCGGCAGCGAGCCGTGTTGATTCTTCGCGAGGTCCTGCGCTGGAAGGCGGACGAAGTCGCAGGACTGCTGGACACGTCGATAGCGTCGGTCAACAGTGCCCTGCAGCGGGCGCGGGCCACCATGGCCGCCCGCCACGCCACCGACGGTGACCTTTTCGCCCCGATGGACGAGCAGCAGCAGGCTCTCCTGCGTCGCTTCGTGGATGCGTTCGAACGCTACGACCTGGATCTGTTGACGTCGCTTCTGCACGAGGACGCGGTCCAGTCGATGCCGCCGTACTCGTTGTGGCTGCGTGGCCCCGACGAGGTCCGCGCGTGGTGGCTGGGGCCGGGGATCGGTTGTCGTGGGTCGCGCCTGCTCGCGACTGCGGCGAACGGCACGCCCGCGTTCGGCCAGTACAAGCCGGGAGACACGCCCGGCACCCTGGAACCGTGGGCGCTGCACGCGCTGGACGTGGTGGATGACCGGATCGCGGCGATCAACACGTTCCTCGACACCGAGCGGTTGTTCCCGCTGTTCGGTTTGCCGCCGGGGCTGAAGGTCTAATCCGGCGACAACGGCAGGACGTCCGCGAGCGCGACGAAATCGAGCAGCTCGCGCAGCTCGCCCGGCACGTGGCGCAGTCGGATCTCC
>WHTG01000058.1 GCA_009377835.1 Nitriliruptorales bacterium
AACGAGATCGCCACGCTGTTCAACAGCGTTCCGAAGTTCGTGGCCTCCCGCGGCAGGCCAGACCTGTCGTGGGCTGGGTCCTGGCACCTCGGCCCGAATCTGGCCGCCGCGGTGCCTGAGATCCGTGACCGGCACGAGCACGTGAAGGTCGTCGGAAGTCTGAACCTGGTGCAGCGCTGCTCGTGCTCGCAGGAGAGGTCGGGTTCTCCCTGCTCGCCGTCCGCCCGCTGCAGCGCATCGGCGCCGTCGGTGTGTCCTTCCACGCCGTGTGGATCGCAGCCCTACAGCTTGCCGTCGGTGCGCTTCTGCTCGAACGCCACGCCCTGCGCTGGCCGACCCCCGTCGAAACCGGCGCACTGACGCACATGGCCGTGTTCGTCACCGTGGTCGCCTTCGTCGCCTGGTACACCGCCCTCCAACAGCTCGGCGCAGACCGGGCCGGTCTCCTCGTGGGCACCGTAGCGATCACGGCCCTCGCCACCACCGCGCTCGTCGGCACCGCCACCATCACCACCGCGACCGCGCTCGGATGCGCCCTGGTCGTCGCCGGCGTCGCAACCGGCGTGCGCACCCCCTCCACAACCGCTCGTCGCAACCCACGCGCCCGCACCACTGCACGGCGAGCACGCCACCGTCCACTCGCTCCGCAGCATTGACCGAGCACGGCCACGGCCGAAGCGTGCAGCCGATATCAGAATGAAGAGGTAACCCAGGCCCGCGTGAGCGCGCTGGAGTGGACATGGCCGGTCAGGGCTCATAACCCGGAGGTCGGAGGTTCAAATTCTGCCCCCGCTGCTCGGCGAACTCGGGCGGGGGCCGCAGGCGGCCCGGGACGGCCGACTGCGTCAAGGACCGTGGCGATTGGGACAGGCGTGGGTGGCTCCGCGACCTACAAGAGCGCCGGGTTCACGATGTCGGCGGCGAGCAGGGCCGCGGCCGGCCCGGCGCCCGGGTCGCCGCAGGCCGCGCTGTGTCGGAGCGCCCGGACCTCCAGCTCCCGCATGCCGGTCCGCGATGTGAGGTCACGCATCGTGTCGACCCACTTCGGTGTCTTGGGATGCTCGTGGCGCAGGCCGAGGTCACAGAGGGCATCGAGGATGTAGCCGTCGAGCCACACGTACGGATCCGCGAGGCGGTTGCACCGCTCACGGGCGTCGATGAGGCCCGAGAACGCCTGGTCGATCTCGCCGCGCGCTTCCGCGATCATCGCGACGCCGCGAGCCGAGATCCCTTCCCAGCACGGGTCGCCGAGCTGGCAGGCCCGCGCGAAGGCCTGTTGCGCGGACTCGGTCGCGCCCGCCAGGTCGGAGCAGGCGAGCTGGACCTCGCTCCGCAGCGACTGCGGCCAAGGCAGGAACGCCAGCCAGTGGTCATCCGTGGCCAGATCGATGGCGGTGTCCAGCCAGTTCGTGGCGGCGTCGAGGTCGCGGCGCAAAAGGTGGACGCGACCGATCATGGAGCTGGCGAACGCCTGTCGGCGTGGATCCTCCGCCTCTTTGGCCAGCTGCACGGCCTGGTCGAGCAGCGCCAGGGCACGTGGGTAGTTCGCGCGGTCGCTTTCCACCGAACCCAGGTAGGTGGTCGCCTTGGCCATGATGCCGACGGTGCCGTCCGCCAGCTCGAGAGCCTGGATGAGCCAGTGCTCGGCACGGTCGTACCGTCCCCGCAGGAAGTCGACGTATCCGAGTTCGGCCCGGACCCGCGCCAGCGTCTCGCGATCGCCACCAGCCGCGGCGATCCCATCGGCTTCGTGCAGCCATGCCAAGCCCTCCTCGTCGAGCCCTCCGAGTGAGTGGATCAGCGCCTCGGCGAGCACCAGTCTGCAGGTCATCCGAAGTTGAAGAGTGCGGCCGCGATCCGCCATCCTGACCGCCTCACGGAGGGAGTCGAGCCCGCCCTGCACGGCGCCGGCCGCGATGGCGGCCGTTCCGGCTTCGACCACGGCCTCGGTCGAGGCCGCGTCGGCTGGCGGCGCCGATCGGCGGGGGTTCTCCCGGAGGGCTGCCTCGACGGCTGGGCCCGGCGTGACCCCGAGTTCCCTGCGGAACGAGTCGACGCACACCCCGTACTGGCGCTGCGCGCCCTCGGGATCACCGGACAGCCGGTACAGCCGGATCAGCAACGCCTGGTGGTTCTCGTCGAGCGGGTTCATGGCGACGGCACGGGCAGCATGGCTGATGGCCTCGGTGAACCGGGCGTGTGACAACGAACCCAGGGCCGCTTCGTGCAGGATGGCCTCCGCACCGGCGGCGACATGGCGTTGCGCCGAGAGCAGCCACGTCGAGAAGGCCGCGGCGTCTCTCACCGCGAATCCCTCCAGCAGTTCGCGGCCCAAGCCGGGCAGACGGATGGCCTCCGGCCACGTTCCCCGCGTGACGACACGAACGTCGACGAGCGTGTCCGGCGTTAGTATGAGCGTCACCGGATCGCCTCCGAGCTTCGCGCCTTCCCCGAGTGCCCGACGGATCTCCGACAGGTTCCAGCGAAGCGCGCGCAGCGGGTCGTCCGTCTCCGAGTACAGCAACGAGGCCAGCTCGCTCCTCGTCGGTGGCCGGTCGCTCAGGAGCAGGTACGCCAGCAGGGACCAGCTCTTGCGGCTGCGGACCCGGTACGCCTCGCCTGAGGATCGATCGATCCGCGGGCTGCCGAGGAGATGGATAGCGAGACGCATGGGCCCCCGCATGGACGCCGGATCGCTAGGCCAGTCGCGCGGCCGTCGTGAGCACCCGGACGTCCGGGAAGTCCTCACAGTGCTGGTAAGAGTATGCCAGGCGCACCGAGCCGTCGCCGCTGACGACGAACTCCGCGACCGCTCGCCACGGGTCGTCGACGGTCGGGTTGCCCTGACTCCGACGGTCGTCCTGGAGGCGGGCACCGAGGTCGTGCGGATGCCCCCAGTACTCCGATGGCGCATCGAACAGCACCCGCTCCACGGGCCAATGCCCGATGCCCCAGGCCCTGTAGGCGTCGTGATGCGGATCGCACAGGATGGGGCACGGCAGCCCGTGTCGATCTCGGTAGGCCGCGGCCCGCACAGGTTCACCCTGACCGATGATCACCAGCTCGAGTCCCGCTTCACGGAGGGCGGCGATCTCATCGATGAGGCGTTTGGCGCGCTCGGCGCCGCAACCGCATCCGAAATGACGCCAAAACATCACCAGGGCCGGACCCTCCGACCAGAACTCGGACAGCGAGCGCAGCCTTCCGGTGTGGTCCGCCAGGACCAGGTCAGGGGCTGACGTGCCGGTCGCAAGAGCCGTTCCTTCGGCTTCGACCGGACCCGACGTCCACAGGTCGAGCCACTCCGTTTCGGCCGCCGCCGTCGTCTCTGCCAGCGACGGAATCACGCGTGCTCGCTGACCGGGTAGATCTCGTCGGCGACGAGCCCGTGCGCCTCCCGGTGCACGGCCGCGGCCGCCTCTGCGTTCGGAGCATCGACGAGGCAGAAGATCTTCCCACCCTCCTCGTCGATCCAGTAGCGCAGGTAGCTGACCGCGTACTTGCTCTGGGTGGCCAGGTCGGCCCGGTGCGCGTCCGCAACATCCGCCGCGGCTACCCCGCCCTCGATGCTGTGCACGTCCATGAACATCGGCATGTGGTTCCCTCCTGTCGGGTCGTACGCCCTGCCGTGCGGCGATGGCGTCACCTAACTCGGCCGGCGTTTGACACAGCGTTTGACGATCACACCCGTTCGAAGGACCCCGGTGCCGGGTGCCTGGACCTCAGACTCCAGGGCCGCCCGCGCTCGGGACGCAAGGCGCTCCGGGGAAGCTAGGAACAGATCAGCCTGATGTTGGCTGCCGTTGGCAAACGGCGACAACCGCTCGGGGTGCGTCCGCGGGTCATCGGCAGGGGCGGGGTTCGCTACCAGCCGCGCGCGCGCCACTCCGGGATCGACGGGCGCTCCGCGCTGATCGTCGTGTCGTCGCCGTGGCCCGGGTAGACCCAGGTCTCATCCGGCAAGGAATCGAATAGGCGCCTCTCGACGCTGTCCATCACCTGCGCGAACTCTTCCGGAGTTGTTGTCCGCCCCGGGCCGCCGGGGAACAAGGTGTCACCGGTGAAGAGATCCTTCTCACCCAGCAGGATGCAGGTGCTGCCAGGGGTGTGACCCGGCGTGTGGATCAGCCGCACGGCTGCGCTGCCGAAGATCACGACGTCGCCGTCGGCCGCTGCATGATCAGCTTGGCGGGGGACGGTCGGCTGGTCGTCGGGGTGCAGCCACACCGGCGCCTCCGTCGCGTCCGCCACCTCGTCCAGCGCCTGCCAGTGGTCACCGTGCCCATGAGTGGTGATGATCCCCACCAGCGTGGTGTCGCCGATCTCTCGCAGGATCCGCTCCGCGTCGTTCGCGGCGTCGATCAGCAGCGCCTCGCCGCCGGCGGTGTCGCGCAACAGGTAGGCGTTGTTGTCCATCGGTCCGACGGAGAACTTGCGAACTTCCACCGCGGCATCGTGTGCAGTGACCAGTCGTGAGATCGCCGGCCCGCCTGGGTCGACATGGCCGTTATAAATCGTCATGGCCGCAGCCTACGATCTCAGATCGCAGGGAGCAGGTGCTTAGCATTCGGCTTGAATAACAAGCCGGATATCAACCAGCCCCGAAGATCAGCGAGTTGTCAACCACCTCCCGCCGGCAGCGAGTTGTCAACCACCTCCGGCCGGCGCTACGGCCAGGGGCGCACAGCCCGCTGTCGCACCCCGCCGCTACACTTGCTCCGTCCCCCACCGGGGCCGTCTTCCCCGCGGCACCTCCTGCAGAATTCGGAGCCTTTTTCCGTGCCCAGACGCGCGTCAGCGACGCACGACGCCCTCGTCATCCGCGGGGCCCGTGAACACAATCTGAAGAACGTCGAACTCGAGATTCCCCGTGACGCCCTGGTGGTCTTCACCGGGCTTTCCGGGTCGGGTAAGTCCAGCCTGGCGTTCGACACCATCTACGCCGAGGGGCAGCGCCGCTACGTCGAGTCGCTGTCCGCCTACGCGCGCCAGTTCCTGGGACAGATGGACAAGCCCGACGTCGATTTCATCGAGGGGCTGTCGCCGGCGATCTCCATCGACCAGAAATCGACCAGCCGCAACCCGCGGTCGACGGTGGGTACGATCACCGAGGTCTACGACTACCTCCGCCTGCTCTACGCTCGCATCGGTCATCCCCACTGCCCCAACTGCGGTAGCCCCATCCAGCGGCAGACTGCCGAGCAGATCATCGACCAGGTCGAGCAGCTGCCGGAGGGGACGCGCTTCCAGGTGCTCGCGCCGGTGGTGCGGGGTCGTAAGGGCCAGTACGAGAAGCTGCTCGCCGACCTGTCCAGCCGCGGCTACGCCCGCACCCGCATCACGTCGGGCACCGCCGATCCCGTGGTCGCCGACCTGGCGAACCCACCGGAGCTGGCCCGCTACGAGCAGCACACCATCGAAGTGATCATCGACCGGCTCGTCGCCAAGCCGAACATCCGGCGCCGCCTCGCCGACTCGATCGAGACCGCACTCCAGCTCGCCGAGGGCATCGCCTCCGTCGAGATCGTCCCGCGCACCGATCAAGACTCCGCAGAGATGCTCACGTTCTCCGAGCATCTCGCGTGCCCCAACTGCGGCCTGAGCTTCGACCAGCTCGCCCCCCGGAACTTCTCTTTCAACACGCCGTACGGTGCCTGCGAAACCTGCTCGGGCCTGGGCACCCGGCTGGAGGTCGACCCCGAACTGGTCGTCGGCGACGAGAGCCGGTCCATCCTGGAGGGCGTCCTGCAACCGTGGGCGACCGGCGGGCAGTCGAACTACTACGTGCAGCTGCTCATCGCCGTCGCGAACCACCTCGGGTTCGAGCCGGCCACACCGTGGCACGACATCAGGCCCGAGCACCGCCGCGTCCTGCTTTACGGCCTGCCCGCCAAGCAGAAGGTCCTCGTCCAGTACACCAACCGCTTCAACCGCCGCCGCTCGTACAAGGCGACGTACGAAGGTGTGGTCTCGCAGCTGCTCCGCCGCCACGCGGAGACCGATTCGGACACGATGCGGGAGCGCATCGAGGAGTACATGCGGGAGGTCCCCTGCAGCGCCTGCAAAGGCGCGAGGCTCAGGCCCCTGCCGCTCGCGGTGACGGTCGGTGACAAGAGCATCGCCGAATCGTGTGCGCAATCGATCGGCGACGCGGTGTCGTTCTTCGACTCGCTCGAACTGACCGAGCGGGAGCGCATGATCGCAGAACGGATTCTCAAGGAGATCCGCGCACGGTTGAACTTCCTCCTCGACGTCGGCCTCGACTATCTGACGCTGGACCGGGCTGCGGGGACACTCGCCGGTGGCGAGGCACAGCGCATCCGCCTGGCGACGCAGATCGGGTCCGGACTCGTCGGCTGCCTGTACGTGCTCGACGAGCCCTCGATCGGCCTGCACCAGCGGGACAACGAACGGCTCATCGAGACGCTGATCCGTCTACGCGATCTGGGCAATACCGTGATCGTCGTGGAGCACGACCGGTCGACCATCGAGGCGGCGGACCACGTCGTCGACATCGGACCAGGTGCGGGGGAGCATGGGGGGGAAATCGTGCACGCGGGGGACCTCAAGGGTCTCAAGCGCAACAAGCGATCCCACACCGGTGCGTACCTCGCCGGCCGTAAGGAGATCGCGGTGCCGCCGAAGCGCCGCAAGCCGAAGCGCGGCCACGCCCTCGTCGTCAAGGGCGCCACCGAGCACAACCTGCGCGGTCTCACCGTGCGGTTCCCACTGGGGACGTTCACCGCGGTTACGGGCGTGTCCGGTTCGGGGAAGTCGACGCTGGTCAACGACATTCTCCACGCCAGCCTGCAGCGTTACGTCTACGGCTCGCGCGTGGTGCCCGGGCGCCACCGCTCCATCGACGGCCTGGACCAGATCGACAAGGTCGTCGGTATCGACCAGTCGCCGATCGGACGCACTCCTCGGTCCAACCCCGCCACCTACACGGGGCTGTTCGACCACATCCGGAAGCTCTTCGCGACGACACAGGAGGCGAAGATCCGCGGCTACCAGCCCGGCCGCTTCAGCTTCAACGTCAAGGGTGGCCGCTGTGAGGCGTGCTGTGGCGACGGCACGATCAAGATCGACATGCAGTTCCTGCCCGACATCTACGTCCCGTGCGAAGTCTGCAAGGGCCGCCGCTACAACCGGGAGACTCTGGAGGTCCACTACAAGGGCAAGACGATCAGCGAAGTCCTCGACATGTCGGTCGAGGAGGCCCTGAGATTCTTCGCGTCGATTCCGGCGATCGCGCGGCACCTGGAGACCCTCAACGACGTCGGACTGGGCTACGTCCGCCTCGGCCAGCCTGCCACGACCCTCTCCGGGGGCGAGGCCCAGCGCGTGAAGCTGGCGTCGGAGCTCCGAAAACGCGCGACCGGGCAGACCGTGTACATCCTCGACGAACCCACCACCGGCCTGCACTTCGAGGACGTCAACAAGCTCCTGGGCGTCCTGCACCGCCTGGTGGAAAAGGGAAACACCGTCATCGTCATCGAACACGACCTCGATGTGGTCAAAACCGCCGACTGGGTCATCGACCTCGGCCCCGAGGGTGGGTCAGGCGGCGGCACAGTCGTGGCCGAGGGGACCCCCGAGGACGTCGCGGGGGAACCCGGCAGCTACACCGGGAAGTTCCTGCAGGAGTTGCTGAGCGCCTAGCCGTTACAGTTGCGCAGGTGGCTCACAACGAAGACGCTGACGCCGAGGTACTGCAACTCGACGGGCGCCAGATCGCGATCTCGCATCCCGACAAGGTGTTCTTCGCCGAGCGGGGCGAGACGAAGCTTGATCTCGTCCGCTACTACGAGGCCGTGCGGGGCCCGCTCCTGGCCGCGATGGGTGGGCGACCCGTGCTGTTGCAGCGGTTTCCCAACGGCGCCGGCGGATCGTCGTTCTTCCAGAAGCGCGTGCCCAAGAACGCGCCTGAGTGGTTGCAGACCACCACCGTCGCGACGGTCAACGGGACCCTCTCACGGGCGCTCGTCGTCACCGACATCGCCCACGTCGCGTGGGCGGTGAACCTGGGGTGCCTCGGCTTCCACGTGTGGCCGCTGCTCGCCGCGGATCAGGACCACGCCGACGAGCTGCGCCTCGATCTCGACCCACAGCCGGGTACCACGTTCGACATGGTCCGGGAGACCGCCGCCGAGACGCGCGACCTCTTGGAGGAGGTGGGCCTGGCGGGCTACCCCAAGACGACGGGCAACAGGGGTGTCCACGTGTATCTGCGGCTGCTGCCGCAGTGGGACCCGTACCAGGTGCGCTCCGCCGCTGTGGCGGTCGCACGCGAGCTGGAACGGCGGCGGCCCGACCTGATCACCGCCGCGTGGTGGAAGGAAGAGCGGGGCGAGCGGATCTTCATCGACTTCAACCAGAACGCGCCGCACAAGACGGTGTTCGGCGCCTGGTGCGTCCGCGCGCGCCAGGGCGCACAGGTTTCGGTGCCGTTCTTCTGGGACGAACTCGAGACGATCCATCCCGACGAGATGACGGTGGCGGCCGTACCGCAGCGCGTGGCCGACGACGGCGACCCGTGGGCCGAGATGGTGGGCCATCCGCAGTCCCTGGAACCACTTCTCGAGATGCATGAGCGCGACCGCGCCAATGGGTTGCACGACGCGCCGTGGCCCCCGGTGTACCCGAAGATGCCCGACGAGCCATCCCGAGTCGCGCCCAGCCGGGCCAAGGGTGGGTCGTGACGGACGGCAGGGGAAGCCCCCGTATTCCCGGCGGCTGCGTGGGACGGCAAACGGCGGCGGCCGGAGCCGCCGCCGCTAACAGATGACCCGATTTACCTCAGGCTGCTCGGCGAGCCGCCCCCGTGGATCTCGCCTCGCCAGGCGCCGGTTTCGGTTCCGCGCTGCTCGATCAACTTCGTGAAGCGCTCGAGGTCGCCCTCCACACGCTTGTCGACGATGCCGATCGCGGATCCGGTCTTCTCGACGAAACCGTCCGGGTCGTACGCCATGGCCACGTTCACGCGAGTCTTGTCCGTGTCGATCTTCTCGAACGTCACGCGCCCCGTGTGCTTCGTCTCCCCCAGAGCGCGCCAGGCGACGACCTGGTCGGGCACCTGCTCCGTGATCTCTGCCTCGAACTCACGTTCTGTGAGGCCGATCTCCGTTTCCCAGTGAAGGTGCTGGTCGTCGAGCTGCCGGACCTTGTTCACACCCTCCATGAACTGGGGGAACTCCTCGAACTGCGTCCACTGGTTGTAGACGGTCGAGACGGGTTGGCTGACCTCGACTGACTTTTCGATGATCTTCACTGTGTGGTCACTCCTTCATTGCTGACGGGGTGTTCCACGCACCGGCCTACCCGAGAGGTTTTCGGCTATGCATGCCCATCAGTCCGAGGGGTGGGGAACCAGCAGGCTCGCGTGCGAGCATGGGTGTGTGCGCAGCAACCCCGCCCTGCAGTTCCGCCCCGATCCCGGCACCATTCCGACGGAGCCAGGTTGCTACCTGTGGCGTGACCGCGCGGACCGCGTGGTGTACGTCGGCAAAGCCAAGAATCTGCGGGCTCGTCTGTCGAGCTATTTCCAGGCCTGGTCCGGGATCCAGACTCGGACGCGATCGATGCTGGACGTGGCCAGATCCGTCGAGTGGATCGTGTGCGGCAACGAGGTCGAAGCGTTGCATCTGGAATACAACCTCATCAAGCGCCACCGCCCCCGCTACAACGTCCGCTACACCGACGACAAGAGCTATCCCTATCTCGCGGTCACGGTGCACGAGGAGATCCCGCGCGCGATGGTCCGTCGGAACCCACGAAAGGACGGCACGCGCTATTTCGGCCCGTACGCGCACGCCTACGCCATCCGCGAGACGCTCGATCTGCTGTTGCGCGTCTATCCGGTCCGTACCTGCTCGCAGGGGGTGTTTGACCGCTGCCGCCGCACCAGCCGGCCGTGCCTGTTGCACCATATCGGGCGCTGCGCGGCGCCGTGTGTCGGCAAGGTGACGCCGGACCAGCATCGCGATCTCGTCGACGGGCTCATCGGCTTCCTGGAGGGTGACACCGAGATCACACTCGCCGACCTCGAGGCGCGGATGACGGCCGAGGCGGGAAACCTCAACTTCGAAGCGGCCGCGCGGCTCCGTGACCAGCTCACGGCGGTGCGCCGCGCCCTCGAGAAGCAGGTGATGGTGACGAAGCGCAGTGAGGACTTCGACGCCATCCACTTTCATGACGACCAGCTGGAGGCGGCGTTCCAGACGTTCTTCGTTCGACGCGGCCGCGTCGTGGGCCGCAAGGGCTGGACGGTCGACAAGGTCGAGGATCTTGACGCGCCCGCACTGGTCGGACGCTTCCTCCTGGAACTCGCGATGGGCCGCAGTGACGACATTCCCAGGGAGGTTCTCGTTCCGGTGGAGCCGGAGGATCGTGAGACGCTCGAGGAACTGCTCGCAGAGCTGCGTGGGAGCCGGGTCACCATCCGTGTGCCACAGCGGGGGGAGAAGCGCGCGTTTCTGGAAAGTGTGAAGGAGAACGCCGCCGAGGCGTTCCACCAGCACAGGCTGAAGCGAGCGAAGGATTTCAACGCCCGCAGCCAGGCTCTGCACGAGCTGCAGGAGGCTCTAGGTCTGGAGGAAGCTCCGTTGCGGATCGAGTGCTACGACATCTCCACGCTGCAGGGCACGAACTCTGTGGCCTCGATGGTCGTCATGGAGGACGGACTGCCACGGAAGTCGGAGTACCGTCGGTTCAAGATCCGCGGGGTCGAGGGACAAGACGACTTCGCGATGATGCACGAGGTGATCACCCGCCGTTTCCGCAACTACCTCGCGGAACGCGACAGTCCCGCCACCAGCCGCCGGTTCGCCTACCCCCCGAATCTCGTCATCATCGACGGCGGGAAGGGGCAGCTGAACGCGGCCCGACGTGCGATGAACGACCTGGGGATCGACGCCGTGGAGGTTTGTTCCCTGGCGAAGCGGATGGAGGAGGTGTATCTGCCGGACAGGGCGGATCCCGTTATCCTGCCGCGTTCCAGTGAGGCGCTCTACCTCATCCAGCGCGTCCGTGACGAGGCGCACCGCTTCGCGGTGACATACCACCGCAGCCTGCGCGGCCGGGAGATGACAGCGTCGGCGTTCGACGAGATTCCCGGGATCGGACCCGCCCGGCGCAAGGCGCTGCTGGACGAGTTTGGTTCGCTGAAGCGCTTGCGGGAGGCGACCATCGACGACATCGCAAAGGTTGAGGGATTCTCCGAGCGTCTGGCGACGCGGGTCCACGAAGCGCTCCACGGGTTCCCCCCGGCGGCGAGCGGCGATCACGAGGTGGTGAGCGGGTGACGGAACAGGATGTGGAGGACCACCCGCCCGTGCCGGCCATCCGGCCGCAACTGGCGGTGATCACCGGTCTGTCCGGTGCGGGCCGGACGACGGCATCCGCTGTTCTGGAGGATCTGGGGTTCTTCGTCATCGACAACCTTCCGGTCACGTTGATCGATCCGGTCATCGACCTCGCGACAGCACCCGGTTCGTCAGTCGACCGGTTCGCCCTGGTCGTCGACGTGCGGGGGCGGCAGGCCTTCGGCTCCGCTGAGGACCACATCGACGACTTGCGTGACGCGCTGCAAGGGGTGCGATCGCGGGACGTCGACCTGCGGATGCTGTTCCTCGAAGCATCCGACGATGCGCTCGTCCGGCGGTTCGAGGCCGGCCGGCGTGTGCATCCCATGGCCCGGCAGGACCGGATCCTCGACGGCATCGAGCGTGAGCGGGAGTACCTGGGGCGGCTGCGTGAGGAGTCGGATCTGATCATCGACACCAGCGCCCTGAATGTGCACGAGTTGCGCGCACGCCTCTCTGAGGCGTTCGGTGAAACCGGGCGCACGCGCATGGTGGTCAACATCCTGTCGTTCGGCTTCAAGAACGGCACGCCACGAGACGCCGACATGGTGCTGGACGTGCGGTTCCTCCCCAACCCCCACTGGGTCGACGAGCTACGACCGATGACCGGTCGGGATGAGCCCGTCCGTGACTACGTCCTGGGCCAACCCGATACGGGCGAGTTCATCAAACGGTCCGCCGATCTGTTCGACCTCCTAGTCCCGGCGTTCATCCGTGAGGGCAAGCACTACCTCACGGTCGCGATCGGCTGCACGGGGGGGAAGCACCGCTCGGTGGTTCTGAGTCACGTTCTGGCCGATCACATGCGCACCCTTGGTGTGGCTGTGCGCGTGGACCATCGCGACGTGGGACGGGAGTGAACGTCGTGGGGATCGGCGGGGGGCACGGCCTGTCCCGCGCCCTGGCGGCACTGCGCCGCCTCGGTCACCGTCCCACCGCGGTGGTAACCGTCGCCGACGACGGCGGGTCGAGCGGGCGCCTGCGCGAGGAGCACGGCGTGGTCGCCCTCGGGGACATGCGCATGGCGCTGTTCACGCTGGCTGGCGACGCCGAGCTCGCGGCGGTGTTCGAGCACCGCTTCCGCGCCGGCGAGCTGGAGGGGCACGCCATGGGCAATCTGTTCCTTCTCGCAATGCTCGAAGTCACCGGCGGCGATCTCCTGCGGGCCCTGGACCGGGCCGCAATGCTGCTGGATTGCCAGGGGCGGGTCCTCCCGTGCACCAACCAGGCGGTTCGGCTCTGCGCCTGCGTCGGAGGAGAGGAGGTGGGGGGCCAGGTGCGGGTGGCGACGGCCGAGGGGACCGTGGAGCGCGTCTGGTTGTCGCCTGAGCGGCCGGTCGCGTGTCCGGAGGCTGTGGCCGCGATCGAAGAGGCCGACGCGATCGTGCTCGGACCCGGCAGCCTTTTCACCAGCATCCTGGCGACTCTGGCGGTCCCGGGGATCGCCGACGCGGTGGTCCGCTGTGACGCCCGGATCGTGTATGTGGCCAACTTGCTGACGCAGCGGGGGGAAACCAGCGATCTCGACGCGACGGCTCACGTCGAGGCCCTGGCGCGCCACGTGCCCGGCCTGCACCTGGATGTGGTGCTGCTGCACGACGGTCCCTCGGCACGTGGACCGGGCAGGGGGCTGGGCACGACGGTGCACCATCCCGCAGCGGGACGTGTGGTGGTAGCCGACATGGCGCTGCGCCACCGGGACGGTCGAGCGACGGGGACACACGATCCGCTGCGCCTGGCCCGCGCCCTGGAGCCCATCCTGGTGCCGTGAGCTTCACGGCCCGTGTCCGAGAGGAGCTGGCGCACGCGCCATCGGGCCGCCGGTGCTGCCACACGGTCGAGACACTGGCGATGGTCCGCCTGGCGGGTGCGCTGCACCTGACGGACGCGGGACCCGCATGGGTGGTGGACGTGGGCGACGGCGCGGTCGCTCGGCGCCTGCGGGCCGGCCTCACCGAGCTGTTCGACATCCGGCCCGACGTCGAGGTTCACCGCCGAACCGGCTTGCACGGACAGCGGTACCGCCTCCCCGTGCGCGCGCCGGCGCGAACACAGTTGCAGCGGCTCGGCGTCCTCGACAGCCGGGGTCGGCCGGTGGAGACGCTCGACCCAGCAGCCATGCAGGAGCCACATGACGCCGCCGCCTTCGTACGGGGCGCGATCATGGCGTCCGGCAGCATCAGCGATCCCCGGCGCCCCCCCCACCTCGAGATCCGCGCACCCAACGGCGCAACCGCGGAGGTGGTGCGGTCGCTGCTGATGCGCTGTGGCGCGCCCGGAGCGCGGTCAGCGGTGCGGGACGACGGCTGGCGTGTCGTGACGAAGTCGGGAGAGGCAATCGGTGCGGTGCTCGCGCACGCAGGCGCCCACGCCGCATTCCTGACGTGGGACGGGGAGCGGCTGCGGCGGGAACTGCGCGGTGAGGCGAACCGGGCGACCAACGCCGACCAGGCGAACCTGGTCCGGGCGGCCGGCGCCGCCGCTCGCCAGGTGGCGGCCATCGAGAAGGCAGTCCGACAGCTGGGCTGGGAGCACATCCCGGACGATCTGCGGACCACCGCGTTGGTGCGGCTGGCCAACCCCCAGGCACCGCTGGGAGACCTCGGCGCGTTGCACGACCCACCGGTGGGGAAGGCGACCGTCCACCGCCGGCTGGCCCGCCTGGCGGAGCTCGCCGAGGGCGACGCCTTCGAGGCCGATCGGTAGAGTGTGCGCGCACTCGTGGCAGGGTGCCTGACCGCCGTTCATTCACCGCTTGGAGTTGATTCAGACATGGCAATCCGCGTGGGCATCAACGGCTTCGGCCGCATCGGCCGTAACTTCCTGCGCTCCGCGAAGCAACAGGGTGCCGACATCGACATCGTCGGCCTCAACGACCTCACGGACAACAAGACGCTCGTCCACCTGCTGCGCTACGACAGCGTCCACGGCCGTTTCGACGGAACCGTCGAGGAGTCGGAGAAGGGCCTGGTCGTCGACGGCGACGAGATCGTGATCACCTCCGAGCGCAACCCGGCCGACCTGCCCTGGAAGGACCTCGGCGCCGAGATCGTCATCGAGTCCACAGGCATCTTCACCGCCCGCGACAAGGCGGCGGCTCACCTCGACGCCGGAGCCCGCAAGGTGATCATCTCCGCCCCGGCGAAGAACGAGGACGTGACGCTGGTGATGGGCGTCAACCACGAGCAGTACGACCCGGGGTCGCACGACGTCATCTCCAATGCCAGTTGCACCACCAACAGCGTCGTGCCCATGAGCAAGGTGCTCGACGAGACCTTCGGCGGGATTCAGCAAGGGTTCATGACCACGGTCCACGCGTACACGAATGACCAGGGCACGCACGACCAGCCGCACAAGGACCTGCGCCGCGCTCGTGCCGCAGCCGTCTCCATCATCCCGACGTCGACCGGCGCCGCGAAAGCCGCGTCCCTGGCGCTGCCGCAGCTCGAAGGCCGTCTGGATGGCCTCGCCCTGCGCGTGCCGGTTCCCGACGGGTCGATAACCGACCTTGTCGTGACGACCGGCCGGGAGACGACGAAGGATGAGGTCAACGATGCGTTCCGCGCCGCGGCCGACGGCCCGATGAAGGGAATCGTCGAATACACCGAACATCCCATCGTGTCGGCCGACGTCATCGGCAACCCGCACAGCTGCATCGTAGACGGGCTGTCCACGATGGTCAGCGGCTCCATGGTCAAGGTGCTGGGCTGGTATGACAACGAGTGGGGTTACTCCTGCCGGCTGGTCGACCTGACGCAGTACATCGGAGAACGCCTGTAGCCAGTTCCGACACGCCAGTCGTGGCAACCGACATACCGGGCCTTGGCGCGTTCGACGCGGGCGCTCGCCGCGTCCTGGTTCGCGTCGATCTGAACGTCCCCCTGGCGGGCGGCGAGGTCGCCGACGACCTGCGGATCGAGGAGTCGCTCCCGACCGTCCGCCAGCTGCGTGACGCCGGCGCGCGCGTCGTCCTGATGAGCCATCTGGGCCGCCCGAAGGGCACCGTGGTCGAGGACCTGCGGTTGGCGCCGGTCGGACACAGGTTGGCGCAGTTGCTCGGTGCGCCGGTTGCCCTGGCAACCGATGTTGTGGGCGACAGCTCCCGCAGCGTGGTCGACCGGCTGGGCGACGGGGACGTGGCGCTGCTGGAGAACCTGCGGTTCGAGGCGGGTGAAGAGGCCAACGACGACGGATTGGCCGACGCCCTCGCCGGGCTCGGCGACGCGTACGTCAACGACGCGTTCGGCGCGGCACACCGGGCCCACGCCAGCGTCGTCGGCATCCCGGCGAGACTCGACGACGCAGTCGCGGGTGTGCTGATGGAACGCGAGCTGACGACCTTGTCACGGCTCCTGCACGAGCCGCCGCGGCCGTTCGTCGCGATCCTGGGTGGTGCGAAGGTGTCGGACAAGCTCGGGGTGATCGAGAGTCTGCTCGGCCGTGTGGACCGGCTGCTCATCGGCGGGGCTATGTGCTTCACGTTTCTCGCGGCGAAGGGTTACGAGGTCGGACGCAGCAGAGTGGAGACGGACCAGATCGACACGTGTCGGGAGCTGCTCGAACGGGCGGAACGCGAAGGCGTAGGGCTGCTCGTCCCCGTCGACATCGTCGCGGCGGAGGCATTCGATGCGGACAGCGAGCACCAGCGTGTCTCCGCTGACGGCATCCCCGACGGCTGGATGGGGCTTGACATCGGTTCGGAGACGGTCGAGCGGTTCGTGGCCGCGATCAGCGGCGCCGGCGCCGTGCTGTGGAACGGACCCATGGGTGTGTTCGAGTGGCAGGCATTCGCGCGTGGGACAGAAGGCGTCGCCAGAGCGGTGGCGGCCAGCGAGGGTTTCACCGTCATCGGCGGCGGCGACAGCGCGGCCGCGATCCGCAAGCTCGGACTCGCGGACGAGGTCTCGCACGTGTCGACGGGCGGGGGCGCATCGCTGGAGTTCCTCGAGGGCCGGGACCTCCCCGGCGTGGCGGCGCTGCGGCGCACTGCGAGTTAGGCGAGGCGATGGCACGCAAGCCGATCATGGCCGGCAACTGGAAGATGAACCTCGACCACCTGCAGGCGATCCAGGTGGTCCAGCAACTGGCCTATCACCTCGATACGACCGATTACGATGCCACGGACGTCGTGGTGATTCCGCCCTTCACCGCGCTGCGCAGCATCCAGACCCTGATCGAGGGCGACCGGCTGCCGATCGGCCTCGGCGCGCAGAACTGCCACTGGGAGGCTGCCGGGGCGTTCACCGGCGAGGTGAGTGCGCCGATGCTCGCGAAACTGAGGGCGCAGTATGTCATCTGTGGCCATTCGGAACGGCGGACGCTGTTCGGCGACAGCGACGAGATCGTCAATCGGAAGGTACGAGCCGTCCTCGCGCACGGCATGACGCCGATCATGTGCGTCGGCGAGTCAGAGGAACAGCGCACCGCGGGGGAGCAGGAACACGTCGTCTCTGGGCAGGTCACCGCGGGGTTGCACGACGTGACCGGCGATCAGGCTGCCGATCTGGTCGTGGCATACGAACCGATCTGGGCTATCGGCACGGGCAAGACCGCGACCTCCGAGGATGCACAGGTGATGTGTGCTGCGGTCCGAGGCGTCGTGCGCGAGCTGTACGACGGCAGCGTCGCCGACAGCATCCGCATCCAGTACGGGGGGAGCGTGAAGCCAGGAAACGTGCGTGACCTGATGGCGCAGGCGGACATCGACGGGGCGCTGGTGGGCGGCGCGAGCCTGGACCCCGATGACTTCGCAGTGATCTGTCGGTTTGCAAGGACGTGATCGCGCGGCCGACTCCCGTGGTGGCACGTACTAGGCTGGTGTGGCTGAACGTCTGACGGGGAGTGACCATGGTCAAACGCCGGAACCAGCTCGACGCAGTACTCGGCCCTCTCGAGGCGGACGTGATGAACGCGGTTTGGGACCAGGGGGACACGACCGTGCGCGACGTCCACGCCGCGC
>WHTG01000014.1 GCA_009377835.1 Nitriliruptorales bacterium
CCGTGCCTGCTGACCGGTCGCGACGCGTGAGGCGGCGGCGCCGTCGAATGACACCGTGCTCAGCGGACGGGTGAGATCCATTGAGACGGCCGGCTCGACGGAGGCGTCGGCGGCGTCCACGATGAACACCGCAGCACCGTCGCCCTCCCGTGCGGGAACCACGAAGCGGTCCGCGACCAGGGCGTCGGCGACGCTGGTGACGGTGCCGCTGACGCTCCCCCCGGAGGCCACGACGCGCGCCTCGAACGGCGTGCCGGGCCGAGTCGCCAGCGGCGTGGCGGCAGTTGCCGTCACGGTTCCCGATGCCAGTTGCTCGAGCAGTTCGTTCTGGTCGCAACCCATCAGCAGGCGCGTCGCGAGGACCGCGCTGCCCAGGTACGGCACCGGCGCGACGGCGCGCCCCATCTCTTCGGCGACCACCGCCGTCTCCCGCCAGGACGCGCCGGCGCCGCCGAAAGCTTCAGGGATCGGTAATGCCGCCGCCCCGACCTCCGTCGCAAGCGCGCGCCACAGGTCGAGATCGTACGGCTGGTCGCTCTCGATGCGCTGCAGCATCGCAGCGGCGTCGCTGCGACCTTTGAGAACCGAGCGCAACGTGGAACGTAGTTGATCCTCGACGTCGCTGTAGAGCAGATCCGGTGTCGCGCTCATCGTGGCAGGTCCCTCCACGCGACGTCCTTGTCCACGCGTATCTCCGGGGGCATGCCCAGGACGCGCTCGGCGACGATCGTGCGCAGGATCTCCGACGTACCGCCCTCGATGGAGTTCCCCTTCGCTCGCAGGTAGGAATATCCCGGTGACCGGCCGGTGAAGTCGGCACTGATCGGGCGGCGCAGCGTCCAGTCCTCGTAGGTCAGCGCCTCCTCGCCCAGAAGCTCCAGGGCGAGTCCCGAGACGGACTGGTTCAGTGATGCGAAGGCGAGTTTCGCCGCCGAGCCCTCGGGCCCCGGAGCGCCGGCGGCGAGCTGCTGTCGCAGCCGCTCACCGGCGATCCGCGCAACCTCTGCCTCGACCCACGCCTGCAGAACCGCGGAGTGCAGACCTGACGTCCGCAGCTCCGGGCGCTCCCGCCACAACGCCGTCAGAACCCCGATGATGCCGCCCTCGCGTGGCAGGGACTGGCCACCGATGGCGACTCGCTCGCTCATGAGCGTCGTGGTGGCCACGCGCCATCCGTCGCCGACGTCGCCGAGACGCAGTGCGTCCGGCAGCTGCACGTCGACCAGGAACACCTCGTTGAACTCGGCCTCCCCCGTGATCTGCCGCAACGGGCGGACCTCGACACCCGGCGCATGCATGTCGCAGATGAAATAGGTCATACCCTTGTGCTTGGGCACGTCCGGATCCGTCCGCGTGACCAGGATTCCCCACCGCGCCTCATGCGCCATCGACGTCCAGACCTTCTGGCCGTTGACGATCCACGTGTCCCCTTCACGGACCGCCCGAGTACCGAGGGCGGCGAGATCCGAACCCGCCCCTGGTTCGCTGAACAACTGGCACCACACCTCCTCACCGGTCCACAGCGGACGCAGGTACCGCTGCTTCTGCTCGTCGGTGCCGAAGGCCAGGATCGTCGGCGCGGCCATGCCCAGCCCGATGCCGATGCGGTCCGGCTCGTTGGTCGGGGCGCCGGCGGCCGCGAACGCGCCGTCCACCACCGCCTGCGCCGTTCCGGGCGCGCCCAATCCGCCCAGACCTTCCGGGTAGTTGACCCATGCCAACCCGGCATCGAAGCGTGCGCGCAGAAACTCCCCACGGCCGGTCGATGCCGGGTCGTGTGCAGCCAGGAACGCCGTGACGCGATCCAGCACGTCGGCGTGGACGGGAGTGGCGGAAGACATGGGATGGCACCTGCCGGGTCGAGGAGCAGGCATCGTGACACTCCCGCCAGGGTTCATCCAGGGGCGCCGTCCGGGAGTGTGATCCGACGACAAGCCGAGGGCGTGACAGGATGGGGCGAGGATGAATCAGTCCGCCAGGCGTCTGCTCACTAGGTCGGCGGTCCTCGCCGCCGTCTTGTTCCTGGTGTGGCCGCATTCCGCGTCCGCCCAGCAGTCGCAGATCCTCGTGACGCGAGTCGAGGGGCCGATCACCCCGGTGGTCGCGGCCCACGTCGCGGATGCGGTCGATGCCGCGGTCGCCGGCGGATACCACGCGCTGCTCATCGAGATGGACACGCCTGGAGGCCTTGACACGTCGATGCGCGGGATCGTGCAGGACCTGCTCACCGCGAAGGTCCCGACGATCGTGTACGTCTCGCCGGCGGGCGCGCGTGCTGCGTCGGCGGGCGCGATCATCGCCTTCGCCTCGCATGTGGCTGCCATGGCACCGGCCACCAACATCGGCGCGGCGACGCCGATCAGCCTCGAGGGCGGCGAGGTGATCGACAAGGTCATCAACGACGCTGTGGCGTATGTCACCGCGATCGCGGAGGAACGCGACCGCGATGTCGACTTCGCGGTCGACACCGTGCGCGAGGGACGCTCTGCGGCGGCCTCGGAGGCGGTCGAGATCGGGGCGGTCGACCTCGTGGCCGAGAGCCGGGCGGAACTGCTGGCCGAGATCGACGGCCGGACGGTGGTGCTGGACCCGGGCGGGGATCGCGTGCGACTGGCGACTGAGGCTGCGGCCCTCGTGGACTACGAGATGTCATGGACCAGGCGCCTGCTGCAGAGCCTTGCCAACCCGGAGTTGGCGTTCCTGTTCATCAGCGTCGGCTCGTTGGCGCTGCTCTACGAACTGTCCAGCCCCGGCGGCGTGATCGGCGGGGTGATCGGCACGATCATGATCGTCCTGGCGTTCTTCTCGCTGTCGGTCCTCCCGGTGAACATCGTCGGCGTGCTGCTGTTGTTTCTGGCCATCGCATTGTTCGTCGCCGAGTTGTTCGTGCCGGGAATCGGCGTGTTCGCGGGTGGCGGCGTGCTGTCGCTCGTCGCGGCCGGTCTGTTCCTGTTCGACCGGCCGACCGGGATCGGGCTCGACCTCTCGTTCCTCGTTCCCGTCGGTGCCGTGGCTGGTCTGGGGGCGTTGGCGATCGCGCGGGTCGCGTGGGTGAGTCGCCGTGCCCCCGCGTACAGCGGGACCGGAGGCGCCATGACCGGAGCCGTCGGGACGGTGCGGTCCGGCCGGGGAGAGCCTCTGCGGGTGTTCGTCGACGGGGCGCTGTGGAAGGCGCGCGCGGCCTCACGCGCTCCCGCCCCCGGTGACCGCGTGCGTGTCGTGGACATGGACGGGATAGAACTGGTCGTGGAGGGCGTCGACGAGTCAGCCGACGCCTGACTCGTCCCTTCGCGGCACGTCGTCGCCCTGCAGGCAGCCGCAGTGGGAGCGTCGGCGGCTGTAGCCGACGCATCCGATGAGCATGTGTCCCACTCGGTCCTGCCGGGGTCGGCTTGGGGACGTGACGCCAGCCGCAGAGGTTGTGAGCGATGTTGCTTGACGAGCTCTGCCACCCGATGAGACAGTGCATACGCCGCGCGGGCAGCGGCGAGTCTGGGCAGCGGGGGGCTCGCCGGGTTGGCTGGTCGCGGCGTTCTGGTCATAAGGGGGCCCGTCTGCAACGCAGGGACCATTATCCGACACACGAAAGGATGTCCCATGGCCGATGATCAGGTTCACC
This sequence comes from Nitriliruptorales bacterium, assembly GCA_009377835.1. Taxonomy (GTDB): domain Bacteria; phylum Actinomycetota; class Nitriliruptoria; order Euzebyales; family Egibacteraceae; genus WHTG01. The sequence continues at coordinate 3,620 of WHTG01000014.1, forward strand.
GGGACCTTCGGCTGACGACGCCACTGACAGAGGGTCCCGATGTCAAGGTGCTCCAGCAGACCCTTAACGCAATCGCGACCCAGTTCCAGCGGATCGTCGACTTCAAGCTTGTCGAGGACGGACTGCTGGGAGAGAAGACCCTTCTGGCGACCGTGAAGTCCGCACACCTGATGGGTTTGTTGCGAAACCGCGTGACCGACATCGAAAGGAGCCATGTCATCACCCAGCAGGTCCAGCGGATGCTGCGGCGCCCAAACACCCGCAGCGACGCGCAAAAGGCACGCGCCCAGCGGCGCCGCGAAGATCTCCGAAAGAAACTCGACAAGCGGGCGAACCTGAAGGCCGTGAAGGTGGCGCTGACTCCCGGCCTGCCGCATTGGGGTGGGTCCGGCGACGTGATGACTCAGTTCATCGAGCCCTTCATGGTCAAGCGTGGACTTCCGCTCGGCTCAGGCAGACGAACCCCACAGGAGAACGACAGGGTGGGGGGTTCCAAGAGCTCGGACCACCTCACCACGAAGACGACGACGGCGGCGCGGGACTTCCCGACCTTTACGGGCGAGGACGATGCGCGGGCCCTCGCTGAGGCGTTGGGCGTTTCCTCCTGGCAGCCCAACACATTTACGCGCTTCCCGTTCTCCGCGGGAGGCCGCAGTTTTGGAGCGCAGATTCTCTGGGGCGCGGCGATAGCCCATGGCGATCACGTTCACGTCGGTGTAGCGCGGACATAACCGACTCGCCCCCTCGCACGGCGCGAAGCGAGGCCGGCCACAAACTCCTCCATCGGGATCACAGGTTGTCTGAGCACCTGCGGAAGTACCCGCTCGGCCACCGTCGTCCTCCTGCGGACTCAGTGCGGGCTGGGGTCGCCGTAGAGCGGTGGGCCAGGTCAAGGGCCCACAGTGTCAGGTGTCGTAGCTGAGAAACTGCGGTTCGAGCGCGCCGCCTCGTCACCCGGCCAGCGCGTTGCAGAACACGGCGTCGCGCTCGTCGGGCGTGAGCTCGGCGAAGGGGTGGGGCCCCCGGACGTCGACGAACTGCTCGTCAACCGAGATCTCATCTCCGGTCTCGAGGTCCAACACGACGGTGACGAGCTGGGTGATCCTCCCCGCGTCGCGGATCACGACCCCCTCACCAGGGACCATGCCCTTGAGCGGCAGGCCGGTGATGAGCGTCTCGAAGACCAGAGTGAGCGTGCCGGCCTGCTCATCGACCGTTTCGGAGATCGGGACCTCGAAGAAGGTCTCTGCGTCGCGTTCCACGAACAGGGTGTCACCGCTCTCGAGGTCGGACCAGATGAACTCGATGTTCAGGTGCCGTCGCGCGGTCAGGTCGCCGTAGAGGACGAAGTGACCCCGGATCCGGCCCTGCACCCTGACCTCGAGCCCGCACACCTCGAGCACGAACAGGTCGGGCTCCTCCACGAACCGATCGTCGATCTGCTCGCGCAGCAGCGGCTCGCGGCCGTTCTGTGCGCCCTGGGTCGCGGCCAGAGCCGTCGCGGCCGGGCCGGAGGCTTGCACCAGCAGCACAGCGCCGAGGACCAAGCCCAGCAGCGCTCGCCGCCGGCGAGCGCTGCGATGGCTCACGCGCGCCGTCGATGGCGCAGTGATGTCGCACCCGTCTCGAGTCGGATGGTTGCGGCTGGATGTGTGCCGCGCACCTCTCGAGGACCGCGTCACCCTGTCAGTCGCTCGGGCCGAGGCTTCGCTCGTCCTGCACCCATCTCCTCGTTCCATGGCAACCCCTTCGTCATGAGCAGTTCGCTGCTCAGCTGTTGGCGTCGACGGTCGCAGCTGCCGGTATCAGGTTGGATGCGCGGCGGTATCAGGCCGGTATCAGGTGCGTTGACCGCCCTGCGCCGTTCCCGGACACTGCGAGCGTGCGGATCTCGGTGCTGGGACCACTCTCTGTCGACGGTGTCGAAAAAGCCCTGAGCCCGCGTGACAGAACGGTGCTCCAGACGCTGACGCTGCACCGGCACGAGGTGGTGACCCCGGAGCAGCTCGCCGAAGCGTTGTGGCCCGGGGGCGCGCCAGCGTCGTGGCCCAAGATCGTCCAGGGGTGCGTCTCGCGCCTACGTCGCTCGGTCGGCGCCAACGCCATCGAGACCACTTCGAACGGCTATCGCTTCGTAGCGACGAGCAGCGAGATCGATGTCCTCGAGTTCGAGCGGCTCGTCAACCGAGGTCGCGATCTACTGGCGTTGCGCGAACCCGAGCGGGCCGACCGAGCCATCCGACAGGCCTTGGCGTTGTGGCGGGGACAACCGTTCGACGACCTGCAGGAGTGGGATGCGGCCCGCATCGAGCGCGAACGGCTCGCCGAGCTCCGCCTCGGCGCCGAGGAGCTGGCGGTCGATGCAGCGCTGCGCTCGGGCCGGCATCGTGAGGTGCTGGCCGAGGCCCGCGCCCGTGCCGAGCAGCACCCGCTGCGGGAGGGACGGTGGGCGCTGCTCGCCCGGGCCGAGTACCAGTCGGGCCGTCAGGCCGAGGCGCTCCGAGCGCTCCGTCGGGCCCGTGCGCTGCTCGCGACCGAGGTGGGGCTGGACCCGGGTCCGGAGTTGCTCGCGCTCGAGACGTCGATCCTCCAGCGCGATCCCTCGCTCGACGTCGCCACTGCGGTCGTCGAGACGAGCCTTTCATGTCCGTTCCCCGGACTGCTGCCCTACGGCCTGGACGACAGCGAGCTCTTCTTCGGGCGCGACGACGTCGTCGCCGAGTGCCTCCGACTCCTCGACGAGCATCGGGTCGTCGCGGTGGTGGGTCCATCGGGGAGTGGCAAGTCGTCGGTGGTGCGAGCCGGGGTGGCGGCGGCGCTCGTCCGCTCAAGGCAGTCGGTTCGGATCATCACACCCGGGCCGCGTCCAGCGGACGCTGCGACGGAGATCGAGCAGTCGTTCGACGATGTGCTCGTCGTCGACCAGTTCGAGGAGGCCGTGACCGGTGGAGACCGGAACGAGCGCGAACGCTTCTTCGATTCCGTGGTCCGCTTCGCAGACCGTGGTCAGGTACTGGTCGCGATGCGGGCCGATCAGGTCGGCGGGCTGGCCACGCACCCGCCGCTCGCTCGCCTGGTCGAGCGCGGCCTCCACCTGCTCGGTGCGATGACCGCGGAGGAGCTGAGGTCAGCTATCGAGGGTCCGGCCGGCCAGTCGGGGCTCCTCCTCGAGCCGGGGTTGGTGGACCTCCTCGTGCGCGAACTGGAGGGGGAGCCGGGCGCGCTCCCGTTGATGTCGCATGCTCTCCGGCGCACGTGGGAACGCCGCGAAGGTCGCGTGCTCACGGTGCACGGCTACCGAGAAACCGGCGGGCTCCGAGGGGCTGTCGCCCAGACTGCCGAAGCGCTCTACGGCAGGTTGTCGGGCGACGAGCAGGTGATCGTGCGCGGCCTCATGATGAGGATGGTCGCACCCCATGCGGATGGTGGACCTGTCCGCCTTCCGGTGTCGCGTCGGCTGATCACTGGTGGGGAGCTTCATGAACGAGTGATCGACCTGCTCGTTGACTCGCGGCTCGTGACGAGTGACGGCACTTCGATCGAGATCGCGCACGAGGCGCTCGTGCGGGCATGGCCGCGCCTGCGAACGTGGCTCGACGACGACGTCGAGGGCCAGCGGATCCTGCGGCACCTGACGCTCGCAGCAGACAGCTGGATGGCGCTCGGGCGACCGGTCAGCGAGCTGTACCGAGGCGTGCGGGTGCATGCCGCACTCGAGTGGCGCGACCGCACACAGGCGGACCTCACCCCACTCGAGGCCGACTTCCTCGCTGCCAGCGAGCGCGAAGAGGCTCGCTTGCAGGGGGAGGCGGAGGCGCGAGCGAACGAGCAGGCGCGCCGCAACCGCCAGCTGCGCGGCTTGCTCGCCAGCGCAGCGGTCCTCCTCGTGATCGCTGTGGTCGCAACGGCTTGGGCCGCTCGCGCCGCCTCGCGCGCCGACGAAGTCGCCGCCGGCGCCACGGCGGCCAGGGCCCGCACGCTTGCCGGCCTGTCGCGAAACGTCGTCGAACAGGACCAGAGTCTGGCGCTCCTCCTTGCGGTCGAGGCCTACCGACTCGACGACTCGTCGGTCGCTCGGGGCGCAATGCTCGCCGCCTCGTTCGAGCGACGGCTCGGTCGTACGTCGATTTTCACGCCCGCCGATGGCTACATCGCGCTCGACGTCGACGACCGCGGCACTGTTGCGGTCGCGAAGCGACTCGATGGCCAGCTCGATGTCATCGATCTGGAGACCAGACGAGTGCGCCACGTCGGGCTCCCGAGCGCGCCATCGCCGATCGACGGCCTCGACGTCCACCCCGACGGCTCGGTCGCGGTCTCATCGGGATCCGGACCTGGCGTGGTCACGGTCCACGATCTCCGCGACGGTGCGGTTCTCGCCGAGCTTCCCCGCAGTGCACCGTTCACCTTCGTGCGCTTCTCCCCAAGCGGTCGCGAGCTCGCGATGTCGGATGACCGTGGGTTGGTTGACATCTACGACACGGATGACTGGACGAGGATCTCGACATTCGACGCCGGGACGGGTGGGCTGATCGCGCTGATGCGCTACGGCGAGTCCGGCGAGCGCCTGTACGTGACGTCGCTCGCACCTGAGGGGTCGGGGGAGCCCGCGGCGCTCGTCGCGCTCGATGCGCACACTGGCGACGTCGTCGCTGGACCCGTCGATACCGGCGAGGAGCTGATCTCGAGCATCGCCACCCTCCCCGATGGGGAGATCGCCCTCGTCGGTCGGCGGGTCGAACGCCGGAAGGCCGACGACCTCGAGCTGGTCGAGGCGCCGTTCGGGCGCATGGAGACCGTTGGACTCGTCACGCTGAGCGCTGGGCCGAGTGGTTGGCTGGTCGCCGGTTCGCCGCTCGACCTGCAGCTCTTCGAGCTCGGTGACGGCGACGCGCCTACACCGCCGCCCGAGATCGTCGAGCGGGGGTCCCCCGGCATGGCGTTCGTCGCCGCAACCGACACCCTGGTGACCGCCGACATCGACGGGGCCGTGTCGACGTGGACGATGGCGCCGCAGGAGGGGCCGGGCGTGCCGATCGAACCAGTGGGCCAGGGTCAGGTCACTTCGTCGCCTGACGGATCGACGCTGGCCATATGGGAGAGCGGGGAGGGCGTCCGACTCCACGAGGGCCGGACACTCGCCATGCGCGTTGAGCTCGATCTCGACCCGACCGTCGACGTCCTCGGGGTCGACGTCCATGAGGATCGCATCGTCACGCTGACCTGCCCCTCCGAGCCGAGACCGCAGCCGGAGCAGTGCCCGGCCGATGTCGAGCTGTGGGACGCCGCGACAGGGGGTCGCGTCGCCGGCCCAGAGAGCGTCGGCGAGGTCTGGGCGGGTCTCCGCAAGGGCGTCGTGCTCGTGGATTCGGCAACGTTGGTGGCCGTCGGCGACACGAGCGGCTTCGTGAGCTTGTACGACGCCGACACACTGGTCCGGGTCGGCGACCCTCTCCGCCTGGCGGATCACACGGCGGTGCCTAGTGAGCAGGTGTGGGCGCTGACATCCGTCGACCTCGACGGCCGCTCGCTCGTCGCTGCGCACGACCAGCTCGGCCAATCGGTCGCGTGGGAGGTGACCGAGCCGGAGCCGGTGACGATCGGTGCATTGGAGAACGCGTTCAGGATGGAGTTCCTCTCCGATGGGACGCTCGTGACCTCATCGGGCCGCGGCGCGCTCGTGCTTCGTGATCCGTTCACGCTGCGGCCGACCTCACCGGTCATGTCGGGCACGATCCCGGCCGACTCGTACGACCTATCCGACAGCGGGTTGATGGTCGCCAGTGGCGATCACGGTGTGCAGCTGTGGGACCTCGCCACCGGCGAGATGCTGGCCGGCCCCATCCCTGCTGCTCGCTCGGCGATCGCAACCCACGGCACGACCCTCTACCTCGGTGCAGGACCGCTCGGTTCGAGCGTGAGGTCCGTGTCACTGCTCGGTGACGACCTCGTGCGCGCCGCATGCCAGCGGGCTGGACGCAACCTCACCGACGTCGAGTGGGTCACGATGATCGGATCCGACAGCCGGTACCGGCGCACGTGCGACGAGTGGCCGAGCGCTGCACGCCCGGAAGGACCTTGAGGGGCGCCGACCAGCGGTGCCGCGCTCGGGAGGCGTCTCGTCGGTCTGCGCCGCGTGTGTCGCCGGCGCCATCACCGGTGCGGTCCCGCCCTCGGCGCATCCCCCGACACCCGACGTTGTCCACGCCACATTCTCACCGCTGAGGTGCCGGGGGACGCTGCCGTTCGCAGACCGTCCGAAGCATCCCAGTACTCGCTACTGCACACCCGGACAGACCGTTATTGGCCGTCGCGCGACGCTCGTCTGACGGTGCACAGACGGCCCGAGGGTTTTTCGGAGAGGGTAAAAGAGAGCTGGTCAGGTGCCCTGCTGGTCAGATGTCGTAGTACAGGTGAAACTCGTGCGGGTGCGGGCGCAGCCGGATCTGGCTGACCTCGCGGTCCATCTTGTATTCGATCCACGTCTCGATGAGGTCGTCGGTGAAGACGCCCCCCTCGAGCAGGAACTCGTAGTCGGTCTCCAGCGCCGCCAGCGCCTCCTCGAGGCTTGCCGGGACGCTGGGCAGGTTGAGCAGTTCCTCGCGGGGCAGTTCGTAGATGTCCTTGTCGACCGGGTCGGGCGGCTCGATCTTGTTGCGCACGCCGTCGAGACCGGCCATCAGCATCGCGCTGAACGCCAGGTACGGGTTGCACGACGGGTCGGGCACCCGAAACTCGACACGCTTGGCCTTCGGCGACTTCGACACCAGCGGGATGCGGCACGCCGCTGAGCGGTTGCGCTGGCTGTACACCAGGTTCACCGGTGCTTCGTAGCCCGGGACCAGGCGCCGGTAGGAGTTCGTCGTCGGGTTCGTGAACGCCAGCAGCGCCGGCGCGTGCGTCAAAAGGCCGCCGATGTACCAGCGCGCCACGTCGGACAGCTGCGCGTAGCCCTGCTCGTCGAAGAACAGCGGCTCGTCGCCGTTCCACAGCGACTGGTGGGTGTGCATGCCCGAACCGTTGTCGCCGAAGATCGGCTTCGGCATGAACGTCACGGTCTTGCCGTACTTCCGCGCGACGTTGCGAATGACGTACTTGAACAGCATCAGCTTGTCGGCGGTGCGCATCAGCGTGTCGAAGCGCATGTCGATCTCGGCCTGACCGGCGGTGCCCACCTCGTGGTGCTGCACCTCGATCTGGATGCCGGCCTTCTCCAGCTCCACGGTCATCTCCGACCGCAGGTCCTGGTAGTGGTCCATCGGCGTGAGGGGGAAGTACCCCTCCTTGTGGCGGATTTTGTAGCCGAGGTTGGGACCTTCGTCCGTGCCCGAGTTCCACTGCCCCTCGACCGAGTCGACGTAGTAGTAGGACGACCGCGCATTGGTGTCGTAACGGACGTCGTCGAGGATGAAAAACTCGGCCTCGGGTCCGAAGTACGCCGTGTCCGCGACGCCGGTTCCCTGCAGGTACTGCTCGGCCTTCTGCGCGATGTAACGCGGGTCGCGGCTGTACGACTCACCCGTGATCGGGTCGCGCACGAAGCAGTTCAGGATGAGGGTCGGATGCTGGCGGAACGCGTCGACCGTCGCGGTGTCGGGGTCCGGCACGAGGATCATGTCGGACTCTTGGATCTCCTGGAATCCGCGGATCGACGAGCCGTCGAACCCGAGGCCGTCCGTGAAGACGTCCTCGGCCAGTTCGCGGACCGGGACAGTGAAGTGCTGCATGAGGCCCGGCAGGTCACAGAAACGAAGGTCGACGAACTGGATACCCTCATCATCGATGCGGGACAGCACGTCCTGTGGTGAGCTCCCCAACGTTGCTCCTTTGTGTGTTCGGTTGTACTCAGTTCACCACGACCGTCGGGAGGCCCGCCTCCCGAGCGACCTCGACCTGGAAGCGGCCGCAGGCCGCCGTTGGGGTCGGGAAGCGGACCACCGGACGGCCGCCGCACTGACGCTGGCACGCTAGGCAGCGGCGGTGTCCCCACCGTTGCCCGACTGTTTCACCCGTGTTAACTCGGCTTATTTGGTATGCCGCTACCGCCTTCGGCTGCTTGAGCGGCTTCGGGCGCCCCAGGCTTGGTGTGCGAGTCGTCGCGACGCAGCCACACCGTGCGCTGCGGGAAGGGGATCTCGATCCCCTCCGTGTCGAACGCCGTCTTGATGCGCGCACGCAGTGCCCGGTTGACGGCCCACTGCTGCGCCGGCCGCACCTTGAGCACAAGGCGGATCGCCAGCGCGTCGGCGTCGAACCGCTCCAGCCCCCACACGTCGGGCTCCTCGAGGATGACGTCACGGAAGTCCTCGTCGTGCCACACGCTGTCCGCCGTCCGCTTGATGACATCCGTCGCGTGCTGTAGGTCCGTGCCGTAGGCGACGTTGACGTCGATCAGCGACCGCGCCCACTGCTGCGACTTGTTCCCCGCAGTGCGGATCTCGCCGTTGGGGACGTGCCAGACCACGCCCTCGACGTCGCGCACCCTGGTGCTGCGCAGCGAGATCCCCTCCACCGTGCCGCCGGTGCCGGCGGAGCCGACGGTGTCGCGCAGTTCCACGATGTCGCCGATCCCGTACTGGTCCTCGAGGATGACGAACAGTCCGGCAAGGAAATCCTTGACCATGTTCTGCGCGCCGAAGCCCAGCGCCACACCGACGATCCCGGCGCCGGCAACCACGGGAGCGAGATTCACTCCGATCGCGCCGAGGATCAGCATGAAGGCGATCGCCCACACGAACACCGTCGCGAAGCTGTTGAACACCGCCCCCATCGTCTCGGCGCGCATGGTGGCACGGGACAGGTCCAGCGGTGCGGTGTCCGCCAGCGGGACCCTCCCGGAAAACCTGCCGACACCCTGGATGGCCCTGGCCGCGATCCCGCGCGTGAACCGCTTGATCCCGCGCTTGAGCAGCCGATGGATGACGATCGCCAGGACCAGGATCAGGATGATCTTGAGCAAGGCCGGGATCGCGGTTCCGGCGAAGGAGGCCAGCAGCTCGTTTCCACTCGTGCGGTACACAACGCTGCAGTAGAAGTTCAGGGCCCCGTCATCGGTGCCGTCGCCACAGGTTCGCTGCAGTTGCCGGTCGGAAACGGCCGCGAACAGCTGGGCGTAGCCGGTCGACCACGTGGCGGACATCAGGGAATCACTCCGGAACACTCACATCGGCATCAGGGCGTGATTGGTCAGCCTAGCGAGGGATCAACATCTCCCTGCGCAGGCACCTGTGACCCCCTCGAAGGGTCTAAGCGTTCGCCGCGGCCGGACGCAGCCAGGCGCCGGCGTTTTGCGCCTGACGCCCCGCACGGTACGAGGAACGCACCAGCGGGCCGGACTCGACGTGGTCGAACCCGATCTCACGGCCGTAGCGGGCGTAGCGCACGAACTCGTCCGGCTCGACGTACCGCTGGAGCGCGAGATGCTTGTGCGTGGGCTGCAGGTACTGCCCGATCGTCAGGATCTGGCAGCCGACCGCCCGCAGGTCACGCATCGCCTCGCGCACCTCGTCCTCGCTCTCGCCCAGGCCGAGCATGAGGTTGGACTTCGTCGCGCAGTCAGACCAGCGGCGCGCGCGGTCGAGCACCTGCAGGCTCCGGTCGTAGTCGAACGCAGGGCGTACGTGGCGAAAGAGCCGGCGCACCGTCTCGAGGTTGTGCGCCAGCACCTGGGGTGCGGCGTCCAGGACGAGGCGCAACAGCTTCGGGTCCCCCTGGAAGTCGTCGATGAGCAGTTCGACCCCGCAGTGGGGGAGTCGCGAATGGATCTCACGGCACGTCTCCGCGTACAGCCACGCGGCCTTGTCCTCCAGATCGTCGCGCGCCACCCCGGTGACGACGGCGAAGTGCAGTCCCATATCGGCGACGGTCTCGGCGACGCGGCGCGGCTCGTCACGGTCGTAGGCCTTCGGCCTGCCGGTGGCGATCTGGCAGAACCCGCAACGGCGGGTGCAGTCCTCGCCACCGATCAGGAACGTGGCCTCACGGTCCTCCCAGCACTCGGAGATGTTGGGACAGCCCGCCTCCTCGCACACCGTGTGCAGCGACCGGCCGCGCATGACCTGCTTGATGTCGCGGTAGTTCGGTCCGGCGAGCGGCGCCCGCTGCTTGAGCCATCCGGGCTTGCGCTGCGCCACCGACGGGACGCCGACGACGGTCAAGCGCGTCGCGCCGTCCGGGACGAGAGCGGTCACGAATGCACCTTCGAAAGACACGAGAAAGGGCCTGCGGCGCCAGTGTAACGACCGGCGCCGCAGGCCCTGGACCAAACCCTGGTCAGGTCTTGACGACCAGCGTGCGGGCCGCCTTGTCGTGCCACGTCTGGTTCATGGGGTCCCACAGCATCCACAGGAAGCCCAGGAGGAGGATGAAGCCGGACACGATCGACACGAGCCAGCGGACGAACGCACGCCCGTAGTCGATGGTCCCGCCGGCCTCCCGGTCGACCACCTTGATGCTCGCCGCCCGCTGTCCGACGGTCTGGCCACTGCTGCCGTGGAAGTACGTGAAGTACGCCGCGCCGAGCAGAAATGCGAGACCGCTACGCCCGTTGGTGCCCGCGCCGACAAGCAAGCCGAGGATGAACGCCACGATGTTCAGCAGAACCGAGTCGATGAACGCGCCGGCGAACCGGATCCAGAAGCCGGCCAGCTCGCCGGTGGGCGCAGCGCCGGGCGCCATGCCGTAGCCGGGCTGCACCTGGCCGGATTCGCCCACCGGTGGCGACGTCGAGAATCCGCCGTCAGCAGGTGTGGGCGTCTCGTGATTCGGATCGCCGCCGTACGGTGTGGACATACCGGTCCCCTCCATGTGCGCGCGGGCCCGTCCCACGCCTGCGCGAGCCTACGCCGCGAGGACGGAGCATGGCGCGGATTTTCTACGCGTCCGGAATGGTCTCGACCTTGCCGGTGGTCGGGTCGTACGTGATGACCCCGCGCTCGAAGGTCGCGCGATGGTGCCCATCCGGCATTGTCACGACGTCGGATGTGGGGAACCCGAGGAACCCGGCGGGGCCGCCTTCTTTGCCGTACCGCCGCCGGATCGGGCCGTTGAGCCAACGCGCGCCCGTGGTGCTGGACCAGAAGGCGGTCCGCGTCTGGAACCTGGACTGCAACCCCGAGGTGCCGGCCACGACCTTCGTGTGAGCGTTGGGATACCCCCAGACACCAGCCACACCGCCTTCGCTGCGGTGCCGCGCCTCGATCTGCTGGCGGACGATGAACACGCGCCGCAAGGTCGCGCCGGCGATGATGCCGCGCTCGAACCGCTGGAGGGACCCACCGTCGTCCAGGATGCGGCGTGGTCGCAACGGAAACCCAAGGGTGCTTCTTGCCGGTCCGCCGTGATCCCTGAAGACGTCGAGCGTCGCGCCGACAACCTCGACAGGATTTGTGTCCTTCGACACGTAGATCGCCCCGTTCTGGAAGTTGGTCACACGGCCGCCGCCCGCGGGCTTCCGTGTGTTGGAAAGGGGGTAGCCCAGCTTGCCGCGCGGTCCGCCCAGCCGGCGATAGCGGCGGTCGGACCTGGTGAACACGGCCTTCGTGCCGGTATCGGGGTGGCGATATATCGAGCCGCCCTCGAAGCGGACGAAGGCACCCCTGCCGTCCCCAACCGGGCGATGGTCGGTCTTTGGGTAGCCCAGCGTCCCTTTGTCCGCCTTCTTCTTGCGATATCTGCGAGCGACGGACCTGTGAACCTCGTGGGCACCGGTAGTGCGGTGCCACAGGATCATCCCATTGGCATAGCGGCGCTTGCGGCCGTTGCGCACCCCGTCGCGTTCGCGGGTCTCCGGCGCACCCAGGATCGAGCCCCGCAGGCCCATGTCCTGGTATTTGATCTCGATGCGGGAGGGGTTCGGCCCCGGCAGGCACCGAGAGCTGTGCGACCGCGTCGATTCCGACACGCGCACTGTGCGGCCGCACGCGGGATCCCACTTCCACGGCGGCGTGCATGTGATCAGGCGGCAGACGACCTCTGTCACCCCGCGGATGTGGGTGTTGCACTGGCCGTAGCGGAAGACATTGCAGCACACCCGCCGGCGATCGCAGCCGGTGTTGTTGCAGCGGCACGAGCAGGAGCGTCCGGGTTTGCGGTTGCAGTCGATGTAGTAGCGGGGCGAACCGAGGCAGAACGCCGAGTTGTCGACCTTCCACCACCCCGCGACGTACGAGTAGCCGGGGCAGATGTTCGCACCGTTGTTGATGGTGCAGCAGAACACGCTCCACCCGGCGCCGCAGGTGTTGGCCGACCCGCACACCGAGGCGTACGCCGGTGTCGGCCGCAGCACGTAGCGCCAGGGGTTCAAAGCGAGCGCCGAGCCGACGACGGCGATGCGATACAGGAACAGGCGCCGCGTCGAGCTGGGGCCTTCCAGCAGCGCCGCCGCCCGTTCCACCGCTCGCACGGACAGGGGGCTCTGGGAGGTGGTGGCCCCCGGTGTGCTCACGATCGCCTCGCGATGACGACGGTCGCCAGTACCTTCTCGACCTTGCGTACCAGGCGGTGCGCGTCGCCGGCGTCGCCGAGGACGACATAGAGGCAGAAGGCGCGACCGGCCTCGTTGAAGAACCATTGGAACCCCGCCTGCCCGGCGAGGGTGCGTTGTAGCTGTCGCCGGCTGAATGCACGGGGATCGAGGCGCCGTGGGAGACCCTTGTTGGCGAACAGCGCCGACCCGGCTTCCGTGGGTTCGTACTCGAGCAGCGACACGAACGCGTCCGACGGCTTCATCCGCCCTACCGCCTGCGCGCCGAAATCGTCCCGCGCTGCCGGCAGGGCGAACGTGGCGAAGTGGGCGACAGGAAAGACACCGTCGTCGCCTTGCTCCGCTGCCAGTGGATGGTTCTCCAACGCCTCTCGCGCGCGTTCGGACCGGATACTGCCTTCCCAGCCCGGCGGCAGCTGGGCCCTGATCCCGTGCGCGGCGAGCCTCATCGTCCCGGTTCCGGCGCTCATAGGGCCGCCAGCACGGCAACGGCCGCAATGGCGGCCTGACCCGCGACGACGGCGTGATGCACCGAGGCGTCAGCGGCGGCGACGCGACCGGTGACGACGTGCAGCCGGTCCGGTGACCGCAGCGTCGCCGTCATGAGCAGCGGCAGCGCCCGCACGGCACCGAACGTCACGCCGATCATCACTCCCTGCTCCACCGACACCGTGAGCAGCGCCGCGGCGAGCATCGCATAGGTCACAGCCGAAGGGACGATCGTCGCGACACCGAGTCCCAGCTGCAGACCGAAGCCGGCGCCGTACACCCACCCCCTGTAGGTGCCCAGCCATCGCTCGTCGACCTGGCGGTGCCAGGTAGGCAGTGGCCATGGCAGCAACCGGGTGTCGAGGGCTGCGGCGATGGCGACGACGACGGCGAGGACCACGAGCCGCGCCGCCGGAGTCAGCGGGAGGACGACCCGCAGCAGCTGCCCGGCACCCGCGAACAGACCGCCGACGACAGCGCCGCCGACCAGGGAGGCGACGAGGTAGGAGCCGGCAGTGAGCCACCACCGCTGCCGTCTCGCGTGCTCCCCGACCGGGGAGATGCTGCCCAGCATCGACTCTCCTCAGGGCGACCAGTTGCTGCGGATGCCAGCGAGCACCGCCAGACCGACACCGAGCCACAGCATCACGCGTCCGGCTCCGCGGGCGTCCCGTCGGCCCGGACGTACAGGCTGGGATCACCCGGCTTGATCCCTGCGGCAAGGAGGATGTCGTCAACCTCCTCCTCTCGCTGGGCGTCCGCCGCAGCCTTTGACGCGCGCCGCGCGTCGGCGTCTCCGGCGCCTTGCAGGAGCATCCGCCGTACCTGCTCCCAGTTGGGCCCGGTGCCCTCGCCACGCACACGGCCGGACTCGCCGTCGACGTGCACGACGTACGGACTGCCCGGCACTTCGTAGGCCGTCCAGGTGTCGCTGCTCATCACGACGGTCGCGTCCGGCGGCGCCAGCTCGGCCACCGCCACGGGGCTCTCCGCGTCCTCTCCCTTCGTGACGACGACGAGCCTCGTGCCGGTCGGCAGCTGGGGGTTGCGCAGCTCGCTCCAGAACACGTGACACGTGGTGCAGCCGGAGGAGAGGAACGCGACGACCGTGTCGTGTCCGGCGCCGGCCACCCGGATGGCATGAGCCTCACCGGTGGGCCCGACTCCGGTGATGTCGACGGCCTCACGTCCTTCGGGCACCTTCGGCGGCCGTGGCAGGTCGAGGTCGTCAGGTGCCGCTGTGGTGTCCGGGGGTGCTGCGGTGGGGGACGTCTCGACCCCCGCTCCCAGTTCATGGAGGCGCTTGAGGATCGTGGCGTGGCTGCGGAGCAGTCCCGCGACCAGCAGTGTGAGGATCGCGACCACAACGGTCAGCAGGATGACAACCGCCGTCATGCGGCATCTTCCGCACGATGCAGGGCGACGGCGGCGGCGAGTTCGGGAACGACGGTGAGCATGAGGCGCAGCAGCAGCGCACCGAGGGCGACACAGCCCACGACCAGCACACGTTCGCTCGCGCCGGCGACCGCGTCCGGCAACGCCGGAGCACCCACGACGGCGGCGATGCCGGCGCAACCGGCGCCCGCCGCATCGACGGCTACATGGAGCTTGGTCGCCGGGACGCTCGCGTCGCCGAAGCATCCGCAGCCGGCGCCACGGCGCGACTGGTGCGCGGTGAATCCCGCGAACGCCGTGTAGGCCACGGCGAGCACCGCTGCCGGAATCCGGCCGCCGACCAGCAGGACGGTCGTCGCCAGCACCAGTTCGGCCAGCCCAAGGGCTCGCACAACCCGCGTGTCAGACGGGAGCCGGGTGCCCTGCAGGGCGGCTTCGGTCGTGGCCGGCCGCGCGACCTTCACCGTCCCTGCGACGAGTAGCAGAGCGGCGAACATCCATGCGGGGGCCGTGGCGGCGGCCAAGTCAGCTCCGGGTCGATGTACGGGCGGTGATGGAGGGTGCCGCATTTGCGGCCGCTTGCCAATGCGGGTCCTGCGGATCCTGGACCGGGACGAGGCCGAGGTCTGCCGGCGTGGCCTGCTGCAAGGGACGCCCGAGTGTGTCGGACAGGTGATGCTCCACACGCTGCCGGACGTCGTGCAGCGATGCGTCGACTCCCAGTGCCGCCAGGGACGTCACACCACCGTCCGTGATCCCACACGGGATGATGCCGGCCGAGAACTCCCGCAGGTCGGGGTCGACGTTGAACGCAAGCCCATGCGTCGTGACGCGGCGGTCCACCCGGACACCGACGGCCGCGATCTTGTCGCGGCCCACCCAGACACCGGGACGGGCAGGATCAGGCCGGGCATCCAGGCCGTACGACGCAGCGGTCCGCGCGCAGGCGACCACCAGTGCGTCGACGAAGGGGCGCACCGCCTTGGAATCCGTCAGCTTGACGATCGGATACGCGACGAGCTGTCCCGGGCCGTGATACGTCACGTCACCGCCCCGGTCGACCGGCACGATGCGGATCCCGGCGTCGCGCAGGACCGTGCGCGTCAGGTCAGCGTGCCGCCCCGCGGTGTACACGGGGTCGTGCGTGAGCGTGAGCAGGACGTCGTCGATGTCGCCGATCAGCCGGGCCTGGGCGAGGTCACGCTGCCAGCGCAGCGCATCCTCGTAGACGACTTCGCCACACCAGACGCTGAGCATCACAGCCGCTCAGGCAGCCGAAGGCGGTAGCGGCCCATCACCAGCCGCTCAGGCAGCCGAAGGCGGTAGCGGCCCATCATCAGTAACCGATCTCGGCGCCCCAGTCGTGCGTCTCGACGATCTGCTTGACCTCGGTGACGAACCTCGCGGCGTCCGCGCCGTCGATGAGCCGGTGGTCGTAGGTCAGGGACAGGTACAGCATGTCGCGGATTGCGATAGCCGCGCCACCGTCGGTGTCGACGACGACGGGACGCTTCTTGACCGCACCGGTGCCGAGGATCGCTACCTCGGGGTAGTTGAGGATCGGCGTGTCGATCAGCACGTCGACACTGCCGGTGTTCGTAACCGTGAACGTGCCGCCCTCGATGTCCTGCATCTCCAGCTTGCCCTTGCCGCGCGCGCGATTCGCCACGTCGCTGATGGCGCGGGCGAGACCGGCCAGGGAGAGGTCGTCGGCACCCTTGACGTTGGGGACGAGCAGTCCCTTCTCCGTGTCCACTGCGATGCCGAGGTTGACGGCGTCGTGGAAGGTGACGCGGCCCGCGTTCCAGTCGGCCTGCGCGTTGATCCGCTCATGGTTGCGGATGGCGATGACGGCAGCGCGGCACAGGAACACGAACGGCGACAGCGACACGCCTTCGCGCTGCTTGAATTCTTCCTTGACGCGCGCGCGCAGCGCCATGACCTGCGTGATGTCGACCTCCTGGACTGTCGTCAGCTGCGCTGACGACTCGAGCGACTCCATCATCTTCGCGGCGATGCGCTGCCGGATGCGCGACAGGTCCTCGACGCGGGTCCGGGCGCCGTCGGCCGCCGGCCGCCGCTTGGGCTGCGCCCCTTCCTTCGGCTTGGCGTCTTCTTTGCGTTCGGGCGCCGCCTGCTTCGCGGCCGGCTTCTCGGCCTCGGTCCCTGCGGGCTGGCGGGTCGCCCCGCCGATGGCCGCCTCGACGTCCTCGCGGGTGATCCGACCACCGTCGCCGGTGCCCTTCACGGACTTCAGGTCCACGTCGTTCTCCGCGGCCAGGCGGCGCACGAGCGGCGAGGTCAGCGCGCCCCTCTGGCCGTCGCCGGCGTCGGCTGAGCGGTCGGGCGCCGCTTGCGCCTCCGGCTCCTCCGTGTCTTCCTCGACGGATTCCTCCGCGACCTCCTCGCGCTCCTCGACGGTCCCGGCGGCCGGTGCGTCGCCACCGTCGCCACCGCTGTCGCGGTCGGCATCGTCGTCGGCCTGCTCCGCCTGGTCTTCCTCGGCCGTCTCCGCCGAGGCCTGGCCGTCACCGCCGGCCCCGTCGCCCTCGCCGATGATGGCCACGACGGTGCCAACGTCGACGGTCTCGTCGACTTGGACCTTGATCTCCGTGAGCACCCCTGCGGCGGGAGCGGGAACCTCGGTGTCGATCTTGTCCGAACTCAACTCGAACAGCGGCTGGTCCGCCTCGACGCTGTCGCCGACCTCGACCAGCCATGCGGTGATGGTGCCCTCGGTGACGCTCTCGCCGAGTTGGGGGAGGGTGACTTCCGTTGCCACGGGCGTGCTCCTTGTCGGGCCGGGGGGCGGGTCGCCCGCTTTGTCCGGCGCTGGTGCGGGTGTTTCCTCAGCGTCTTTGCCTGAATCCCCGGCTGTCTCGCCGCGCCGGCGGCGGCGTCCCTGGTCGGGGGGCGGGGCGCCACGGCGACGCCGTCGGCCCACCGACGAATCGGTCGGGGCGTTGCGGCGGCGGCGGGTGCCCTCGGGCATGGTCAGCCGTGCAGCGGCCGCCCGGCCAGCTGCAGGTGCGCCTCGCCGACGGCTTCGGTCAGGGTCGGGTGGGCGTGGATGAACTGCGCGACGTCGGTCGGCAGCGCCTCCCAGTTGTAGATCAGCTGGCCCTCGGCGATCAGGTCCGTCGCACGCGGCCCCACGATGTGAACGCCGAGCACGCGGCCGTTGTCCTTCTCGGCGAGCACCTTCACGTGGCCGCTGCCACGCATCATCATCGCGCGGGCGTTGTGGCTGAACGGGAACATCGCCTTGTCGTAGTCGACACCCTTGTCCTTCAGTTGCTGCTCGGTGTAGCCGACGGCGCCGATCTCAGGGTGGCAGTAGTAGACCTTCGGGATCCCGAAGTAGTCGATCGGGATGACGCGCTGTCCGGCGACGCGCTCGGCGACCAGGAAGCCCTCCTGGAACGAGGCGTGCGCCAGACCGAGAGTCGGTATGACGTCGCCGATGGCATAGAGCCCTTCGGGTCCGACCTGGCAGTATTCGTCGACCGCGACGAAACCACGGTCGAGGTTCGCACCGGCGTCCTCGAATCCCATGTCCTCGCTGACCGGGCCCCGGCCGATGGCGAGCATGAGGATGTCGCCCTCGATCTTCTTGTCGCCTTCCAGAGTGACCCGGACGCCGTCCGAACCCTTCTCCACGCCTGTCATCTTTGCGCCGACGTGGACCTTCATGCCGGCCTTCTTGACGTCCCGTGCCAGCGCCTTCTGGGTGTCGACGTCCTCCATCGGGACGAGACCCGGCAGCGCCTCGATGACCGTCACCTCCTCCGAGCCGTAGCCCTTCCAGACGGACGCGAACTCCATGCCCACCGCGCTCGCGCCGACGACGATCGGCCGCTGTGGGACGCGGTCGAGGAACAGCGCGTGGTCGGACGTGATGACCTTCTCGCCGTCGATCTCGGCGCCGTCCATCGGCAGGCCCCTGGGCTTCGAACCGGTTGCCAGGACCATCGCCTTCTCGGCGGTGAGCGTCCGTTCGCCCTCCTCCGTGTTGACGACGAGGGTCCGGGCGTCCTTCAGGCGGCCGCTGCCGGCGATGACGTCCACACCGCGCTTGCGCAGCGAACCCTGGAGGCCCTTCCAGTTGGCGTCAACGACCTTCTGCTTGAAGGACAGGACGCGCTCCATGTCCACGCCGTCGTAGGTCGCGTTGACGCCGTACTCGCCGGCGGTCTGGGCGTGCTCGGCGACCTCGGCGGCCTGCAGGAGCGCCTTGGTCGGGATGCAGCCGAAGTGCAGGCACGTGCCCCCGACCTTGTCCTTCTCGACGAGCGCGACCTTGAGGCCGAGATCGGCGGCGCGCAGCGCGCAGGAGTAGCCCCCGGTCCCGCCGCCCAGGACGATCATCTGGTAGCTGTCGGCCATGCTCGTGCGCTCCTGTGTGGTCGTCGTACGCGCATCCTAGCCTCGGGTTCTGAGGCTGCTGCGGGCCGGGCCGGATAGGCTCGCCGTCCGTTCTCTCCCCGGTCAGGAGCCCGGTATGTCGATCCGCTCGCCGCTTGACGACCGCCACCGGCAACTGGGCGCGTCGATGACCGACTTCGCCGGCTGGGAGATGCCGCTGCACTACGGGTCGGTCGTCGCGGAGCACGCCGCGGTGCGCGACTCGTGCGGGATATTCGACCTCTCGCACCTCGGCACGCTGACGGTGACGGGACCAGGCGCGGAGGCCACGGTCCAGCGCGCGTTCACCAATGACGTCACGGCGCTGCCGGTGGGTCGCGCGCACTACACGCTGTGCCTGAACGACGACGGCGGCATCGTCGACGACCTGCTCGTGTACCACCTGGACTGGGGGTATTTCGTCGTGCCCAACGCGGCGAACGCGCCTGCGGTTCGGTCGGTGGTTGAGTCGGTGGCGGTCGACTGCGAGGTCCGCGACGTCAAGGCCGACATGGCGTGCATAGCGGTGCAGGGGCCAGCCGCAGCCGACATCGTCACCGCCGCGGCGATCCCGGTCCACGAACTGGGCTACCTCGACTGTCGTGTGCTGGTGGTACCCGCCGGCGGGTCGTCGGCGACCGGCGGCGGGCCTGACGGGCCGCCACCGGAGGGAGGCGTCCTGGCGCGTTCTGGCTACACGGGTGAACGTGGGTACGAGCTGTTCATGCCCGCCGAGGCAGCCCCGACGCGGTGGGACGATCTGCTGGAGGCCGGCGCCGTCCCTGTCGGGCTGGGGGCCCGCGACACACTGCGCCTGGAGATGGGGTACCCGCTGCACGGTCAGGACATCTCGCCGGCGACGTCGCCGGTGGAGGCGGGGCTGAACTGGGCGGTCAAGCCGGCGACGGAGTTCGTCGGCCGTGACGCATACGTCGCGGCGAAGGAGGCCGGAGCGCGGCGGCGACTGTGGGGGCTGCGGGTGACGGACCGGGGCATTCCGCGGGCGCACTGCACCGTGCTCCGCGACGCAACGCCGATCGGCGAGACCACCAGTGGCACCTTCAGCCCGACGCTGAAGGCGGGCATCGCAATGGCCTATCTGGACACTTCGGTCCAGGGCGGCGACACGGTCCAGATCGACGTGCGCGGCAAAGCACTGTCCGCCGAGGTCACCCGTCCCCCGTTCGTCGCCTCATCCCCGAAATAGCCCCGGCCGGCCCAAACCCGAAGCAACCCCGGGGGCCCAAACCCGGAAGCAACCCCGGGGGCCCAAACCCGGAAGCAACCCCGGGGGCCCAAACCCGAAGCAACCCCGGGGGGCCAAACCCGAAGATCTTCGGATTCGTTGCCCTGCGGGCACAAATCCAAACAGGTGCCCGCAATCCACCGGCTGTGCCTGCCGCTGATGTTCGGGTCGGTTCCCAAAAATGAACGGATCCGAACTCCGGGCTGTCCACAGCCGTGCCGAAGATTTCCTGCACTCTGCTGGGAATGGCCCGAGAACTTGGGCATGGAGCCCTGGGAGATCGTCGCCGCGATAAGTCAGCGGCAGCACATGCTGATAACGACCTGGCAGGCGGAGGCCGTTGGCGTGAGCCGGCGGCTTCTGGCCAGCCGCGTTCGCGGCCATGGTTGGCCCCGATATCACCGCGGAGTCACAGGCTGGCCCGGGGATGACACGCCGCTGCGCCAGCTGGCTGCGGCTGTACTGGCGTATGCGCGACCAACTGGTGCCCGCAGCCGCATTCTCTTGCCGGACAACGGGGAGTGGGATGCGTTCGTGGACGCGGTCGTTGCCGCGGCGTTACGAGCGGGGCAGGTGGTCACAGGTCGATCGGGTGGGTGGCTTCATGGTTTCTCGGCTGCCCCGAACGACCATTGGTTGTGGTTGCCGTCCCATTCCGGACGCGCCACGCGCAACGGCGTGAAGCTTCGCTACGGCGGCGAGGTCCCGGGCACGACCCAATGGAAGGAGGGCCTGGCTGTATTCGACCCGGAGGGCTGCATCATCGAGACAGCACGTACGCCCCAAGGGACGTACGCGGAACGGGAAGCCGAGCTCATCTGGCAGATGTCACGAGCGGACAGTCTGCGCGTGGCGACGGTGGACAGCGTCGAGTCAAGAGGCCTTGAGATGGGCGCGTTCTGCGGCGTGGACGTTCTCAGGAGCGCGGTCACCAAGGCCCGAGGGACGTTGTCGCACTCCAAGTCCGAACATCGGGGTCGCGAGTTGGTCGCGACCGCACTGGAGCCGCTCGGACTGCTCCCGACAACCCGCCCCCATGAGGTGCGTGTCGGCGGCCGGCGCATCGGCGAGGCGGATATCGCACTGGTACCCATTCGACTCGACATCGAGGTCGACGGCCCGCACCACCTGTTCATCGACCAGCGGCTCAAGGACCAGGAGCGAGACCGCAAGATGCGACGGGCGGGTTGGGAAGTCGAGCGCTTCACGGTCGAGTTGGTGCGTTCGCGACCGCGGGTGTTCACGGCACGTGTGCGTGACGCCGCTGAGGCGCGCCTGGCATTTCTCGACACCATGGCCGCGCACACGGGCACGGGTTCGAATCCGTTGTCCTGAGGGTTCGAATCCGAATGCGGTCTGCCGGCGTCCCGCGTCGCTCGCCGGCGATGTTCGATTCTGGTTCCCTCAGGACACCGATCCGAAGATCTTCGGGTTTGGGGCCTTGGGGTTAGGTTCCTGGGAGGGAAAGCATCCGGTCGAGGGCGACGCGCGCCCAGTGTGCCGTGTCGGAGTCGACCTTGATCGGGTTGACGACCGTGCCGTCGACCAGCGACTCCAGCGCCCACACCAGGTGCGGGAGGTCGATGCGGTTCATGGTCGAACAGAAGCACACCTTCTCGTTGAGATAGGTGATGGTCTGCTCGGGATGCTCCTGGGCGAGGCGGCCCACGAGGTTGAGTTCCGTGCCGATGGCCCATTTCGTGCCTGCCGGCGCGGACCGCACCGTCTTGATGATGAACTCGGTGGACCCGACGAGGTCAGCCTGCTCGACGACTTCGTGGCGGACTTCCGGGTGCACGAGGATCTTGACGTCGGGCATCTTCGCGCGCGCCATCTCGACGTGGAACGGCACGAATGTCCCGTGGACGCTGCAGTGGCCCTTCCACAGCACGACCTTTGCCCTGCTCAGCTCCGGGACCGTCACACCGCCGCCCGGCTTGTGCGGGTCGTACACGACGCAGTCGTCAAGCGACAGGCCGAGCTGGCGGACCGCCGTGTTGCGGCCGAGATGCTGGTCGGGGAGGAACAGGATCTGCGATCCCTGCTCGAACGCCCAGCGCATGGCCACTTCGGCGTTGGACGAGGTGCAGATCGCGCCGCCGTGGCGACCCGTGAAGGACTTGATGGCCGCCGAGGAGTTCATGTAGGTCAACGGCACGACGGAGGAGCAGCCGGCCTCGCGCAGGTCCGCCCACGCAGCCTCCACCTGGCTGATCTCCGCCATGTCAGCCATCGAGCAGCCGGCCGCGAGGTCGGGAAGGATCACCGTCGTCGAGTCCGGCGTCAGGATATCTGCGGACTCGGCCATGAAGTGCACGCCGCAGAACACGACGTACGGCGCCCCATTCGCGGCGGCGTCCCGGGCGAGCTTGAAGCTGTCGCCGCGCACGTCCGCGAACTGGATGACCTCGTCGCGCTGGTAGTGATGCCCCAGCACGTACACGGTGTCGCCGAGCACGGCCCTCGCCGCACGGGCGCGTTCCACCAGGGACGGATCCGCGGGGTCCGGCACGACGCCGGGACAGATGACGCCCCGCTCGGTGTCGGCGTCCGCATTGCTGCCGAGCAGCAGGAGCGGCGTCGACGCGGCGGCGCGAGCGAGCGACGGGGTGGCGGTGGCCTGCGGCATGAAGGGCCTCGCTGGAGTTCGGTGGCGACAGTGTCGCCGGGACTTCGTGTCAATCAGACACTAACTAGCCTACCAGCAGGGAAGCCATGCGTCATCCTGCAGGGAGCGGATTCCCGCTGCCTACAATCGCCGGCGTGCGCGTCCTGATCGCTCCGGACAAGTTCGCCGGCACGATGTCCGCCGCGGACGCCGCAGCCGCGATGGCCCGCGGATGGGTCGGGCAGCGGCGCGGCGACGACGTCGTGTGCCGGCCCATGGCTGACGGTGGCGAGGGGACCATCGACGTCGTGGCCGCCGGCGCCGGCGGCCGACGCCGGCGACTGCCAGTCGCCGACGCCCGGGGTTACGCCGTGACCGCCGAGTGGCTACGCCTGCCGGACGGTCGTGCGCTGATCGAGAGCGCACAGGCGTGCGGCCTTCATCTGGTTCCCGCGGATCAGCGCGATCCGCGCCTGACGACGACGTTCGGGGTCGGGCAGCTGATCCGGGCAGCCGCTGCAGAGGGGGCTCACGAGATCATCGTCGGACTCGGCGGTTCGGCCACGGTCGACGGCGGCGCAGGCATGGCGACCGCTCTGGGCCACCGGCTGCTGCGCGAGGACGGTAACGGCGTGAAGGTCGGCGGGGGTTTCCTGACCGCCCTGCACCGCGTCGTGCCGGTGCCGGCCCCGGATGTCCCGGTCGTCGTCGCCGTCGACGTTCACGGGCCCCTACTGGGTCCCGACGGCGCTGTCGCGGGATTCGCCGCGCAGAAGGGAGCCGGTCCTGACGCTCTGCCGGTACTGGAAACGTCACTGAGGACTCTGGCGGACGTGACGGAGCGCGATGTTGACGGGGGGCCGTGGCGGGATCTGCCGGGAGCAGGCGCGGCGGGCGGCCTCGGGTTCGGTCTCGCGGCCTTCGCCGGTGGCCGGCTCGTGTCCGGCGCACCGCTGGTCGCAGAACTGGTCCGGCTGGCCGAGGCGGCGGCAGTGGCCGACGTGGTGGTCACCGGCGAGGGGCGCCTCGACCGCTGGTCGTTGCGGGGGAAGGTGCCAGGGGAGGTGTGTGATCACGCGCGCCGCCACGGTGCGCGCGCCGTCGCGATCGTGGGCAGTGCCGCAGACGACGTCGCGGGCGCGTTCGACGCGGTCGAGGAACTCGGCGAGGCGGGACTGCGCGACCCTGTGGGCACTGTCGAGGCGGGGGCTGCAGCGCTGGCCGCTGCGATAACCGGCTGACGCGGGTCCTCCGGCGCCGGGCGAAGCTCAGGACGTCAGAACCGCCCGCCCTGCGCAGTTGCCTCGGCCACCGCCACCCGGACGAGCACCGCATCGCCGACGCCGGCCATGCACCCGTCGCGCCGGCCGAGCACGACGATCACGTCACGGTCGACGGCCACCACGGCGGCGGCGCGGGCGAGGTACCCGGCGCACACCGGCAGGAGCTGAGCGGCCGCAACCCGGACGATGTGGCCGCCGAGCGCACGCTGGGCCAGCGGCTCGTCCTCGAGCAGCAGGTCGCCTGAGACGTCGGTGCGGGGCGGACCGGTCAGGACGAAGTGGCCGCCGCCGGCGCGGCGGAAGATCAGCACATCCGAAGCGCGGACCGTTGCGGCGTCGACGTCGCCATCGACGTCGCGAAGAGAGGTGCCCAGCGTCATAACCGATCCATTCTGCGGGGGGAATCCCGCTAGGTAATGATCGGCCTGAAGGAGGCGCACTTGAGCGTCCATGCCGTATCGGACGCCCAGGGGTAGACTTCGCGGCAGCCACGACGAAGGGTTGAACTGTCCCATGAGCGACGTCACCACCGCCCCCGCGACCGAAAAGGTCGACGACAGCCCGGTCATCCTGACCGACTCCGCCGCCGCGAAGGTCAGGGAACTGATGGCCAACGAGGAAAACGCCGAGCAGATTGCGCTGCGCATCGCCGTGCAGCCCGGTGGGTGCTCGGGCATGCGGTACGCGCTGTTCTTCGACGACCGCCAACTCGATGGCGACAAGGCTGTGACGATCAGCGGCGTCCCGGTGCGCGTGGACAAGATGTCCGCGCCGTACCTCCGCGGCACCGAAATCGACTGGGTCGACAGCCTGCAGGGCGCCGGGTTCAAGATCGACAACCCGAACGCGCAGAACACCTGTGCCTGCGGCGACAGCTTCCACTAGACCCCCAAGCCATGAAGGGAGTCTCGATGGGGCTCCCTTTCTCGCGCCTGCTGTGCGCCGCGGTCGCGATCGGGCCGGGACGACGTAGCCGCCTCCTGAGGCGGCCACCGTCGCCACAAAGGGGAGCTCGAAACGAGCTCCCCTTTCAGCGGTGTCGTCGAGATCAGCGGCGGCTGTCGCCGTCCGTGTCGACCTGTTCCTTGCGGACCTCGGTCTCGACCTGCGCCTCGTCGGTGACCGTGTCCTTCTCCAGGCGGACCCGCTCCACCGGGACGGCCTGCTTGTCGACGACCGGGACCTCCTTGCGCAACGTCACCTCGTGCTCCTCCTCGGAGATCTCCGGGCCGTCCATTGCGTCGCCGATGTTGGCGTCGGTGATCGGCTCGCGCTCGACACGAACCTCTTCGTGCTGCACCGGCACCGTCTGCTGCACGTTCTCGGTCACGACGTACTTGCGCAGGCGGGCTCGCCCGGCCTCCTCGCTGGACGTCCCGACCCGCACCTGCTCTTCGGATCGTGTCATCGCGCTGTCGGTCGTGGGACCCGACGTGTCATGACCGACGGCGCCGCGGGCGTCGAGCCCCGGCGACCCCTCCGGCAGACCGCTGCCCGATTCATCCATCGAGTACTCCAGGCCGTAGTAGCGGTACAGCTCCGCCTCCTCGTCGCGCGACAGTTGGCGGTCGGGCTCCACGCCCGGCGCGTCGTTCACCTTGGCCTTCTCGAACGGCACCCGGATCCCCTCGTCCTGGGCGTCCGCCCCCTGCAGCGGGATGAAGGTGGATCTGGTCCCGAACATCCCGGTGTTGACCAGCAGCCACTCGGGCTCGTTCGTCTGGTCGTCGAGGTAGATCTCCTCGACCTTGCCGATCTTGTCGCCGGTCAGGTCGACGACGGTGCTGCCGCGCAGCTGCTCGATGTTCTGCGTCACGGGCATTCTCCCCTTTTGTCGTTGGTTGTGCTGCGTCGGCAGTACCCGGCCGGCAAGGGGACTAACACGGTTGCAGGACGAAAAGTTGATAGAAAATGGCGTGCCGCGCCCACACGCCGGCGGGCGAGCCCGGCGCCTGGAGCCGGCGCCTCAGTGCGACCGTCGGACCGTGAAGCGGAACTCGGCGCCGTCCTGCTCCACGGCCACCAGCTCGTGGCGCTTCATCCGGCACCACACCGGGATGTCGACCTTGGCCCCCGGATCGTCGGCGACGACGATGATCTCGTGGCCGACCTCGAGGCCGGGGACGGCCTTGGCGAGCTCGATCACCGGCACCGGACAGGCCTTCCCGAGGCAGTCCAGCAGTGGCGTCTCGTGCGCGTGTGAGGTGGCGGTCATCGCCCGCCAAGGCTAGCCGCGCGCAACTGCGCCACCGCGGCTGCGAAGGCCGCGGCGAAGGCGTCGACGTCCTCGGCCGTCGTGTCGGCGGCCACCGAGACCCGGACGTGGCCGTGGGTCAGCGCACCCATCGCGACGAGGACGTGCGACGGTTCCCCGGACGTGGTCGCGCAGGACGAGCCGGAATGCACCTCGTAGCCGGCGGTGTCCAGCGCGGACACGAGGGTTTCGCCGTCGCAGTACAGCGCCGACACGGCCGCGATGTGGGGAACTGACTCGTCGTCGGGTCCGTGGACCTCGACATCGGTGGCCGCCGCGGCGAGTCGCTGGCGCAGGCGGCGCCGCAGCGTCTCCATGTGGGCGGCCGCGGCCGCGGCGGGACCGTGGGGGTCGTTGGGACGTAACTGCAACAACGTCTCTGCCATCGCGGCCACCCCCGGCAGATGTTCAAGACCTGCGCGGCGGCGCCGTTCGCGCTCGTCGCCGGCGAGCAACGGCCGCAGCCGCGCGCGCGGGGAGAGCAGCAGCGCGCCGATCCCGCGGCCCCCGCCGAATTTGGCCGCCGACACCGACAGGTAGTCCGCGTCGAGCGCCGGCAGATCCACCGGGATGCGCC
>WHTG01000275.1 GCA_009377835.1 Nitriliruptorales bacterium
GTCGAGCCCCGAGAGCCGTTCGTAGAGCCCGCGATCACCGCCGAAGACGTAGCCGATCTGAGACCGGACCGCCCGGGCGTCCTTCACCACATCGAGTCCCAGCACGCGGGCGACCCCAGAGGTGGGGATCAGCAGGGTGATGAGCATCTTGATCGTCGTGGTCTTGCCGGCGCCGTTGGGACCGAGGAACCCGAACGTCTCGCCCGGGTGGACCTGCAGGTCGATGCCGCGCACGGCTTCGACGGCGCCGTAGCGCTTCGTGAGTCCGCGCACGTCGATGGCGGCACGTGGCGCCAGCGTCTCCTCAGCCATGCCACTCCTGTCCGCGTTGGGAGACGGGAAGGTTAGCGGCAGGTTGTTGCCTCAGCCCGACCCGGCCGGGAAGCGTGCGCGGAAAGTGTAGGTGCGGCGCTACTGTTCTGGTACATCATCAAGACCGGACCAGGAACCGCCGCATGTCCATTCACCATCGACGTCATCTCAGCGGGTTGCACGAGGGCGTGCACCCACGGCGTCAAGCACCCGACGCGGGACATTCCCACTGACGCCACGGTCAAAGGGGATTCCTTCCCCGGACTCGCCAGCGGCAGGCGGACAGCGCGGCTCAGCTCCGCCGCGACTGCGGCGCTACGGCGGTGTCCTGCTGCTGATCCTGATGGCGGTGATTGCGCCGTTCGTCGTGCCGGCCGGCATGATCGGTGCCGGCATCGTCGTCGCTCTCCAGGCGACGACTGTCGTCGTCCCGTTGGGAGCTACGGGAGCGGCCACGGCAACTCGCTGGTTCACAACGGCCGGAGCATTGAGCATCCTCGCGTTGGGCTTGGCCGCCGGCGTAGCGGTCGTGGCAACCGGTCACGGTGCGGTGCTGTTGCTCGACGCGACACGACTGCTCAGCCTGTTGCTGGCCGCGTTCGTGCCGGTGATCATCGTCCGCGATGTCCTCGCACACCCGGCGATCAGTTTGCAGACGGTGTGGGCCGCGCTATGCGTCTACCTGCTCATCGGCCTGGCGTTTGCAGTGATCCATCTTCTCATCGACCGGGTAGCGGGGCATGCATACTCGCGGGCGCTTGACGAGACCGGCGCCTTGTACTTCAGCTATGTGACACTGACCACTTCCGGCGGCCGGTCACCGAGTCGCTCCAAACGGTGTCTTCTCGTCTCGCTGCGGCAAACATCGACGTCGCGGTTCGCGCCGGGATGATCCGCCTGTCTCGCACCTCTACAACACGCCGGCAGATGTCGACCGCCCATTGGAGGCTTTGAGCTCGTGACATGCCGTCCTCGCCGCGATACTGGAGCCGTGGATCGAGAGCCTGCCTCGGCGTATCACGAGCTGGCGCCGCCGCCGGCACTGGCCGACTACGTCGAGTGCCTGTGGGTCCACCGCATCGGCGACATCGATGGCTCCTATACGCAGCCGGTCCTGCCCGATGGGTGCGTTGGCATCGTCCACATCGACGACGTCTGGGGACGCGCGGGATCAAGGGTCACCACGCGCGTAGTCGAAAGCGCCGACTGGCAGACGCGCCTTGACGGGATTGTGGCGGCACTGACCGAACGGCTGGACAACGCCGCCACGAAGACTGATAGCCACCGAATTCATCAACCTCGACGGCGTTGTCGAGGCCCCCGGCGGCGGGGAGGATTTCGTTGACGCAGGCCGGACCTTCCGCTCAAACGCGTGCCGCGGGGGGACGTTTCAAGCTCGACGAGACCCGACGCACCGACGCGTTGCTGTTCGGCCGCGTCTCCGACCTGGCCTCTGGACTGAACCGGAGCAGTACACGATGACCATAGACGTCCCCGCCGCCGTCGCATTCGTTGCCAGTAACGGCCGTGTGCTCGACCGGCGCCGCCTCCACCACCTCCTCGGCGACGGCGACGCCGCCGGTGTTATCGCCGCCCTCGACGGCTACCACAACAACGACGGCGGCTTCGGCTGGGCGCTGGAATCCGATCTGCGATCACCCGAGAGTCAACCCGTCGCCGCCATGCACGCCTTTGAGATCATCGCCGGCATCGCCCCGACCGTGACACCTCGGGCAGTCGAGCTGTGCGACTGGCTGCAACGACACACCATCGACAACAACGGCGTTCCGTTCGCGCTCCCCATCGGCAACCCCGCGGGCTGTGCGCCATGGTGGAAAGACGCCGACACGACCGCCCCGTCCCTGCACATCACCGCCGCCGTCGCCGCCAAAGCACATCTCGTCGCGCGACACGACCCCGCCGTCGCCTCTCACCCGTGGCTCGGCGCGACTACCGAATGGTGTCTCGAACGGATCGCCGGCATCACGAAACCCAACTCGCATGAGCTTCTGTTCTCGCTCCTCTTCTGCGAGGCAGCGTCGGACACCCACCCTGAAGCGACGGGACTGCTCGAGCACATCGGCGAGCACCTGCCCGACCACGGCGTCGTCGCCGTCGACGGCGGCATCGAGGGCGAGGTGTTCCACCCCCTCGACTTCTCGCCCAACCCCGGCCGACCCCTGCGCCGACTCTTCCCAGATCATGTCATCGCGGCCGATCTCGACCGTCTCGAGGCGGACCAGCGCGACGACGGAGGCTGGGACGTCAACTTCCGCTCCGCCTCACCCGTGGGGCTCCTCGAATGGCGCGCCTACGCCACCGTCAACGCGATCATCATCCTGCGCGCAAACAGAAAGGCGTAGCGGCGAGCCACTCTGGCGATCGCTTCCCCGACCGGTGCGAGACGACACGACCGTTGCTTCATGGACGCGGATCATCGACCAGCACGCGACCGCGGGCCACGTCCTGCCCGACGGAACGCGTGTCAGTGGTGGTGGCCCTGGCGGCCGAGGGTCTCCACGGGGGTCGCGCCGGGGCGGGTCCACTGCGGCACGGGCCGGCTGGTCGGGCCCCAGGTGGCGACGCCGTCGGCGTCCGAGCGCCAGTACCAGCAGATCGGCGCGCCATGCCCACCGACCGGCCCGACCTGAGGGGCCTCGGGCCAGCCCTCGGGGTTGTCCTCCCACGCCTCGCGGCGGCCGTGGGGCGTCATGTCGAGCAGGCCCAAGGACCCGTTGACCGGCTCGTTGCCACGGCCCGTCGTGGAGTAGGTGAGGAACACGCGGTCGCCGTCGCGCAGGAAACAGACGATGTGCCCCATTTCTCCGCCGACCGGCGCCTCCACGCCCCGCACCGAGTACCAGGGCTGGGTGTACCCCATGAACTCCACGAACGGTGCGACCACGTCCCACGGGCCCGTGGTCAGCACCGCGAACGAGACCCCGCGAGCGTTGAGGTAGACGGCGTCCTTCACGTGCCAGGCCGTGGTGGTGCAGCCCTCGCACTGCCCCTGGTGCGGCGCGCCGTCGTACCACATGTGCTTGTAGACCACGAGCTCGCCGCGGCCCTGGAACAGATCCAGGAACGGGA